>CAZXGO010000129.1:0-6452 GCA_964640035.1 uncultured Chitinophagales bacterium
CATAGAGGTCGTTTCTAAAGGTCTTTCCCTTGGCATCAAAGACCACCACCACCTGGGCCGCTGGGAACCCTTCGACTAGCCGTTTGATCATGCTGATCACGCCCTTGATCGCACCCGTTGGATGGCCTTGCTTGTTCGTCAAAGGCGGCAGCGCGTGGTAGGCGCGAAAGAGGTAGGATGATCCATCGACCAGGATTAAGTTAAACTTTGAATCGTTTTGAGCGCTCATGACGGGCACCATACTTTGATTCAGACCACCGTTTCAATCGCTATTCTGTATCTTGCATTTCTCGTGCAGGCCCCTCTTGTTGCTGAGTCCGTCGATGATGGCGAGGAGACCATTACCATCATCGAACAGCCTGATTTTGGACGGATTTTTGAGTACCGGCAGAACGGCATTTTGATCATGATCAAAGTCGTCCCCGATCGTGGTCGGCCCTATTACATGGTGCCCGCTGACGGGACACCCCACTTCTCTGACCTCTCAGAAGTTAAGCATCTTTATCCCAATTGGGTCTTAATGGAGTGGTGAACCATGGGGGTTTATTCGGATCTGCCCATTGAGCGAATTGAAGCCCTGATCGCACAGTATGATCGTGGCAGGCTCATCAGTATCACACCCATCAGCACCGGCATTGAAAATTCCAATTATTTCGTTGTGCTGTCGCAGTACGGTCAAGAAGCCGCTTACGTCCTGACATTGGTTGAGGTCGCGGATGAACGGAGAGCGCAGGGCATCAGTCAACTCATGACGCACCTTCGCTTCTATGGATTCCCAGTCCCCGAGGTGGTCATGAGCCGCAACGGTAACCGAGTGCTCACGGGCGACCTTCGTCCCGTCATGCTCAGCACGAAAATCCAGGGCCATCACGTTCAAACGCCCAAAGCCCAGCACTGCCATCTTCTAGGGTCAGTGCTTGCTCAGTTTCACCAAATTGCCAGCGCTTTTTCTTCTCCACTGTCCCAACCGTATGATTTGGGATGGCTTTCAAAAACTATCGAAACTCATCGACGGGCGTTGTCGGGAGACACTCTGTCTTTGCTCTATGAAGCCGTCACCCAGTGCGAACTCATCCAGGCACACGGGTTACCCATAGGCCTGACCCACGGCGATGCATTTAGGGACAACGTCCTGTTTAGCGAGGCAGACGAGCTCACCGGGCTGCTAGATTATTTTCATGCGGGCGAAGATTACTTGATTATGGATTTGGCCATTGCAATCAATGACTGGTGTTACGTCAGCGTCGATGAGAGCGAGCGCTCAGCCCTCCGCCACGCCATGGTTTCTGGCTATGAAGAGGTTCGCCACTTAGAAGAGGAGGAGCGTAAAGCCCTACCTATCGCGCAATTCATAGGCGCCGCAAGGCTATGCTGTTCTCGCCTGACAACCCAGAATGGCAATGGGCATTATCGAAAAGATCCAAGAGAATATGAGCGTCATCTACGTGCTCTTGTCGATAACCCCCCGAGCTACTAGCCGTCTTTAAGCCTATGATTAAGCTTTGAACCCTGGGCTACAAACGATTGGCGAGGGTGGCTAGGCCCTGAACGTTATGAGGGGCTTTGATAAATCCAGCGTATTCGCCTGCGGGGTTCATCACCACAATCGACCCCGTGTGGTCCATCGTATACGTGCCGGGCTCGCTGCCAGGAATTTTACCGAACGCCACGTTGACTTGCGTTGCGAAAGTCACCGTTTGGGCATGCGAACCCACCATGCCTTTGAAAGAAGGACTGAACGCTGAGAGATATCGCTTGAGTTGCTCTGGCGAATCGCGCTCCGGATCCACTGATACCAGCACCACGTCAGGCGGCTCATCAAGACCTTCCAATGCCTTGGCAAGCATCGCCAACGTGGTCGGGCATATATCTGGACAATAAGTAAAACCAAAGTAAACCCATGTCCATCGACCTTTAAATGCCGACTCATCAACGACACCGCCGTCTTGGTTCATCATCTGCAGGCCTTTGACCTCTCTCGGCCTTTCGAACTGGATATACCCAAGCGATGCGGCTTCTTCAACAGATAGCGTTTGGTCTCGATGCATGTAAGTCGAGAAAACAAGGCCCAACACCATCGCGATAAAAGCAAAGATCCAAATCAGCGTTCTTTGGATCCCTTGTTGTTGCGCTTCGCTAGGCATAACCCACCGGCATAACGTAGTGATCGACCAATAAGGCCGCAAAGAGCAGCGCAAGATAAAGAATTGAATAACGGAAGGTTTCTATGGGTGCTTTAGGATTGTCCCCTCTCATCATGGCAATGGCCCAGTAGAGAAATCCTGCGCCAAGACCGAGCGCGGAGAGGAGATACAGAAGATTACTCATACCGGTCAGATAGGGCAGCACCGACACCAGAATCAATATGACTGTGTAAAGCAAGATGTGTAAATTCGTATACCGCACCCCATGGGTCACGGGCAGCATGGGCATATCGACGTTCTTGTATTCCTCGAGGCGGTCGACTGCAAGCGCCCAGAAATGCGGAGGGGTCCAAGCAAAAATAATCAACACAAGCAGGATCCCGCCGCCGTCGACACTGTTCGTAACCGCTGTCCAACCAAAGAGCGGCGGTGCCGCGCCGAAAAGACCCCCGATCACAATATTTTGAGAGGTGGCTCGCTTTAAGTAGAGCGTATAGATCAATCCGTAGCCAACCCAAGAAAAAAAATTGAGCCACGCTGTGAGGGGATTAACAAAGAGATAAAGGACGGCTTCGCCAGCCAGGCCTGTCAACGCTACAAACGCCAACCCCTGATGAAAACTCACGCGCCCTTGAGCAACAGGCCGGTTTTCCGTACGGGCCATTCGCTGATCGACTTTGGCATCAATCAAATGGTTCAGTGCAGCGGCAGAACCCGCCACCAAAGCCACCCCTGTCAGGCAGGCCGCAATCAAATCAAGCTCAACCCAACCAGGTGTCGCCAGGTACATGCCTACCAGCGTGCACAGCAGCATCAACAACACCACGCGGGGTTTACACATCTCGTAATAATCACGCCAGCTTGGGGCAATCATCGCAGGAGTGGTTTCAGTCATAGCGGGCACGCAGACACAATCGGCCGAGCATTCTACCGGATGATGTCCTCATTTTCATGGGCTCTCAGCCCAACTTAGAGAGTTTGAGAAGTAAGCGCAGATCTTCCAAAAGCGGCTTACCCACCTCGGACTCGGGATACGCCATCATGATATTGCCAAGCGGGTCCGCCAAGAACACGTGCACGGGCAGCCCAGCAAACTTGTCCGATGCATAGTCGGTCAATGCGCGCTCTAGGGTCGCGGAGATCCAAGGCTCTAGGTCTGGATGCTCGGCTTTCAAGCTGGCCCAGTTCGAGGGGTTGACTGGTGTTGATCTCACCCAACGTCGCACCAGACGATCAGCATCTTTACCAAGTGCGGTATGAATTTGTCGCGTCAAATAAAGTTGCTCGCGACACCGGGCGTCACATTCGGGCCCGGACATCACGAGAAGGCTCCATTGGCGCTTTGGGGTTTCGAGCTCAGTGGCATCTAGTGGGGGCTGAATCAGTTGGCCATGGTTCTTTGTCCCCTCGGGCTTCCAGTTTGGAGCAAAGAAGAACAGTCCGTAGGCAATAAAGAGCGGTACGAAAGCAATCGCTGCCAAGAGGACCAACTTTCTTCGTGAGCTGGTTCGCGTTTCAACGTCCATGAGGTGCGTCATCCTGTTTCGATCGGTTCTGTCTAACGGTGAATACGGTAAAAAAGACCATCAGTGTCACTGCCATGGCAAACCATTGCACCGCATAGGCACGATGTTTTTCGGGACGAGTCATGGTTTGAGGCCAAAAGCGAGGTAACGCATCAGGATGTTCCTCGTCGAGACGGACGACAAAGGGTGCAAGCTCAATGTTGAGCGCCTTTGCGTTCTCTGACGGGTTTTGCGTCGGCGTGACCCTTGGCCAACCTGAGTAAAGTTCACGACCCTCTGCGCTCATCCAAGGCCCTTGATAGATGGAGCCTAGATTGGTTTGCGACAGGGTTAGACTGGGGATGCTGGGCAGATTCGTGCGGTCAGCGCCCCCTTGGACGAAGCCAAAGTTGGTTAGCACATGAAGCCCTTCGCGCGTTCTAAACACTCTGAGTACTTCAAAGCCAACGCGCCCCTCAAAAATCACGTTGTCCCGAAGGAATACCTGATCTTCTAAAACCTCCCCTTCTGACTCGATTCTTCGACCCGCAAGGTTGTCCGGCTTCTCAGCCATGAGCTCATCGAGAGTCATCATCGGAAGCGTTTGGTTTTTCTTGAGATATACCAGTTGGTCTTGCTTTTCAAGTTCTCGGTCCAATTGCCAGAACCCTAAGCGCACAAAAACGATCAGAAAAACGAGCGTAAACAAGGCTAAACGCACGTTGATGATTAAGCCAAGCCTAGTCACAAAGGGTCCCTAACGTCGGCGGGCGCAAAGAGAGCAGATCACTGTCATCTGCGTATAATGGCCACGCCCGCTCAGAGATGCTCATATGCTACTCAAAATTATTATTTGTCTGTTGTTGCTCGCAAACATCGTCGCGCTTGCGATGGCTTATCGAGCGATGATGGTCGATATGGGAAAGTCGGAAGGTACACGCACCGCTAAATATCTCACCATTCGAGTAGCCCTTGGCGCAGTCACCATCGGCACT
The DNA here is from genome assembly GCA_964640035.1 of uncultured Chitinophagales bacterium. Classification (GTDB taxonomy): domain Bacteria; phylum Bacteroidota; class Rhodothermia; order Balneolales; family CAYWCV01; genus CAYWCV01. The sequence goes on from CAZXGO010000129.1 coordinate 4,645, forward strand.
GTGGTGTTTGGCATGGCGACGGGGCAGCTCGGCGTGTCTGCCCCCTGGCTCTAGACTAATGCGGTTCTTTTAAGTGCCGAGCACGTAAACAAAGATAAATAGCAGCACCCACACGACATCAACGAAGTGCCAGTACCACGCAGCGGCTTCAAACCCAAAACAGTCAGTCGCGGTAAAGTGGCCTTTGATCGCTCGCCCAAGCATCACGAGCAGCATAATCGTTCCAATGGTCACATGCGCCCCATGGAACCCTGTCAGCATGAAGAAGGTCGTACCGAAAATGCCTGAATCGAGCGTCAAACCATAGTGGGCGTAGGCCTCATAGTATTCGAACGCTTGGCAAGCCAGGAATGCAACACCGAGGAGCACGGTGACGATCAACCAATTGATGATCTTCGCACGTTCACCGTTGTTAATGGCGTGGTGTGCAAACGTCACGGTAACACTGGAAGCTAATAGCAACACCGTGTTGATCAATGGCAGCCCGTACCAACCAATGACCCCTTCAGGGGGTGCGAACTTCACGTTATCGGGATTCGCCAACATCGGCCACTGCGGTTGATAATCAGGCCAAAGCATGTCGCTCGGGCCGCGCTCACCGACACCGCCAATCCAGTCCACAACCCAGAAACGAACATAGAAAAGCGCACCAAAGAATGCCGCAAAAAACATCACTTCAGAGAAAATAAACCAGCTCATACCCCAGACGAAGGACTTGTCCATTTGCTGGCTGTACATCTTCGCGTGATTCTCTTGGATTACTTTTGAGAACCAGAAAAACAGTGTGGTCGCCATGACCAATCCGCCCATGGTGAAGACAATTTCACCAAAACTGCTGGCCGATCCCGAAGACATTTCATTCATCATGTTCCCAGCACCGAACACGGTGAGGAAGATGCCCAAGGACGCGAAGATCGGCAGAGGGCTATTATGAGGAACGTAATAAGTTTCGTAGGTATTGTCGGAGGACATACGGGTTCTCTCTTTATATAAGCTTATTCAGCGGCCGCGCCAGCGCGAACTGCTTCAGTTACATCAAACAAGGTATAAGACAGCGTGAGCGTTTTCACTGACTCAGGCATCTCTGGGTCGACAATGAATCGTAACGGCATATCTAGTTGATCGCCGCCTGCCAACTCTTGCTGCTCAAAGCAAAAACATTCGGTCTTGTGAAAGTATTCGGCTGCATGGAAAGGCGCAACGCTTGGAACCGCTTGAGCCACCATCGATTCGCTGGTGATATTACCGGCAAAAAACGTGGTTTCGTACATCTTCCCTGGCACCACTTTCATGGAGCGAACCGAGGGTCGAAATTGCCATGGCATGTTCGCGTTGTTATTGGCTAAGAATTGCACAGTGACTTCTCGACTTTCATCGATTGCCAAATTGGCTGGTGCTTCGTATTGATCACCGGTCTTGCCATTAGCGCCCGTTACGTCGCAGTAAATTTCGTACAACGGGACCAGTGCAAAACCAAAAGCGAACATCGCCACAGCAATGCCGAAGAGCTTTGCCGTGGCGAATTTTGTGGTCGTATTGGCTGACACCGACGCTTTCCTCAACCTAGGCCTTAGTGGGCTCTCGCCGGGAGTTCAGGCGGCGTAGAAAAGGTGTGGTAAGGCGCTGGAGAAGGGACCGTCCACTCCAACCCTTCAGCCCCATCCCACACTTCGTCCGTCGCTTTCTTGCCGCCTCGAATCGTCTTAATCACGATGAATAGGAACAGCAATTGGCTGAAGCCAAAGATATAGGCACCCACGCTGGACACCATATTCCAATCAGCAAATTGCAGCGCATAGTCTGGATAG
>CAZXGO010000130.1:0-6328 GCA_964640035.1 uncultured Chitinophagales bacterium
CCGCGAAGGTGGCCGTACCGTAGGTGCTGGTGTTGTAGCCAAAATCCTTCAATAATTTAAACGGAATTGGCTTGACCGAAACTATAAGCCGTACGGGTGTAGCTCAATTGGCAGAGTAGTGGTCTCCAAAACCATTGGTTGGGGGTTCGAGTCCCTCCACCCGTGCAACCATAAGAAAAGTAAATCACATCATGGATCGTTTTAGAGCATTTTTCGAAGGTGTTAACCGCGAAATGAAAAAAGTGAGTTGGCCTACTCAACGTGAGTTGGTTGATAACACCATCGTTGTGATCGTATTCTCGATCATACTGTCTCTATTCATCTTTGGTGTAGATCAAGTCTACAGTTCCGTTCTCGAGGTAATCTATCAATGACGGCAGAGCTCTCGAAAAATTGGTATGTAGTACGATGCTTTTCCGGGCATGAAAAAAAGGTAAAAGAATATCTGGAAAAGGAGATCGCTGAGAAAGGTCTTGAAGACCGCATCACTGATCTATTGATTCCAACTGAAACAGTAATTGAAATTCGTTCAGGTAAAAAGCGAACAAAAGAAAAAAACTTTTTTCCTGGATATATGTTGATTGAAGCGTATTACGATGATATGGTTAACCAAGTTATCAGTAACACTCCATCAGTTATTGGTTTTTTGAAAACGGACAGCACAAGCAAGAAGCCTACGCCACTACGCTCTGAGGAAGTCAACCGTATCCTTGGTCGTGTAAGTCGTAATAAAGAGCTTGTTGCCTCCGGCGGCATGGTTGAAATACCTTTCAAACAAGGTGATTTGATCAAAGTTGTTGATGGTCCATTCAAAGATTTTGACGGAACGGTTGAAGAAGTTTATCCAGACAAAATGAAACTTCGGGTGTTGGTATCCATCTTCGGGCGAAAAACGCCCGTTGAGGTGGATGTAAACCAAGTAGAACCGGAAGCTTAACCAGTCTAACCTCCGAATTTTCGGCATCACCACTATCGACCTCAAGTTCGAGTAATACCCAATATGGCTAAGAAAGTAGAAAAAATTCTAAAGTTGCAGATCGTAGCTGGTCAAGCTACCCCAGCACCTCCTGTAGGACCCGCGTTGGGTCAGGCTGGTGTGAACATCATGGAATTCTGCAAGGCATTCAATGCACGTACACAGGACAAAACGGGTACGATCACGCCGGTTGAGATTACTGTGTATGCCGATAAATCGTTTACGTTCAAAACAAAGACCCCTCCAGCGCCCGTACTTCTGAAGCAGGCAGCAAAAATCCAATCAGGATCTGCTGAACCTAATCGTGTAAAAGTCGCAACTGTAACGATGGGTCAATGTGAAGAAATTGCAAAACTTAAAATGGAAGACCTGAATGCATTTGATTTAGCAGCCGCTACTCGAATGGTCGCAGGTACTGCCCGCAGCATGGGTATCCGTGTAGAAGGATAAGCCAATTACAAAGAGGACATCATGGCAAAAAAAGGAAAAAAATATACCGCTGCAGCTAGCCTTATCGATGCGAATAAAGAATATTCGCTCGAAGAAGCTTGTCAGCTGATTAAAAAGACAGCAACTACCAAATTTGATGCATCAATCGACGTTGATGTTCGTTTGGGTGTTGATCCTCGACATGCAGATCAAATGGTTCGTGGTACCGTTGCCCTCCCACACGGTACCGGTAAAACGATCCGTGTATTGGCTATCGTAAATCCTGCAAAACAAGATGAAGCTCGCGAAGCCGGTGCTGATCATGTTGGTCTAGATGACTACATGGATAAGCTTGAATCAGGTTGGACAGATGTAGACGTTATCGTCGCAACACCAGATGTAATGGGTAAGCTTGGAAAGCTTGGTAAAGTACTCGGACCTCGTGGTTTGATGCCAAACCCCAAGAGCGGAACTGTTACAATGGATGTTGGTAATGCTATTCGTGACGTCAAAGCTGGTAAAATCGACTTCCGGGTTGACAAATTTGGTATCCTGCATTCTGGTGTAGCTAAAGCTAGCTTCAGTGAAAGTGCTATCTACGACAACGTTAATGCATTTCTCCAAACTGTAGTCAAACTAAAACCTAGTTCAGCTAAAGGTACCTACCTAAAAAGTGTGTATCTAAGCACGACAATGGGTCCAAGCATACAAATTAACAGATCCAATATTCAGGCATAAGTTATAACCGTGCTCCAGCACGTAATCTAAGTGTACAATGGCAACCAAAGAGCAAAAACAAGACGTAGTTAACGAACTTTCCGAGGTAATGAGGGATGTTGGTTCAGTATACATGGCTAATTACCAGGGTATGACTGTTGCCGAAATCAATAAACTACGTGGCGACTTCCGCAAATCCGGACTAGCATTTAAAGTCTACAAAAATACCTTGGTCAAAAGAGCGATGGAGCAAAAAGGTGGCTTTGAGCCAGCTTACCCGCAACTTATTGAGCCAACGGCCTATGTATTTGTAGGTGAAGAAAAGCTTGCAGAGCCTGCAAAGATTCTTAAAGCTTTCCTAAAAGACAACAAGCGTCCGGCATTTAAAGGAGCAATCATTGAGGGATCATTCTATGGTCCGGAACAACTAGATGCTCTTGCAGAGCTTAAATCTAAAAACGATGTCATTGGCGATATCATGGGCTTATTGCTCTCGCCAATGTCGAATGTACTAAGTGCTATCCAAGCTCAAGGTTCAAACATCGTCGGAGCTATCAAAACCATTGCAGATAAAAAGCAATAATCACAATCGTATTTCACAGAAGACAAATCCATCTAATCGGAGAATCACACCATGGCAGACGTAAAATCGCTCGCAGAGCAACTGGTGAGCCTTACCATCAAAGAGGCTAATGAATTAGCCCAAGTACTTGAGAACGAGTATGGCATCAAGCCAGCCGCTGCAGCTGTTGCTGTAGCTGGTCCTGCTGCTGCTGCTGGCGGCGGCGACGCCGCAGGTGGCGAGGAGCAAACAGAGTTCACCGTTGTCCTCAAGAACTCTGGAGCTAACAAAATTGCCGTTATCAAAGAAATCCGTGGTCTAACCGGTCTTGGCTTGAAAGAAGCAAAAGACTTGGTTGACGGTGCCCCAAGTACCGTTAAAGAGGGTGCTTCTAAAGATGAAGCCGAATCTATGAAGGCCAAATTGATTGAAGCTGGCGCAGAAGTAGAACTGAAATAATCAGCTTCACTCCATAGCACAGACGAAATTCGATAGCCAATACTGTCAAAAACGGTATTGGCTATTGGTGTCTGTATTTGTCCATATCCTGTGGACAACTTCCAAAAACTTCACCAAGACATAAAAATCCTTTTTTATGTCTTTCAGACATATTTCTTACTAGAAGCGAGGTTTCCTTGAGTACAACGACTGTAAAGCTACCTATAGATAAACGCATCACATTTGCGAGAACTCGTCAAGTCCTCGATTACCCCGATTTCCTTGATATTCAACTTGAGTCGTTCCGCAGTTTCACGCAGTGGAATGTCGCTCCCGAAGACCGTGATATCCTCGGCCTTCAACAAATTTTTCTGGAAAATTTCCCAATTCAAGATTCACGTGAACGACACGTACTTGAATTTCTCTCCTACAGCGTTGACACGCCCAAATATGACATCGCTGAATGTCAAGAGAGAGGATTAACGTATGCTATTCCGCTCAAAGCAAAGCTCCGTCTTTCAAGTGTGGATCACAGCGACGAAACGACAGAAACTATCGAACAGGAAGTCTTTTTAGGTGATCTTCCATGGATGACTGACCGTGGTACATTCATCATAAATGGAGCTGAACGCGTTATCGTTAGTCAATTACACCGTTCACCGGGTGTGTTTTTTGGTCAATCTTTACACCCCAACGGAACGCAACTCTACAGCGCACGCGTGATTCCATTCAAAGGATCATGGATCGAATTAACAACCGATATCCGTGACGTTCTTTGGGCATACATTGATAGAAAGAAAAAACTTCCTGTTACAACACTACTCAGAACTCTGGGTTATCCTACCGATTACGACATTTTGACGATGTTCAATTTGTCAGAAGAGGTTTCTGTAAAAACACGCAAAGAATTCAATGAGCACATTGGAAAGCGTTTAGCCGTTGCAGTTACTATCGAGAAGGTACAAGAGGTTGTCGATGATGAAACCGGTGAAGTGCGCGAAGCCAAGAGCATTGAAGTTGTTCTGGATCGTGAGCATGAGTTGTCTGAAACAGATTTTGACACCTTCAAAAACATGGATATCAAATCCATCCATGTTCTGAAAATCAGCAACGAAGATGCAGATCGCTCCGTTATCCTCAACACGCTGAAAAAAGATTCTACCAGAGACGAAGAAACAGCTCTGGCAGAGGTCTATCGCCAGATTCGTACAGGTGAAATGCCTGATATTGAAACAGCTCGCTCTGTGTTAGACAGACTCTTCTTCAACGATAAAAAATACGATCTAGGTGATGTGGGACGCTACCGTTTGAATAAGCGTCTAAATATGGACACCGACCTCAGTGTCCGTGTACTCACCAAAGAAGATATTATCGCCATCACCAAGGAAGTGATTCGCTTAAAGAATCTCAAAAGTCAAGTTGACGACATTGACCACCTCTCCAACCGTCGTGTACGTACCGTAGGAGAACAACTTGGTCAACAGTTCGCTATCGGACTTGCTCGTATGGCGCGTACTATCCGTGAGCGAATGAACTCCCGTGATGCGGAACAATTCACACCTCAAGATTTGGTGAATGCACGTACAATTTCAAGTGTAATTAACACTTTCTTTGGTACGAATCAGCTGTCTCAGTTCATGGATCAAACCAACCCATTGGCTGAACTAACGCACAAACGCCGTATGTCGGCACTTGGACCTGGGGGTTTGACTCGCGAGCGTGCAGGTTTTGAGGTTCGTGACGTTCACTATACTCACTATGGACGTTTATGCCCAATTGAAACGCCCGAGGGTCCGAATATCGGCTTGATTTCATCCTTGTGCGTGCATGCTAAAGTGAATGAATTTGGTTTCATTGAAACCCCATACCGTAAAGTAAAAGACGGAAAAGTAAGTACGAATGTTGAGTACTTATCGGCTGAACAAGAAGATGAGACCATTATTGCTCAGGCAAACGCACCAATCAAGCAAGATGGTAACTTTGAGCGTGATTACGTCTTCTCACGTTTACGTGATGGTAACGTAAAGCTGGCAGATCCAACAGAAGTTCAGTACATGGACATTGCGCCAAATCAGATTACCTCTGTTGCGGCCGCTCTAATTCCGTTTATTGAACACGATGATGCTAACAGAGCATTGATGGGTTCGAACATGCAACGTCAAGCAGTTCCTCTTGTAAGACCTGAAGCTCCTGTTGTTGGTACCGGTATGGAATTCCGTGCTGCTACCGATTCACGTGCCATGGTTCTCGCAGAAGGAGATGGTACCGTCGTTTATGTGAGCGCAACTGAAATCCGCATCAAATACGACAGAACAGAGCAAGAGTCCCTTGCTTACTTTGACAATGGTGTTGTTTCCTACCCACTACGTAAATTTGAGCGTACGAACCAGGACACTACGGCAAACCAAAGACCAATTGTTAAAGTTGGTCAACGTGTAATCAAAGGCTTGCCTATTGCCGATGGTTGTTCCACCGAAGGTGGTGAACTAGCACTTGGCCGAAATATCCTTGTGGCTTTCATGCCATGGAGAGGATACAATTTCGAGGATGCCATTGCCATCAGCGAGCGAGTAGTTGCTGAAGACATTTACACTTCTATCCACATTCAGGAATTTGAGCTTCAAGTTCGTGATACCAAGCGTGGTGAGGAAGAATTAACGCGTGAGATTCCAAACGTCAGCGAAGAAGCTACCCGTAACCTGGACGAAGACGGTATCATAAGAACTGGTGCAAAGATCAAGCCAGGAGATATTCTTGTTGGAAAAATCACCCCTAAAGGTGAAACCGATCCAACACCGGAAGAAAAATTACTCCGTGCTATTTTCGGTGATAAAGCAGGTGATGTTAAAGATGCATCACTCCGCACTCCTCCAGGTGTATCTGGTACCATTATTGGAAGTAAGCTCTTTAGTCGCAAACGCGAAGAGGTCATCTCCCGTAAAGAGGAGAAAGAAATCGTTGAACAAGAAACCACTCTTTATGACCAACAGATCATGGATCTGAACAAAGAATGGTCACAGCGTATGGCTACCTTACTTTCAGGCAAGAAATCAAACGGTGTTGTGAACATCACTGGCGAGCTTCTTGTTGAAAAAGGTGTTGCGTTCACCACCGATGTTTTTGAAACAATTGACCCATACTCCTTGAGCTTGAAAATCAAGTGGTGCGACGATGATGTGACGAACGACATTATCAGAACCTTAGTG
>CAZXGO010000131.1:0-6299 GCA_964640035.1 uncultured Chitinophagales bacterium
CACGGCGATCCCTCTTGTGGCTATTAATGGCGAGCCGAAAGATGGTTTTGATGGTCCCATGGCGCCTACGGAGGCGCTAAAGCGCTCGTCCTATCTTTGGCAAGTAGTCAGCAGTTTTGGCGAGGTCGTAGCGCGCAGTCGCTTGATGCGATTAGCTCCGGGAGCTGAGGTGCAGGAGCATGTCGATTTTAATTATCACTGGTACAGCCGCGTGAGAATCCATGTGCCCATCGTGACGGAGCCCTCCGTACGCTTTTTTTGCGGGCCAGAGGAAGTTCATATGGCGGCGGGAGAAGCCTGGCTTTTTGATTCATGGCGCCGCCACAGGGTGGTCAATGAAAGTGCCAGAGATCGTATCCATTTGGTCATTGATATAGCTGGGTCCGCTGATTTCTGGCGCATGGTGCGGAGCGTGCAACGCGGAATAAACCCAACACAGCCCAAGTTCATTCACTATGTCGAGGGTATGACGCCTTCGCTGATAACTGAGCGTTTTCCTGCAGCGCCGGTGATGGCGCCGGGGGAGATGTCGGCGATCGTAGATGAATTGATGCGGGACTGCGCTGCCAATCCGAACAACGATGCCGACGAGTTACAGTACTATCACGACCTGCTTTTTGATTTGGTCCACGATTGGCGTAATCACTGGTCCATACATGGCTTTATGGCGGAGGGCGTAAAGGGATATCAAGCGCTCTTGCAAAGAACTCAGGCCGGTTTAAAGCCAGATCCTCGGGTGTTGGTGACGCAATCGAATAATATCGGCATCAATCCTATTATCAATCAGCGCTTACTTGCTGCAGCATTAAAATCGCACCGAGCTGCAGAGTTTGCTACGGGAAGTAGTTGAAGGCTGAAAAGTCTTGCTCGTATCGTTGCCATAGGGCGCTCTTTAATTCGTTATCCAGCAGAGTTTGATAGGCAGCGTGTTCGGAGCGATTGCGGTGCGCGAGCGTGACATTGGGCAAGCCAAGACGAGCACAGACGCTATCAAAATCAGTCTGCAGGGACTCATAGCGGCCTACAAAATCGAGCGTCACGACACCCGCATTATCAGAGAGTAAAGAATGCTGAGAGGCGACCAGCACGCGCTTACAGAACTGCGGTCGGTGTAATGCACTTTTCATCCACTCCGTAGGGTTCTGTTGATAGCTGGGGTCGGTTCTGGCTAAAAAGGCACACACCGAGACGAACCGGTCATAGGGATGCCTGACGAAAGCGAAGCGAAACATTCTAGCCGCTGCATCTATGCCAATGGCCTTGCTGAGCTGCTGATAACTCACGTGACCGTGGTTAACCGCTGCAATCTCCGGGAGGGGCGACAGTTGTTGGCCATAGCGGAGCTGTTGTTCCCAATCGGGCGCTGACAGGTGGGGTCGCAAAGCTTCTCTGATGGCATGAGTGCCTGTTTTGGGCACGGCAAAAAAAATAAACCCGCGGGATTCGGAGAAAATCATTGCGGCGGAGCGATGCTGTAGGTGTTGAGCAGTTCTTCTCCAAGGGCCTGTTTGAGTGGATCAAGATAGTGCTCAAAGTTGCGCCATTGATCGAGTCCCGATCGGTAGATCGGCTGACGCACCTGCTCCGCACTGGGTGTTCTCACGGTGCGATCGGTTTTGTGAAAGTCCAGACAGGCGGGCTCAAAGGGCAGCCCACAGAAGTCCAGCAGCCGACGCACTTGGCCTTCGAGGTCATCAACCACGTCTTCATGCTGTACGCGAAGTACAAAGCCCGGTAGCACTTCGTCCCAATGCTTCATTAAGCGAACGTACTGCCGGTAGTAAGTACCAATCTCTTTCAGGCCGTAGGAGAATTCCTGACCTTCACCCCAGAGTTGCTTGAAGCCGCTAAAGCAACAGGCCATGGGGTGGCGCCGCGCGTCGATGACTTTTGCATTGGGGAGGATTAACTTGATCAGGCCAATGTGAAAGAAATTATTGGGCATCTTATCGATAAAATGCGGCGCGTTGGATCGATATACCTGAGTCTCGTCAATGAACTGCTGGCCAAAGCGTTCAAATTTCTCGGCTTCCAGATCTTTGAGTATGAGCGGGTATCTTGGCTCTGCTTCTGTAGCCGTATCTCGACCTCGTAATCGTTTTGCCAGATCGAGAATATTGTGCAGTTCCATGGTGCCGTCGATCTGCGAGTGCGAGGCCAAGATCTGCTCCAGTAACGTTGATCCGGCGCGCGGGAGGCCAACGATAAAAATCGGGTCAGGTGCCGACAGGCCGCTTTTGCCGTGACGGGAAAAAAGATCTGTCGTACAGACAGCTATTTGCGCCTCTACGCGCTTGTTCAGCTGCTCAATATCAAAGTGTGTGGTCGGAAGTTTTAGGCGGTTACCTCGAGCGTAATACTCAAACGCTTCGTCGTGCAGGCCGGCATCCTCTGCGGCTTTGCCCAGAGCGAAGCACATCTGTATGCGGTCCAGCTCCCCAATGTCCGCGCGCTGCTCGAGCGCTTTCATTTGCTCAATCTGAGACTCCTCGAAGCGGTACGACTTGGTGTTCGCAAGACTCCAATAAGCGTCGCCGTGATCCGCTTTAATCGCAGCGCTCGCAATAAATGATTCAACGGCGGCTTCCCGATCTCCTTTGGCATTAAAGATGTGGCCTTGGCTAATTGGAATGAGATGATCTGAGGGGAACTGTTGGCGCAGTTGCTGATACAGCGCCTCTGCCTCAGTAATGCGACCCACCGCAAAACAGGCGGCGGCATAGGCTTTTTTGATTTGATCCTCGTCGAGCGGGTAATCACTTCTCAACTGCTCGGCTAATTCGAAGGCTGCATGGAATCGTTGGCGGCGCATCACTACATGGAACAATTGAATAGCAGCGGGGAGATTCTCCGGCTCCAACTCGCGCAGTGTTTCCAGGATGAACTGTGCCTCATCCAGTATGTTTTTTCGGGTGAGAATCTCTGCCAGCAGCCGCATACCCTCGGCGTGGGTCTTATGTGTCCGCAAAAAATATTTACAGAGCCGCTCTGCGTCCTGAAGCTTGCCTGCAGATAGGTAGCCAATTACCGTCCGTAGCTCGGTCGGCAGTGATTTCAAGAAATGAATTTGATCCGTCGTGGCACCGAGTTTTTCCGGCGCAAAAGCGCGGTGCAGAGGTTCCAGCAACTCCCAGGCTCTCAGTAATGAGGCGTCCAGCGCGACCGCCCGCTCTGCCGCAGCAAGTGCCGCTTTGGGATCATTTAGACTCAGTGAATTGAGCGCTATTTCTTGATGTGCTCGGGCCATGTCGGGATGGCGCTGAGCAAGGTCGTTCAATAGATTTAGCGCATCAGACGGTTGATTTTTGAGTCTGTAATGAAGGGCTTTCAGATAGCCCAGATTCGGGTCAAGCGAAAAATCTGGCCACAGTGTCTCGATGGCGATGCCGGCCTCCGCCAGTGCACCATTTGCCAGTTTCGATTGAATATCTTCCAGCAGAGTGCCGGGAGCGGCAGTGGTCATGTTGATGTCTCTTCAAAAAAAAGGGCGATCGACTGATCGCCCTTTGTCTGGCAAGTCAAACCTGGTCAGAACGAATATCCGAATCGTAAACCCATGGTTCGTGGGCGCAACATGCTGGATTCCGGTGTGAATTTACCTGCAGGTTGAACCACGTGACCTTCCTCTGAAGAGAGATTGTTCACGAAAAGCTCCGCTGTCCAGTTATCGCGTCCGTAACCAATACCCAAATTAATGGTCGTGATGGACTCGTTCATATAACGTGAGTTTGAAGGTACCTGGCCATCAGACGTTGCGACCGTACCAAACGTGCCACCCTCATCCTGAATGCCAATGCCAGGGTCGTTGCCGTAGGCCAGATTGTGCGTGTCGTCCATGAAGCGCGCGCTACCCACAATTCCGCTGACCGTTGATCCACGGTGCACCAACGCCGCATTAACCCAGGCATTGCCATTCATGAATTCAAAGTCATAGCGGGCGCGGATATTGCCCGAGAAGCTGGGGGCTAGTGGCAGCTCTGATCCCACCGGGACGCTGACGCCCTGTAGCTGCGCGTTGATCTTGGTCAGTTCTGTATCAAGGAAACTTGCGGAGCCTGCGAGTGTCAGCCGTGCTGTTGCTGCCCACATCAAGTCAATATCGAGACCGCGCGTCTCTGCGTCACCGACATTCTCAAGGAATACTAAGAAGGCCACGTTCGACGGGTCAAAGCGGGCCACCTGCAAATCGGTAATTTCGGTCTGATAAATACTGGCGTTCAGTCGCAACCGGTTATCCAGTAGCTCGGACTTGATCCCCAGCTCCATATTTTCCAGTTCGTCGGTAACGGCAACCGCGGGTACTACGTATCCCTCATAGATACCAGACTGGTTGCTACCCAACTGACCGGCGTTACGGTTCTGGGCCGCGGGTCGATATCCCTCTGAGTAAACGCCGTAGAGCATAATGTCGTCATTGATGCGCCAGTCGAGCGATACGCGGATGATCGTGTCGTCTTCCTCGGTTACACCAGAGCCGTTAATGGTAGAGATATCGAGACGCCCGTCCTTGATGGCCTGAAGCGTCGCGGCATTGCTGCCACCGCCGCGGAACATCTCTTTTGCTGCCCCGCCATAGGTACTGGCCGCGCCCGGGTAGTTGAGTAGTGCGAGGAACTCCGCATCACTCATGTTGCCCGCGTTGTAGGCGCCCAGAGCCAGGAAGCGATCCGTGGGACTGTTACTGAAACGATGGCTGTTACAGAAGCCATCGCCAGCACCGCCTCCGCCATTACCGCCGTAACGACAACCGAAGGAGAAGTTTGAGGCACCCTGTAGCTGCGTCTCAAGATCGTATTTTCGTGCGCCAATGGTCGCAGTCAGATTTTCTGTGATGTCGAAAGCGATTTGACCGAAAAACGCCAATTCCTCTTCGGTCCTAGTGTAATCGTTATAGAACGTAGTGAGAGGTCCCGTCGGTCCAACCTGATTTGTGCCTGCCACGCCAGGGATGGTGTAGTTGGCAAGTTTATACGGCGACTGTGCTGAGGCCCCGTAGTACTGTACTTGGAAATCGCTGAATGCGTCGCCAGTTGAATAGTACTGGAACTCACCGATGGTGGTGCTCTCCACGTCGCTGAAGTAAACACCCGCCATCACGCGCCAGCGACGATCAGGGTCCGTGCTGATACGCAGCTCGTGGGTGGTGCGCTCATTGGTTGTGGTGTCCCGGTAGGCTTTAGTCGGGTCAAAGCAGGTGTTTTGGTTGGTTGGCCCGGGTGCAGCGTAGATATTGCCACTACACAGGTAGTAGGTGATATAGCCGCCACCGTTATTGTAGTGGGTGTAGTCAATCAGCGATTCAATCTCGCGATCGAGATAGCCGCCCGCATAGACGATGTCCAGACCGGCAATCCGGCCCTCAATCGTCAGTGTGGTGAGGTCAAACTCGTCTTCGTTGTACTCTGGCTGAAATTTGGCAGAAGTTGTGTCGCCAAGGCTGGGGTCTACCAGAAAAGAGCCTTCGATATCGAGTTTCTGCGAGGAGTGCTGTACCAACGCGCTCCAATCGTCAGAGATCTCCCATTTCAAGCCCACGCGGAATCCGGTGTAGGTTGCTTCGTTCCAGTCATCTTTGACTACGTCGTCATTGCTCGTTGAGTTAACGACCGTATCTGGGAAGTTGCGGAAGTAAGGCCCAAAACCGATCGAATTTCGGTCGATAACAGGACCGGATGGCGTAAACGTGGAGGCGGTGTTGTCGATCCAACCCCCCTGCCGGTTGTTGTACCCAACCGCCCGAATGGCGATATTGTCGCCAATAGGCACGTTGATCATACCTTCGACGTTGCTACTGGTGTCGCCGCCGTGTGTTGACGACATGCCAACATCGACCCGACCCTGCATCTCACCGAGGACTGGCTTGTTGGTGATCATTCTAATGTTACCCGCCTGCGAGCTGGCGCCGAAAAGCGTGCCTTGAGGCCCGGAGAGCACTTCAATTCGCTCGATGTCCGCGGAATATACGTCCAGATTACGTCCCCCGAATGAGACGGGAGTCTCGTCGAGATACAGCGCCACGCCAGGTGCGGAGCCCTGTGCGGATGACACGGTTACCGAAGCTTGCTCTGTCGCCGAACCGCGGATGTAGATTTCTCGCTGACCCGGGCCGATACCGGCATCGGTCACATTGGGTAGAAAGTTGACGTAGTCGTCGAAGGTCATGATGCCCTGCGCTCGCATCGAGTCGCCTGACAGCGCATTCACCGATATGGGCACATCTTGCAAGCTCTCTGCCTGCTTTGTCGCAGTAACGACAACCTCCTCGAGTTGCGCCTGAGCCTGACTCGCTACCAGTGGTA
>CAZXGO010000132.1:0-6237 GCA_964640035.1 uncultured Chitinophagales bacterium
AAAACCAAAAGCGAGAGTAGGGTAACTGCGGAGTTCTTCAACGCTGCGATCTGGGTGATGCGTGGGGCTGAGTCTGTTTCCAAGTATACTGCCATCTCCCGCCAGGAAGCATTTGATATCGAATACTGGCTGCTCGAAGAAGCAAAGCTAAAGCGAATGCCAGCTGAGCAAGAGATGGCACGTAAGATCGTTATTGTGATTGGTGCTGGTTCAGGTATCGGTCGTGATACTGTGGATCGCTTAATCAAAGATGGAGCAACCGTTGCAGCGGTAGACCTTAACGCCGACGCTGCCAAAGAAACGGCCGATGCTGTACTCAAACGTATCGGGATGGGGATTGGTGTAGCAGGTTCAGGTATCAGTGGATCTGGTGATTGTATTGGGTTGGGATGCGACATGACCGATCGGGAATCGATCCGCAAGATGCTTGATAAGGTTGTTCTTGCCTATGGCGGCATCGACGGTGTTGCCGTTACCGCAGGTATTTTTATCAGTCCGGATGTAAACGGTAATTTTGATGACGCCGGATGGGCCAAAAGCTTTGCCGTAAATACTACCGGACCGTATTTAATAGCACATGAGGCCTCACGTATCTGGAAAGAACAAAAACTCAGCGGAAGCCTGGTTATCACGACGAGCGTCAATGCCGTGGTCGCCAAAAAAGGAAGTTTTGCCTACGATGTAAGTAAAGCAGCCACCAATCACCTCATTCGTGAACTGGCGATCGAAATGGCACCTTATGTGCGTGTCAATGGCGTGGCACCAGCAACCGTTGTGGAAGGAAGTAGCATGTTCCCCCGCGATCGAGTGATGGCATCTCTGGCTAAATATAAGATTGCATATCAGGATTCCGAGGATACTGAAACATTGAGATCCCGATTGGCAGATTTCTACGCCAGTCGCACGCTAACTGGTGCTCCAATCAGACCAGCTGATCAATCCGAGGCCATTTATTTGTTTCTGAGCGAGCGTTTTTCTCGTACCACCGGTCAAATCATTCAAGTGGATGGTGGATTAGTAGAAGCTTTTCTGAGGTAAACGAAGGTTTAGCTAGAGGGATTCTTGCACTAATTCAATGTAGGAATCCTTCTATCTCATCTCATCAATCAGGTTAAGCCAAATAGGTGTTCTGCATTCGCAGTTGTTGTATCTGCGATTTCCTGATAGCTTAGATCTAAAACCTCTGCCATTTTTTGTGCAATGATACTCAGGTAGGATGGTTCGTTTCGTTTACCACGGTAAGGTACCGGAGATAAATACGGAGCATCAGTTTCAAGTAGAAGTCGATCCAGTGGCATTTTTTTTACCGTCTGATCAAGTCCGGAGTTTTTATAGGTTAGAACACCGCCTATCCCGAGATGAAGTCCGAGATCGATGGCTTGAAGGCCCTCTTCCACGTTTCCGTTAAAACAGTGCCATACACCAGTGATACGACCATCCTGCTCTTCAGAAAAAATCCTGAGCATATCTTCGGTACTGTTACGGTTGTGAATTACAATTGGCTTACCCGACGCTGCAGCCAGTTTGCAATGTAGGCGAAAACTCCGTTGTTGTTCTGCTACATATTCTGTGCTCCAGTAATAATCCAGACCGGTTTCACCCACTCCGATGATGTCATGTGCGGATACAGCTTGCTCAAGAAGGTATTCATCCTTACTTGTTTGCGCGTCAACATCACAGGGATGAATCCCAGCCATTTTACCAAATGTAATCCCCGGATGATAGAGTTTATCCATCAACGCAATAGAGTCTAGGGTAATAGCCGGTAAAAGAATGGTTTTTAGTCCCGATTGGACAGCTCGCTCAAGAACATCGGGAATATCGATTTGGAGGTCATCATGGTAAAGATGACAATGCGTATCAATGAGATGAACGGTGTTAGACATTCCCAAAGATACAAAGCAATTGCCTGTGATCGTTGTGTTCATAACGTTTTTCGGCACAAGTCATCTTTTGATGACATAAACTATTGCTAACGCATAGATGTTTGCCAAAATGACTGGCTAATGAGCCGGTAGTTTTACGCTATATTTGATCATTCGGTTGACGTCAATTCATCATTATGCACAATATTGATACCCTCGCTCTCAAATTACAACCCCATTATTCTCATTTTGATGTTGCTAATCGACTTCTTTTTAGCGGACACTCTCATCAGGCCTGGCCCGATGTTGCTCTCGAGGGTTTGAAAGAAGGTTATGTGGAAGCTGCACGATATGTTGACGAAAAATGGTCACATGCTTTTAAAAAAAGTGATGTTCTGAGAGCATATCTTCGTCGATTTTATGACGATCCTGAAGGTCGATACACGGTTAGTCAGAACACTCATGATGTGTTAGTTAGATTATTATCCGCATTTGACTGGAAAAATGGCCGAATCGTGACCACTGATGGAGAATTTCACACCGTTTATAGACAAACAAAACGATTGGAAGATGTAGGCATTAAGGTTGATCGAGTGCCCGTTTTTCCCCTTCAAGGAATTCGTGATCGCTTTGAAATAGCCTTGAGAGAACCTGCTACTGTTGTTATTGTTTCAAGGGTGTTTTTCATGAATGCCCTGGTTCTCGATGAGCTACCTGAGATTGCTCGACTTTGTAGACAAAAAGGTGTCCCGCTGATTGTTGATGACTATCATGGTACAAATGTAATCCCCATCTCGCTGACAGAGATGGATATGACAGATACCTACTGGTTAATTGGCGGTTATAAGTACCTGCAATGGGGTGAAGGGAATTGTTTTTTGAGATTTCCGAAGCAGTGTGATCTGAAACCAGTCATAACAGGTTGGTTTTCAACGTTTGGATCATTGACTCAGGATCGTGAAAAAGTTGGTATTCAATTCGATGATGGCGATCAACTCTTTCTTGGGGGAACATATGATCCTATTTCGCAGTATCGTGCCGCAAAAGTGGTACAATTTTTCGAAGAGATGGGGATGAGCCCCCAGATTTTAGAGCGGCAATATCGAACGCAGATTCAGATGATACGTGATACCTTCAAGGCCGAGGGCTTTCCAGAGCAGTCCCTCAGATTAGTTCATAACGTTCCTTCTTCGGCTACGGGAGGATTTGTAGCGATGGAATCGCCGAAAGCCGGTGAGATTAGGGTCAAACTAAGAGAACATGGTATGTTCACCGACCATCGGGGCAACGTGCTCAGGATTGGTGTTGCTCCATATATCAGCAGCGCACAAATTGAACAGGCGATGAAACTACTCAAGAGCGTGGTTCTGACCTTATGATTTTACATTTTTTTACAATTTATAGCGTAAGGAATGTCTTTTTCATGTATCTATATGATAGAGCCGGTGCACGCGGGGTTTTTACCTCGCGGCGCTTCGGGTCTAAATGATCGGTGTCATCATGTTGTCACTTAAATAATCTAGTTTATCCTAATAGTTGATAGTTGAAAAACTCTTACATATATTGCACATATACATTACTAACCAAGTCCCAACCTAATGTCTACTCCAGAACGCCTCAAAGCCTTAGAACTCGCTGTCGAACAACTTGAAAAAGCACATGGTAAGGGTACCATCATGCGATTGGGTGATAATGCTGTGGTTCCCATTGATGCTATTTCAACAGGGTCAATCGCCATTGATCACGCTCTGGGAGTGAATGGGGTACCTCGTGGAAGGATAACTGAGATTTATGGACCCGAATCGAGTGGTAAAACTACATTGACCCTACACATAATCGCTGAAGCACAAAAAGCAGGTGGTTATGCTGCTTTCATTGATGCTGAACATGCGTTTGACGCGAAATATGCAAGAAATTTGGGTATCAACATCGATGAACTTTTGATATCACAACCTGATAGTGGTGAACAGGCATTAGAAATTGCTGAAACCTTGATCCGTTCTGGTGCGCTTGATGTGGTCGTCATCGACTCAGTAGCAGCGTTGGTACCAAAAGCAGAACTAGAAGGCGATATGGGTGACTCTCATATGGGTTTACAAGCGCGACTAATGTCTCAAGCGCTGCGAAAATTAACTGCTGTGGTGAGTAAAACACGAACTGCTGTTATTTTCATCAACCAAATTAGGGATAAAATTGGGGTGATGTTTGGCAATCCAGAAACGACTACTGGTGGACGTGCCTTGAAGTTTTATTCGTCTGTACGTGTAGACATCAGAAGAATCGGTGCTATCAAAAAAGGAGATGAGGTTGTTGGAAATCGTACGAAAGTGAAAGTCGTTAAAAATAAAGTAGCTCCGCCCTTTAGAGAATGTGAGTTTAACATCTTGTATGGAAAAGGGATTTCAAAAGTTGCTGAGATATTAGATCTGGCCGTTTCGAGCGATATCATCCAGAAACGTGGTAGCTGGTATCGTTATAACGGAGATCCTCTTGGCCAGGGTGCAGATGCTGCAATCCAATTTCTAGAGGAAGATCCTGCACTGGCTGACAAGATAGAAGCTCAGGTAAAAGCCATCCTATCTGGTGAAGCAGCCCCAGTAATCTCAAATGATTCAAATGGACTAGCCGAAGAAGAATAAAGTACATGTTGTTAGTGAAGCCATCACAACTAAAGGCCGATATGGGTGAAACCATGTCGGCCTATTTTTTTGATGATAGGCCCAGTTTGGAAATTCAATTCATGTAGGCAATACCTGTTTATTGTTATCTTGATCCATGCGCTCAACGATTCTGGACAATACGATAAAAGTGATACTAGCTGCTGCAGTGATTGCAGCACTTTTTCTGTTGATCTTTAGATTTTCAACATTAGCCATTTATGCAAGTATTGGTATCGTTGTTGCATATTTGCTTGGTCCTATTGTGAACAAGATGGAATCTAGTGGTATGAATCGGACATTCTCAATACTTGTGGTAATGAGCGGTCTGGGGTTTGTACTCTACTTCCTTTCGACAACCTTAATTCCACCATTGGTAAATCAAGTAGTTGATCTATCAAATCAACTCACTACTGATAATATCAACATGATAGCAGAAACTATTGATGAGTGGATTGTAATCAATATTCCGTTCATCACGGAATCTGGAGTTGTTGCGAAAGCTGTCGTTCAATTCATCGATGATCTATTTCAGATGGGTGACATTAAACAACATTTCCCAAATCTGGTAAATAATTTTTTTGGGCTCGTAGGAAATGTATTTACGGCGATCATCGTAATCCCGTTAACCATATTCTTCTTTTTAAAAGATGGAAGCCGAATTCGCAGAAGTCTGCTAAAACTCGTTCCAAATAAATATTTCGAAACTTCGATGTCGATCATTGACAAGACCGAAAAGAGATTGGGGATATATTTTAAAAGCGTTCTTCTGCAAAGCTCCATCGTAGCATTACTATCATCCAGCCTATTGTCCTATGTTGGTATGGAGAACGCTATCGTGGTGGGAATTTTTATCGGCTTAGCAAATTCAATTCCTTATGTAGGACCAGCTATTGGCTATGTGGTAATCGTAGTTGTTGCCATCTTTGAGACGGGTGACCTTACCTATGTATATAGTGGCTTACTTGCTCAATTGACGACACAATTGATCGATAATTTGATCCTACAACCGCTCATTTTTTCGAAATCGGCTGATATGCATCCGATTTCGATATTGTTTATCGTATTTATTGGAGCTGAATTAGGTGGTGTATTGGGAATGCTTCTGGCAATTCCAATTGCGGCAACAGTTAACCTAACCGTAAAAGAAATTTATTGGAGTCTGGAGAACTATAAAATTTTCAGAATCAACAAAGCCTGATGTATGTCATTAAAACGCTTACCTAAACATGGGGTCATTGCAGTTACTAGTCCGTCGTCCCCCGTAGTTCCGGAAAGGCTAGAGCGTGGTGTACGCTATTTGGAATCGCTGGGGTATAGAGTGAAGGTTGGCGAATCAAACTATCATTCTGATGCCTATTTCGCCGGTTCTATGTTGGATAGAGCGAATGAGTTAAATGCTTTTTTTTCTGACCCGGAGGTAGATGCCATTTTTTGTGGTAGGGGTGGGTTTGGCAGCATGTACCTGCTTCCCTATTTAAACTATGATGCGATCAAGAAATCGGGCAAACTTTTTGTCGGATTCAGTGATATTACTGCTTTACAGTGGGGGATTTGGGCAAAAACCGGCATGCCATCCATATCGGCGGGCATGGTAGCCACCGACATGGCAAATGAGCCTATTAATACTGATTTCGAGCAACATTTTTGGGAAGTCCTTGATTCGGGCAAGTGCACTGTGCAATTATCTGAGTCAGAGCCTTTTGAAAAAACAC
>CAZXGO010000133.1:0-6220 GCA_964640035.1 uncultured Chitinophagales bacterium
GTGCTCGTTTTGCGGAAAGACCCAAAAACAGGTGCAGCAACTCATCGCTGGGCGGTGCTGGCGGTGATTGTGAGCTGTCCGTTCTACATCTATTTCACCCGCGGGGTGCTGATCGAGACGATGGCCCTGCTGTGCAGTCTCTGGTTCTGGGTCGCATTTGAACGGGCGGTAGCCGGGCGCAGCAAGGCTTGGCTGGCGGTGGCGGTGGTAGCCGGCAGCGGGGCCGGCTTGGTAAAGGTCACCACCTTCCTGCTCTATTTGCTGCCGGCGGCGGTCTGGGCGCTGACCCGGTTGTGGCGCCACCGCCGGTCGGAATGGCGCACCGATCTGGTTTGGATGACGGCAGCGGTGGCGGTGCCCTTTGCGGTGACATTGTGGTGGCTGCAATATGCGGATGCGACCAAAGCACAGAACCCACTGGCGGCCTTCATCGTCTCGGGCAACCTGACCGAGTTCAACCTGGGGACCAACGCCACGCGGTTTTCGGCGGAGATGTGGCTGACCAAACTGCGCATGATCGCAACCAATCTCACGGCCCTGCCGGTCCTGCTGGGCTGCGCCCTGTTGTTGTTTGGGCCGGCGCGCCGGCGCTGGCGCGAAGTGTTGGCCTGTCTCGGTTGGTTTGCCGCGGT
Source organism: uncultured Chitinophagales bacterium (assembly GCA_964640035.1). Classification (GTDB taxonomy): domain Bacteria; phylum Bacteroidota; class Rhodothermia; order Balneolales; family CAYWCV01; genus CAYWCV01. The sequence goes on from CAZXGO010000133.1 coordinate 633, forward strand.
GCTGTTGCTGTTCCCGGTGCTTTATGCGGTGCACGATTATTATTACGCGGCCAACACGGTGCTGCTGCTCTTGGCGATCGGTCTGGTGGTGGTGGCCTTGGCGGAGTCGCAGGTCTCGGTTTGGTTGAAGGTGTCAGCACTCGTCGTGGTGTTGGGGGGGCAGGGCTGGTGGTATCTCGATTTTTATTATCCGTCTCAGCGCCAGATCATTGAAGGCGGGGATGGACTAACTAGATCGCTGCAGGGCGTTACCCAACCGCGCGACGTGATTGTGGTGCTGGGGCAGGACTGGAGCTCGATCACCCCCTATCATGCCCGACGCCGGGCGTTGATGATGCGGGACAATGTGGCCCAGGATCCAGAACTGGTTGAAACGGGGTTGCGGAATCTGGACGGTGAAAAAATCGGCGCCCTCGTAATCGTCGGATCCGACAAGGCGGGTGAAGAGTGGCTCATCGATCGGGCGGCGGCGCGTGGGCTGGGCCGGAAGCCCACCTACCTGTGGCGTGATGCTCGCGTATATCTTCCGATCGAGCGTGAAGCCGAAACGGTGAAAATCTTGATGACCCAAAACTATCCGGAAGTCTCCGTCGCCTCCGACGTGGAGATTCCGAGACGGAATCTTGCCAATCATTGGGTCTCAGTGGCGGATCTCTGGCCGTGGGAGCGAACTCTGTTCCAAGAGATGAATCCCCGGCCGGTGCGGTTTTTCTCCCAGTTCGGTCCGGCGGCGGATGGATCAAGCGGCCTGCTCATGTTCGGGGCCCATCCCGAGACCCGGTTGGTGTTCCGGTTGCCGGCCGGGTCACATTTGCTGCGGGCTTCGGTGCAATTGAAACTGGATGCCTATCGGGCGGATTTGGCGGACAATGAGGCGACCGATGGGGTTGAAATAGTGCTCAATGTCATCGCGCCGGATGGCACCGCCAGAATATTGGCGTCACGTTATTTTGATCCGCGTCACCACCAGGCCGACCGGGGGGAGCGCCGGCCGTTGGAATTTGGGTTTGCGTTGGAGCAGGCCGCGGAGGTCGAACTCGTGTTTTTGCCCGGACCGGCCGGAAACCTTACGCGGGATTGGATCGAACTCGGGCCGTTGACGATCACGCCAGTCGGTCACCGGATCTCCGCCGAGATCCAGTAGGCCCAATCGTTGGCGGGATTGCCTGCCGGGCCGTTGCCGAGGCGCAGGATCAACCGGCCTTCGAAGGGACGCGGCAGCGGAACGCGAATCGGCTGCGGGCCCCGGTCGTTCGCATTACGCGCGGGATCAAGGAATCGGGAGAAGAGAGGGCGCCGGGTGCCGTCGGCCAACTCCTGCAAGACGTCCACGGTGATGCCATCGCTGATCACCGACTGCCCGGGCGCAACCGCCGCATCTTGCAAGCCGGCCCCGGCGATGAGTTCACTCGCAGTGGCGGGGACTTCGAAGATGAGCTCCGACGGCGCATGCGCGTTGAGAATGGCACGGCAGTCCAGGGTGGCGGCGCTCAGACCGTAGCGACTGCGGGCGGCGATTGGAAGAGGTGTGAACAGGCCTTGCGTGTCTCCGGGCAACTCGGTTGCAGCTAACCCGTCGTCAACCGCCGGGACGGAGGCGCCGGTGCCGGGCAGGTAGAGATCGAAGTCGGTGTCGCTGGCGGCCGGGGCCGGAATGAGCTGAAAACGTGCGGCCCGATTTTGGATGAAGCGTTGGTCCTGACGCAGTTTGGGTCCGTGCACGACCATGGCTGCGAAAGGTGAGGCGGCACCGGGTTTTGTCTGCAGGCGGTCGATCACATCCTCCAACACCGCGAATTCGTTTTCGCGCTCGCCAGGGACCATGACAGCGCGGCGCTGCATGTAGTAGGGCAGCAGCGGATTCCAATCGGCACCGTAGATCAGCACCACGCCGTCCTCCGGCACCCGGGCCCTGACGACTTCGGCCATCGCGGGCGGTGTCGGGGCGGGGTTGCGGTGGTGCGAGGCGTAACCGCGATAGTAGGCATTGCTCTGGGCGATCAGGACAATTGCGAGGGCGAGCCAGTTGAAACCGCGCGGCAAACGCGGCTCATCCCAAACCGAGGCGATGATGATGCCGGCGGCGGTCAGCAGCAGGAGGGCGTTGGCGGCGTAGTAGTAATCGTGCAGATGGTAAAGGTTCGCGAAAACCAGCGGGCCGCTGCAAAAGCCGATCAACGCGATGCCGGCGATCCAACGGGCCCGGACCGAAGCCAAGGGGGTGCAGAGCAGGGCGACGGCGAAGGCGGCTCCGGTCAGGTTGTGAGCGGAGATCGTTTCCTGCAGGTGCAACCAGAACGACCAGTCACCGCGCAGGGTCCAACTACCGAAGTTCCAGCCCTGCAATTCCCGGGCGGTGAGAAAGCCGGAGAAAGGATTCGAGTCCTTGACTGTGTCGCCAAAGCGCACCCACCACCATGCCGTACCGAGCGAAAGCAAGGCCGGCACAATGGCGGCCACCGCCAGGCGGATGTTCTGACCTGCATCAGCAGTGCGTCGTCGCCAAGCGGCCAGGCAAAGCGCCGCCGCCGGCAGGCCAAAGACCACGAAGGTGGTGACCTTGGTGAGCGCCGCCATGACCGCGAAAATGACGGTTGCGATGATCCATCCGACGGTAGGTTTGGCGAGTGAGCGACGGAGCAAGGCCAAAAACCACACACTCAGGCAGAGCGCGGTGGTTTCGATCATGAACGCACGGCCGTAGAACAGGTAGACCGGTGCGGTCAGTACCAAGGCGTGCACAATGAGCCGGCGGGAGTGGGCCAGTCTCGCCAACGCGAGCAGGTCGTGCAGGGCCGGCAGACACGCGAGCAGCATGAATACGCTGACCAGCCGGCCGGCCTGTTCCAACGGCAGGTCCGTCATTTGATGCACTGTTGCCGTGATGACCTGATAGGTGGGAAATTCCATCGGGATCGACCACGGCGGGCCGAACAAAGGGGTGGGGTAGGCAAGCCGCCAGCCATCCTGGGCTATCCAGTAAGTGCTCAGTGCAGTTTGCAGCTGGCGAAACTCATACCGGTCGAGCAGGGAGGCCTGCCAAGAGCGGGTGAGTTGACCGAACGCAACCAACGCCACGAGGGCAAACATGACCCACAGCGCGCGTGAAGATTTGGCCTTTGGCGTGAGCATGCTCAATGATCGACGTAACCCGCCACCGAGCGGCGGATGCCTTCATCCAGGCCGACCTGTGGCCGCCACCCGGTGGCGGCAATCAATTTGGCCGGATCCAGGCGGCTGTCCTGCACGTCCCATGCCGGGGCGGGCAGGAACTCGGTGGCAATCCGACGATGCGTGTGCTGCTCGACTAGGGCGATGACCTCGGAGATGCGGTGCGAATTTCCCGAACACACGTTGAAAATACCCTCGTGCCGCTGATCGAGGATGTGATGCAGGGCGGCGATGAAATCGGTGTAGTAGAGGAAATCCTTGCAGGCATGACCATCGCCCCAAAGTGGCAACGGCCTCTCTTCCACCGCCGCGCGGATGGCGTGGGGAATAATGCCTTGCGGACGACCGTCCGGCACCGGGTAGCCGTAGGGATTCGAGATGCGGAGAACGGATGCCGACAGACCGCCGGACGCGGCGGCCTGCTGGATCAGCTGTTCGGCCGCGAGCTTGGCTCGACCATAATGGCCCGGCGGATGGCAGGGGTCGGTTTCGCGATTGGGTCGGCCGGGGGCGTTGCCGTAGACGGCGCCACCGGAGGAGAAAAACACAAGGTGGGGTCGGTGGGATTTCGGCCGGGCGACGAGTTCCGTCAAAAATCGCTCCAACCAGGGCAGATCATGGGCTTGCTCCATGCCCGGCGATTTTTCCGATGTGGCCGGCAGGGTGCTCCAAGCGAGATGAAGCAGGGTGTCCTCCGCGTGCAGGTGGCCGGGTTGCAGCAGCGCATCAAGTGGCTGCAGGCCAGAACCGCCCTCGCGCGAATACAGCGTCGTGGCATACGTCGGCGCAAAAAAGTGATCGGCAATAAGTGAGGCCAGGCGACCGCGACCTCCGGTGACAAGCAGACGGTGCGGTCGTTTAACGTGGAAAGACATGGCCGCTCAGGCTGTCAGCCCGGCATAGAATTTTGCAAGCGCGGTGGCGCTGCGGGACCAGCTGAAATATGATTGGCTGAACGCTGCGGCGCCTTGGGCCAGCTGTTCACGCATCGTGGGATCGCGCCGCAGTGCGATGATGGCCTTGGCGATGCCGTCCGCATCGGCGCGCTCCAGCACATAGGCGTCTTCGCCATGCCGCAATTGCAGGCCGAGATTGGTGCGGGGCAATATCACCGGACGGCCGAGGGCGAAGAACTCCGGCAGCTTGGAGGGAAACCGGTAGTCGTTGAAGGCATCTGGCTCGCCGGGTTGCACGAAAACGTCTGCCAGCGCCATGAGCGGCGGCAGATGGCGGTGATGATGAACCTGCCCCAAGGCCAGCACGTGGGGCTCCATCGCCTGGGCAAGCGCGCCGAGGAATTCCACCCGATCCAGCCCGGTGCGGATCAGCAGGGTGGGCTCGCCTGCCTGGTTCAGACGCAGCACCGCCTCGTAGAGCGCGCGGACCTCGGTGGCGTTCGCGGCATGAACGTTGCCATGGTAAAACAGCACGAACGTATCGGTCGGCAATCCCAGTGCGGCGCGAAAATCATGCGGAACCGGGCGGGGAAAAAAGCAACGGGCATCAGCGGCGGGGGGGATCGTGAGGTGCGGTTTGCCGGCCGGGACGAATTCGGTCAGACGCGCCGTGATCACGGTGATGCCATCAGCCGCCGCCAACAGCGCGCGGCTGTGGTGCGGGTGCGAAAGATCACCGGGGATCAGCGGTTCGAGCTCCTGATCGCTCAGCGCATCAAGTTCGGCGAACGGGCGGCCCAGCGAAACGCCGAGCACCTGCTGCTCATTGTCCTCCAGATGCACCACCAGTTTTGCCGCATGCCGCCGGCTCAGGGTTTGCGCGAGCTGCCTGACGTTTTCGCGGGTGGTCCACGCATGAATCACATCGGGACCGCGTTGATCCTCAAAACTCACGCCCGCCATGGCCTCGCTATGCGTGATGCCGCGAAAGCGGGGTTCCTTATGCCGGGTGATCGTGTCCGCATCGTGCGCGACCGCGATAAGGCAACGGTGGCCCGTGGCGGCGAGCTCATTGGCGAGAGCGGCCACATGAAGCGCATTGTTCGCGGCGAAGCTGCCGGGCAGGATGAAAAGGATGTTCTGCGGATTTGAGGTTCGCTCAGCGGGAGGGCTGACCGCCTTCTGTTGCGATGACAGGGCAATGCGCGGCGTTTTCCAATCCAAGGAAACGGGGTGATTTTCATCCACCGGCACGGCCACGGAGCGGTTGGTTCGGAAGATGGCGCACGATCCGTCGGCCAACCGGGCCCTGAGTCGCAAGGCGCCGAAACCGGCGGACAGGATGGTTTGGCTTTTGAAACCCGCGCTGGCCGCATCCGGCAGGTCGGGATGGTCGGCGGCGAGATCTGGGCGGGGGCGTCCGAGCTCGCAGGGGATTTCCTGATGACCGTAACGCAGTGATAACGCGGTCACTGGCTTCGTGGGATGAAGGGCCCAACCTTCAAGATGTATACGCTCCCG
>CAZXGO010000134.1:0-5631 GCA_964640035.1 uncultured Chitinophagales bacterium
CTTGGCGAGCGCTCAGTAACCGCCTTGGTCGAGATCGACCGCTGGGGCCGCGTGATCAAGGCAGCGGGGCTCAAGCTGCAATAGCCGGCATCTCTTGCCGGCCGGATCAGGTGAAGTCCAGCCGCGTATCCCGTGTGATGCCGTAGATGCGTATCGGGTCACGGCGCGGCAGGGCCAGCGCCGGGAGTTCCTCGGGGTCGAGTATGAGCCCCGCGGCGGGAAGTCCATCCATGACCGCCTGTGACAGTACACATTCACCGGCGCGTGCGCGGTGTAGGAGCCGCTCTGCGACACTGAGACTGTCGCTGATGATGACCGGTTGCGCCGGTTGCGGCGCATCGATTGTGCCGATCACCGCGTCGCCGGCGTGCATGCCGATGGCGACCGCAGCACGTATGCCGAACTGCTCCTGCCAGGCGTCTTCGAGCGCATCAAATCCTCGCTGAATGTCGGTGGCCGCGTCCACGGCGTCCTGTGCACAGTCGTTGCCCTCAAAAGAGGCGACCACAGTGTCATTGAGCACATCACGCACGACGCCTCTGTGACCGGCAACGGCGGTCTGCGCAAGATTGAAAAATTCCGAGATCCGTTCCAGCACCGTGGCCGGTGGCAGCGCACCCGACATGCGGGTGAATCCGCGGGTTTCCTCATAAAGAATGACGACCGGCAGGCGCGCCGGGGAGTGTCCGTTGGACAGCGAGGGCATGAAAGGGTCCGTGAGTCAGAAAGAGGGAATGGCGCTGCGATTATAGGCGTGCGCTACCGGCGCCGCCAGAAAACACCGCGTGAACGTCTGCCACAGGAAGTGGTTCACGGTCGAGATGTGATCTGTTTCACAAAACAGCAGCACCGCGGTGCTAGGATGACGTTTTTCTTCGGGGGAAGAGGATGAGGCGAATCATCGATGCAAAGACCGCCGCAATGCGGGCGTCGGGTGCGTTGTTCGTGGTACTCGCCGGCGCGCTGTTGCTGACAGGGAATGCGCGCGCCCAGGGATTTCCGGCAAAGCCGGTGCGTATCGTGGTGCCGGCAGCACCCGGCGGCGGCACGGACATTCTGGCGCGCCTGCTCAGCCCCGAGCTGGGGAAGCAGTTCGGTCAGCAGATCATCATCGAAAACCGGGCGGGTGGCGCGACGATGATCGGCACCGAATTTGTGGCGCGGTCCGCACCGGACGTTCACACCATGGTGATTGCCACCACGCCACACGCCATCAACCCGACGCTCTACAAGAAAATTCCATTCGATCCGGTGAAAGACTTCACCATGATCAGCCAGTTGGGGCGTACGACCACAGTGCTGGTCGTGCATCCCTCGCTGCCGGTGAAGAACGTAAAGGAATTCATTGCACTGGCGAAGGCCAGACCGGGGCAGCTCACCGCCGGCACGGCAGCGGGTAATTCTGCCTATCTCGCCGTCGAAATGCTGAAAAAAATGGCCAGTATTGATGCCCTGAACATTCCGTACAAAGGCGCCGGGCAGGCGTTGTCCGATCTCGTGGCGGGACATGTGCAGTTTCAGGTGAATACACTGCTGGCGGCGAAACCGTTTATTGAAGCAGGGCGCTTGCGGGCTATCGGTGTTTGCAGCGCGCAGCGCTCGGCTGCTCTGCCCGGCGTGCAGGCCATCGGAGAAACACTGAAGGGATTTGAAACCAGCGGCTGGTATGCCCTGCTGGGCCCTGCCGGTCTTTCGCGCGATACCACGCAGCGTATTCAACAGGGCTTTGCCGCGGCGCTGCGTGAGCCCGGGATTACGCGCAATCTCGCTCAGCGCGGCGTTGAGGTGGTGGGCAGCACACCGGACGAGTTGGCGCGGGTGATGCCGCTCGAAATCCGCAAGTGGGGCGATGTTGTCCGGTCATCGGGGGCGACGCCGGGGTGAGGCTGAGTCAGAAGTCCCGGTAGCGGTCGCTGGCCAGCAGGCGGGTGATTTCGTCACGCAACTCGGTGATGTCATCGGCCTGCAGTGCTTCGAGATCGCCCATGCTGTTGCGGAAGGCTTCACGGGTCGGCGGAAAGGACAGCGCATGACCATAGGGCTGCCGCTTCGCCCCGCGTGCGCGGCCATACAGGTGGACATGCAACTCAGGCCGCCAGTTGCCGTTGTCCTGGTAATTGATGCGGCCGATGTCTATGCCTTTGCGCGAGAGCACGGTTTTCATCGCCTCGCCGCCGGCCATGGTCAGCTTGACCAGTTCGATCGCCTGATCGCGCGAGAGCTTGGTGCGATCCTCGACAGCGACTTTCGGGTCGATGACGAGGTGGCCGCCGTCTTCACGGGAAACATGTGGCTGGTCGAGGGTGCGCAGCACGAAATGCCGCGCTTCATACACGATGGCCATGTCAGGCCGGCAGCGGGTCCGGCGTGCCGTCGGGCAAAGGCGTGCAGTCGACGTTGAGGCACATCGAGACCAGCACATAAAAGCCATTGACCGTGATCAGGTCCACTACCCCGCGCTCACCAAAACGTGCGACGGCCCGTGCGTACAGCGCATCACTGACGCCGCGCGAGTCCTGCAACTCGGTCGAGAAATCGTAGACCAGCGTTTCGTCCGCATCCATGCCCTCGGGCCGCTGTCCGCGGGCGATGGAATCCGCAATGGCCGGGTTCAGCCCCCCCTCCAGCGCGAGCTTGTGGTGCGCGACCCATTCGTAGCGTGACGTCCAGTTGCGGGCGGTGATGAGGATGGCGAGTTCATTCAGCTTGCCGGAGAGCGAGCTGCGGAAGCGGATTTCTTCGCCGAGCTTCTGCACCAGATTGCCGATTCCGGGGCTGCGCAGCCAGACGTTGAAGGGGCCGCCGAGCGGACCTGGTTTCGAGGCGCCGGAGGATGCCAGCTTTGCGCGCGGGCCGGACTTGATGGCTTCGGTGAGCGCTTGTTGCTCGGGCGTGAGTTGATCCAGCGGGATAAGCGGAAAACGGCGGGTATCGGTCATGGCGGGTCCTAAAAAATATTAATTAAATCAATTATTTATAATGTCTTCAGGGTGAAGCCGATACCGGCGGTGGTCGGTACCGTCAACTGACCGGCCTGAAAATCCGGATGGCTCGCAAAGCGGTCACGGATGGCGGCGTGTGCGCCATGCACCTCCAGCATGCCCCCGTGCCGGTGCCCTGCCATAACCGGCAGATTCGCGGCTTCATAGCCACCAGCACCGGTGACCGGCAACTGATGCGCTTCGGCCAGTGCCAGTATTCGCAGCATCGCGCTGATGCCGCCGCAGAAAGCCGCGTTGGGCTGCAGCACATCGAGTGCTTCGGCGAGCAGGACATCACGGAACCAGGTGATCGACTGGATCATCTGTCCGGAGGCGAGCGGTATGCGTGTCGCGCGGCGCAGTGCCGCCAGACTGCGGATGTCATTGCCGCGCACCGGTTCTTCGAAGAATGCGATGTCGCAGTCGGCAACTGCATCCGCCAGTCGCCGCGCCTCCGCCACCGTGTAGGAGCAGTTGGCATCCAGCATGAGTGCGGCACTGCCGATGGCCTCGCGCACCGCGCGCACGCGCTGCGCATCTTCGGCAATGCTGCGGCTGCCGACCAGAATCTTGACGCCTTGATAACCGTCCTGCAGTGCCTTGGCGCAGGCAGCAATAAGCTGATCTTCGGCGAATGCCGGCAAGCCGACCGTGGCATAGGCCGTCACGGCGGGACGGGCATTGCCGATCAGTCGCGCGACCGGGAGCCCCAGCGACTGTCCCTTGAGATCCCATAGCGCCTGATCAAAGGCCGACAGTGCGGACATGAACACACCGGTGGACTGACGCGGATTGAAGCGTGCGGACAGCGTTGCCGTGATCGCTTCAATATCCATCGGGTCCAGGCCATTGGCTGCAGAGGCAAAGCCCTGATTGAGCAGATGCGCCACCTCGGCTGCCAGAAAACGGCCGGTCAGGCCGTATCCGGTCAATCCTTCATCGGTGCTGACCGTGCAACGGACAAAGGTCAGGCTTTCCTGTCCGGCGTAGGCATCCGCGCTGCGGGCCGGCTTGAGGTGTTCGACAGCAGCCTGTATTGCGGCGATTTTCATCGCCGGTCAGACTTTCACCATCCGGCGCCGCTTGGCCACGGCCGCACCCGGGGAACTGAATACCGGAATGCTGCTGACCTGCCGCACCACGGGCACGGCACGCGACAGGGTGAACTGTGCCAGCACGATCGCGTCGCAGTCGCGGATGGTCTTCGCCTGCGCGGCGACCAGGGCATCGTGTCTGGCAGGGTCACCGCCCGCGAGTGCGTCAAAGGCGCCGTCAACGACCACCGGGGTAAGCGTTACCCGCTGCCCGCGTGCTGCGGCGTAGGCTTCGATCTCCGCGGATATCGACGGAATGGTCGGTCCCACCGTGGCCATCACCGCGAGCCGCGATCCGGCCTTCAGGGCCTCCTCGATCATGGCGTCATTCGGCTTCAGAATCGGCACCGTATTCTCGGCAATGCAACTGTCGATTACTTCGCGGAAGGCGGAGCAGGTAAAGAGTATGCCGTCGGTTCCGCGGGAGACCATATAGCGGGTGAGCGTGCGGAAGACATCGTACATCTCGGGCACGACACCGCCGGCTTCGCGTACCCAGGCAAACAGACCGTCATCCAGCAGATTGCTGAAGCGCGCTTCCGGCCAGTCTGATTCGAAGGCACGCACCGCAGCCTCCATGGCGTCCTTGTGCACGCTGAACAGGGTGATATGCGGGGGGCGGGCCATGTGGTGGTTCCTCTATCGGTGAATGGAGCAGGCCGCAATGGTAGCGCGCCCGATAGCGATTGTCCTGATGTCTTGCCGTGGCTGGTGCCGGGTCCCGTACAATGCGGATTCCGTGACTACTTTCCCTCTGCCGATCATGACGCCTCAATTTGCCCGGCGCATTGCCGCCATGAATGCCATGTACAAACTGCCCGCTCACGACCGCCCGGTGTTGCCGGACGATGCAGCCGAGCGGTTGATGAAGTTCAAGGCCACCTTGATGGACGAGGTGCACGAAATCGACGACATTGTGGCCATGCTCAAGGCGGGTGCCTCGCCGCGCGAGGCGCTGGTCGCCATCGCCGACCTGCTGGGAGATGTCATCGTGTATTGCCGCTCCGAAGCCCTCAAGTACGGCCTGCCCCTGGAAGACGTCCTGTCGATCATCATGGACAGCAACGAAAGCAAACTCGGCGCGGACGGTCAGCCGATTTACGACGCCAACGGCAAGTTCCTGAAGGGGCCGGGCTACTGGAAGCCGGAGCCGAAAATTGCTGACCTGCTCGAGGCGGCGAGCAGCCGACCATGAGCGCTTACGCCTCCCTCGCCAAGGCCCGCACCCGCATCTACCGCTACCAGCATCTCGCGGCCATCGCGTCCTGGGATCGTAATGCGATGATGCCGCCGGGCGGTAACGAGGCGCGCGCTGCGGCGGAAGCGGAACTGCAGGCCTTGATCCATCGCCAACGGACCGATCCGGCTATGGGCGGATGGATTGCAGCAGCCGGTTCCGAACGGCTTGGCGACTGGGAGGCGGCGAACCTGCGCGAAATCGCCCGCGACTGGCGGGAGGCCTGCGCTTTGCCCGATGACTTGATTGAAGCCAAGGCCCTCGCCGGTGCGCGTTGCGAACACGCCTGGCGAGGGCCTTGGCTTCAATCAAGTCATCG
>CAZXGO010000134.1:5641-6082 GCA_964640035.1 uncultured Chitinophagales bacterium
CCGCCAATGACTGGCGAGGATTTCTGGAAAATTTCCGCGAGATTGTGCGTCTCTCGCGGGAGGAGGCGCAGCGGCTCTCCGATCATCTCGGACTGGCGCCTTACGACGCTTTGCTTGATCGTTTTGAACCGGGTGTGCGCGTCGCTGACATTGACCGGATCTTCGGTGACGTCAGGACCTGGCTGCCTGGCCTGATCGAGAAAGTGCAGGCGCGCCAGTCGCAGCATCCGCCGGTCGATGCGCAGGGGCCTTTCCCGGTCGACGCGCAGCGCGCATTGAACCGCGAGGCGATGGTGCTGCTGGGCTTTGATTTCAAAGCCGGCCGGCTGGATGAAAGCGCCCATCCGTTCAGTGGCGGCGTGCCGGAGGACGTACGCCTGACCACGCGTTACAGCGAAGACGATTTTGCGCGCAGCCTGCTCGGCACGATCCATGAAACAG
>CAZXGO010000135.1:0-5936 GCA_964640035.1 uncultured Chitinophagales bacterium
AGATCGAGCACAACGCCCGCGACTACTACGTCGCCGGCCCCGGCGCCTGGCCCCAGGCCACGACGCAACGCGACGTGATGCGCCAACACCTGCGCTCCGTTCAGCAGTACCTCGAAGCCCACCTCATGCACCTAGGCGAATGACTACCGATTCCGTCTATTACTGGTACACAGACGATATGGACCTATTAAATGACATACTTTGCGACTATTATCGCAGGCTATTCGAAACGCTCGATTTTGAAGAGAAGCTTAGTCTGAATCACCTTATGCACACGCTCGAATCTCTTCGAGATAACGAGGGTGGGTCTATTACTTTCCGCTCTTTACCTTTCAGTCACTACTACCCAAATGCCTGACTCTGCTTTCAACCTGCTTCAACTCGAGCGCCGCCCCAACTGGTACGACCACCTCGGTGCGGCCGAGGCGGCCATGCGCGAACAAGACCGCATCGACACCCTCCGCTTCCGCGCCGGCTGGTCCGGCGACGAGGGCGGTTGGTACTCCCCTTGCGGGATGCACGAAACCGACTGGGAACTCGAGGGCTACCCCTTCCCGGAAGACCCCGAGTTCCCCGCCTGGGCCTCGGCCTACTACCACTACGAAGCGCTCGACAGCGCTTTAACCCAATGATCAACCCCTACGCAAAACGCTCCAGCCAGCGCCTGACCATCACGCTCCCCTGGAACGTGCACCAGCGCGCTATTTCCTTGTCCACTGACCAAGGCCGCTCCCTGTCCAACCTCGCTGCCTATTTGATTGAACGCGCCCTTGCAGAGTTTTTCCCCGAGAAAACCCTGTCCTGAACAGGTTGACCCTTCAGCTCATCCCCCTTACTCTGTCTCAACGGACGCCCGGGTCCTGCCGAGGGGTGCGTCTCGGTCATCAACGCGCCATCCACCCGGCCTCGTGCCGTCTCTCCGAACCTATGCACTCATGACCTTCACCTCGAACAAAGTCACCACCGCCTACGCCGCCGACGGCACCGGCCCCATGGTTTACGGCAAGTACCGAGACCGTGGCTACGCCGTCAACCCGTTGATCGACCGCGTCGGCACCGCCATCCCCGAGAACGTCTCGGCGAACGACGCCTTCCGCATCGCCGGTCTCGACTGGACTGCCGACAAGCGCCCAGCCTTCTTTATGGGTGCCGATGGCCCCGTGCAAGCACCTGATCACTGCGCCATCGTCCGCAGCGACAACGACACCCTTCTCGGCATCCACGGATCGGGCTACACCCCCGTGCAGAACAACGCGCTGGTGAATCTCCTCGATTACCTCCGCGAGGACATCACCATCGAGAACGTCCTCTCCATCCGCGACGGCCGCAAGGTCTTCGCCACCGCGTCGATCCGCACCGAGGATGAAGTCCTACCCGGCGACAAAGTGCGCCGCTACCTACACCTGTTCAACTCCCATGACGGGAGTAGCGGCTTCGGTGTCTTCTTCTCCGACGTTCGCCTGGCCTGCGCGAACCAGCTGACGTACCTCACCGGCAAAGCGGTGGGCACGGCAATCACCAATGGCACGGGCCTACGCCGGAAGCACACCGCCTCCGTCACCGAGTTCGCCCAACAGTTGCCCCACCTCATCGATCTGGAGCGCCGGAGCTTCCGCAAGTCGATCGACGAGCTCCGCGCTCTTACCAACGTGCAGCTCACCACCGAGCTGGCAAAACGCGTCCTCGAGACCACCTACGCCGACAAGCTGGCCACGCCGATCAAGGACAAAGACAGCGGCAAACCGCGTCAGCGCACGATCGCCGACCTCAAAGAGGTTGACGTAATCCGTGGTCACTTCGCCGGCTCCACGGGCCTTGGGATCCGCGACCTGCCCGGTTGCGCCGGCACGTTGTACGGCCTGTACAACGCCATCACCCAGTTCGAGACCCACGACTCCGGCCGCGCCAAGGACGACACCGAGCGTGCCCGCGCTCGTCTGGAGTCCCTCTGGGGTGGCACCAGCGCCAAGCGCATCGAGCGCGCCCGCGAAGCTTGCCTTGCGCTGGTTTGACTCATTCTGGTCAGAGTGCCCGGCACCCTGTCTCCTTCCTTAGTTCCCTTCTATGTCTGATCGAGTCATCGTTACCCGCAACGACTCCCTGGTTGCTTGGTTCAAAGACAAAGGCATTAACGCCCCCGTCATGGAATACGCCACTGGCCCCGACGTGCTGCACAAGCACGTTTACGGCCTTGTCCCCTACTGGATGGCGGCCTACGCCGACTGCGTGTACGAGGTCACGATGCGCGACCTAACCCGCACCGACCGAGAGCGGTTCAACCGAGGCGAGCTCACAGTGCAAGAGATGGACGCTGCCGGCGCCGAACTCGTGACCTACCGAGTGCGCCGCGTCTAAGAGAAAACCCCGGGCTCTCACCCCCGGGGCATACATCCACACAGGCGGCGCTGTGACGACCAACCTATGCAGCCTCATTCTCCCATGACCCACCCCGTAGCCTTGATTAGCGACGGCCGTCCGATGGACATCCCGGCCACCCCTGAAGCTCTTTTCGAGGCGTTGGCCGAGCCCTCGCTGCGCGAAGTCTTTCCTGCCTTCGACAAGCTCAAGCCCCGCAATCAAAAGATGGTGAAGCTCCTCCACACGGAGCTAACCAAGGGGGAACTGACCGACGCAGCCTTCTTGGAATTCTCCGCATTCCTCGCCGTGCTGTGGCGTCAGTTCAACGGCGCAGCCCTTACGGCGCGCCAAATCCAAATCGAGAGCGAGGACGAGATCGACACGGACTGGGTCGACGCCGCTGTCCACCTCGCCCGCATGGATCAATTCTTGAACTCCCTACTGGGGCTCCTCGAAGCGATGCCGGGCCAAGAGGGCACTACCGGCGAACGCTGTTGTGACAGCCAGTACCTCCTCCAAGGGCCGGGGGACTGACCAACCACGCGCAGGCTCGGCACACTGGATAAGCCGTCAGGGCCTCCCCACCGCGGAGCCTCTGGCTTAGTCCCTACCCCTGCGCCCCGAGACATGGACATCTCCATGGCAGGTTTTGCTGCGTATGAATTTATTCAAGTCGATACCGGAATAGCTCTTTACACCACGTTTGCCACTGCTACTGAGATCCTCAAAGCCAATGACAATCTTCGAGCCAACGGCTTCTCCAGTCGTTATTTCCCCGCTGGCACCTATCACACCCCGTCGTTGCACGGCTGAACGGTTCGTCCTCTCCACCGAGAGCGGCTACCTCGTCGCCGGCACCGGCATCGGCGGAATCCCTGTGGTTCTGACACCGGACCCCCTCGCTGCGGTGCGTTTCACCGACATCGACACCGCAGCAATCCGTGCCCGGCACCTATCGAAGCTGGGCTGGTCTGGCATCGCCGTGGTGCCAATCACGGTGCCGTTGTTCTGAGCACCTCGCTCCCATCCACACAGCTCTCTCACCATGACTCCCTCCTTCTGGACAGCGTTGGCCTCTTACTGCCAAGAACTCGCCCCTGTGGCCGGCCCATTGCTCTCCGCCGTAGGCGACACCGCTGAAGCCGTCGACCGTGCCGGACGTAGTTCTTCAGCGCTGCGTGCCTCGTCGCGTTCGCTGAGCACCGAACTCCTCGACACCGCTGAATGATTCACATCAACCCACTCGACCTCGACGACGACGCCTTCCTCGAGAAGGCCGAAGCGATGTGCGCCACCAAAGCGGCGTACACCACCCGCCCTGAAGCCGTGGCCTTCGCCAAACGTCGCGGCTTCGCCAGCGCGCCGTACCACTGCCCTTGGTGTGGCCACTGGCACCTCACCTCCTACAACCGAGCGCGAGCCAAAGCTTTCACTCGACGTCTAAAACGTGCCCTGCGCACGGAAGCTGCCTAGCGTCCTGTCATCTTCTGTCCTGTTCATGTCTGCTAATCCCGCCGACCGTTTCATGCCTGGTTGCAACTCCCTCGTTCAGCAGGCCCGCCAAGAGCACCTCGACCGTCTTTATCTCCAGGACGGTCGTGACGACCCCATGCACCCCGCCCACAGCACCTACACCGGTCTCTGGGCGGAATACGTCGGCACCCCGTGCGAAGCCGCATGAGCCCCGACGACCTCACTGTCGAGTACTACGTCGACTGCCACGGACACGACTGCTATCGGATCTGCATCCCCGAGAGCGACATCTGTTCGATCGTGTCCAGCGCCCATTTGATCGATGAGCGCAAAGCTCAACTTCTTCGTTATTACGCACCATGCCTCCCGTGATCTGGTTCGGCTTGACCTGGCTCCTGGGAATCCTCGGAGTGACTATTTACCTCACGCAATTCACATGAAGCGCTACGCCGTCCTCGCGATCGCCCTCGGCCTTGTCGTCGGCGCCACCCTCCGCTGGGCCACCAGCCCCATCAACCCCACAACCTCGCCAAACGCCCCTGAGCCATGGGAATGAGCTGCCCCGAGTGCACGACTCGGATGCGTGTAGTACACAGCCAGAGCTTCGACAACATCACGCAACGCTGGTATCGCTGCCCCGAGTGCGGGGAACGGCTGCGCACCTGCGAGACGATCCACCTCGGTGGTGCAAAGCGCAACCCGAAGGGTTCTGAGCACCCCAACGCTGTCCTCACTGAGGAGAACGTCCGAAGTCTCCGCGCAGCCCGCGCCCGTGGCACTTCAATCGAGCAACTCGCCACCGAGTACGGCCTCCACCGCAACACGGTCATCGACATCGCCAAACGGCGCTGTTGGACCCACGTTGCCTAACACCGGCCCCCCGAGGTGGCGTTACTCGCACCCGGCGATAGACCGATAAAGCGGGCTTAGCTCCCTACACATGAACCTGAACCTCGACCTCGACACCCTCGTAGGCACTTTCCGTCGAGGCGCCGCCGCCTCCGGAGAACGCCCCACCCCCGAGCACGCCGCCCTCTGCGCGGTGATTCATGACCTCACTGACGCCGCGCGCCTTGCAGCGGCCCGGGACCTCCAGCGCTACGACCATCGGTCGCTCTACGAGTTTTGCGCAGCGCTGGATCACCTCACCCGCCCTAGAAAGTCCAATGCAAACATTCCCGTTTAAAGTGACAGCCCGGCTGCGTGACACCCAGCCCATTCGCCTGGAAGTGATGGCGCGAGATACCGCCCACGCCATCCAAACGGTGCAGGAGTTGTACCCCGACTACATGATCTCGGCCGTGGCCCTAAACCCCGAATGGGGTGATGCGTGCTAACTCATCCAGACTGAGTTAGAGTGCACCCATAATCGGTATAAGTCCGTAGTAATCGGTCGAGATCCGTCGATGATCGCGCGCAACCCCAGCCAAGTTGACGGTCTCCGAGAGCGCGAGCGCATCGCCGCCGATCTCCTCGCCCGGGGCAAAACCTGCCGCGAAGTAGCCCGCAGTCTCGGCGTCACCGAGAAGACCCTCTACACCTGGCGCAAGAAACCCTCTGTCCAACGAGCGATCTACCAGCGCCAACAAGAACTGATCGACAGCTCGGAGTCTCAGGGCCTCGCGCAGATGCCCGACGCCATCGCCACGTTGACGGCGATCATGAACGACGAAAACACCCGCGCCTCCGACCGCATCGCCGCCTCCCGCGCCCTGCTCAACGGCGCCGTGGCCTATCAAGAGCGCAAGCTGCTGGAGCGCACGATTAGCGACCTCGAGACACAGCTCTACGGCTTCCTCCAGGTCACTGCCAAAACCACCCCCGAGAGCGACGACGACGTCGATCCCTTGATGGCCTCCGCCAACCCTGAGGACGAGTGACGGCTTCCCTTGCCAACTTGCAGCGCCGCGCCGACCGCCTGCGCCTCGAGCTCGCCAAACGTCAAGCCCGCGCCGCCAACTTCAATCCAGCCGTCGCCCCCACGAAGCTGCCCGGCGTAGAGGACTGGCCGTTGTTCGCACGACGCACCTGGATCCGCACCGGCGGCACGGTCGCCCCCTTCGTCCCCTACCCCTACCAAGAAGCGCTGGTGCGCTCGATCAACG
>CAZXGO010000136.1:0-5919 GCA_964640035.1 uncultured Chitinophagales bacterium
CGGTGATCTCACCGAGCCCCGTTTTTTTTTGCGCTCGGACGCCCGATCGATCAGGCGGCGACCTGTCAGAACTGTCAGAAATATCGGTTGCGGAAAGTGCACGACGATTGAGTATTGGCATCCGTAACGAATGTAACGTTAGGTAACGTTACAAAACGTTAGAAAATCGCGATTCCATCTGCCCACATCGCGAGCCACTCAGTCCCCATTCGGAGTTTCTGTGCCTGCTCGTCCCCTCGTTGCCCCGCGTTCTTCCGCACCGCTGCGGCTGATCGCGTTCCTGCTCCTGTCCTTCGGGTCGATTTCCTGTAACACCGACCTGATCCTCGAAGCCCCGGTCCCCGCCGCCCTCGCCGACGTGCAAGGCGATGGGCAGATCGCGGTCGTCGGGTCCACCCTCCCGATCCGCCCCGCCGTCACCGTCCGTGACACCAAGGGCAAGCCGGTCGCTGGGGCCCCGGTCGTCTTCACCTACACGCTCCGCCCAAGCGGCTCCGCGGCCGTCGAGACCATCTCCGACGCGCGCGGCGTCGCCACCGTCCCCGTGGAGTGGACCCTCTCCACCGTCGCGGGACCGAACGTGGTCACCGTCTCCTCGCTCGGGCTCCCGACGGTCACCATCACCGCCATCGGGCGCCCGGACGTCCCCGACACCCTGACCCTCGTCGAGGGCCAGGCGCAGTCCGGTCGCGTCGGTGCCCCCGCCGCGGCGCGGCCCGCTGCGCGCGTCCGGGATCGCTACGGCAACAACGTCCCCGGCGTCCTCGTCGAATTCCTCCCGACCACCGGGAGCGGCACGATCGTCGGCGGCAGCGCCGTCACCACGGACTCGCTCGGCGTCGCGCGCCTCGGTGGGTGGACCTTCGGGACCGCACCCGGGACACAGACCCTCAGCGTCCGCCTGGGCGCGCTCGCGGCGTCGGCCTCCGCCGTCGTCTCGGTCGGTGACCCCGCGCGGCTCGACGTCGCGCAGGGGAGCGGGCAATCCGCCCTCATCGGCACCACCCTCGCCGTGCGTCCGCGCGTCAAGGTCGTCGATGCCTACGGCAATCCGATCGCCGCGACCTCCGTCGTCTTCCGCGTCGTGCAGGGCGGGGGGCGGCTCGCTGACTCCGTCGCCGTCTCCGATGCGCAGGGACATGCGACCGCAGGCGCCTGGACCCTCGGCATGACCGGCGGCACGCACACCGTCCGCGCCGTCGTCGGCACGGTCACCTCCGATCTCACCGCGTTGGCGTTGGCCCCGAGCCTCCTCTCCGTCGTCTCTGGGGGAACGCCGAGCGGCACCGTGGGTGAGCTCGTCGCGGGCCAGATCCGCATCAAGATCAGCGACGGCGGACAGAATGGCGTTCCGAATCTTCCGCTCGATGTCGCCGTCGTCGCCGGTGGGGGGTCCCTCGCGTCCTCGACCGTCACGACCGATGCCTCGGGCGAGGCGGTCCTGCCCGCGTGGCGCCTCGGCACCACCAGTGGCCTCAATCGGGTTCGCGTGACGTACGGGACCCTCTCGCTCGAGATCTCGGCGACGGCGGCTGCGGCGGCGCCATCGTCGGTGGCGGCCGTCGACACGACCACACAGGTCGGCGCGGTCAATGCGGCGGTCGCGGTGCGACCGAGTGTGCGCATCCTCGATAGCTTCGGGAACGGCGTCGCCGGCGTCTCGGTGGTCTTCACCGTCGCCTCTGGTGGGGGCTCACTCACCGGCGCGACGGTCACGACCGATTCGCTCGGCGTGGCGACCGTCGGGTCGTGGACCCTCGGCCAGGCCGCAGGACTAAACACCCTCTCCACAACAGTGGCCGGGCAGACGGTCACCTTCCGTGCGCGTGCGACGGCCGGCGCCGCTCGTACCCTGTCGATCGTCGCGGGCAACGCACAGACGACCAGCGTCGGGACCGCCGTTGATGTGGCCCCCGCCGTCCGGGTCTTCGATGCCTTCGACAATCCGGTCATCGGCGCGACCGTGACCTTCGCCCCGCTCGCGGGGAATGGCACTGTCACCGGGGGGACCGTCACCACCGATTCGACGGGGCGCGCGACCGTCGGGACCTGGACCCTCGGGACGACCGTGGGGACGCAGACCCTCCGCGCCTCGATCGGCGAGGTCACGGCCGACTTCACCGCCACCGGCACGGCAGAGGTCGCCGCAGAGTTCCGCGATGTGCGTGGGGATGGACAGGTCGCCACCGTCGCGACCGCGGTGACGACCATGCCCTCCGTGCAGGTCACCGACCGCTTTGGCAATCCGATCGGCGGGATCGTGGTGACCTTCACCTTCCAGCTCCGTCCGAGCGGAAGCGTACAGGTCCGCACCACCACCGGCGCCGATGGGCGTGCGGCGCTGACCGCGGACTGGATCCTCTCGACGATGATCGGGCCGAACCTCGTGACGGTCTCGGCGCCGGGCATCACCCCCCAGACGCTGACCGCCATCGGGATCGCTGATTCGCCGGATACCCTCCAGATCGTGTCGGGTAACAGTCAGACCGCCACGGTGGCGACGGCGGTGGCCACGGCCCCGGTCATCTCCCTGCGCGATCAGTACGGCAACCCGGTCGCGAGTGCGCCGGTTGAGTTCACCATC
The DNA here is from genome assembly GCA_964640035.1 of uncultured Chitinophagales bacterium. Taxonomy (GTDB): domain Bacteria; phylum Bacteroidota; class Rhodothermia; order Balneolales; family CAYWCV01; genus CAYWCV01. The sequence goes on from CAZXGO010000136.1 coordinate 2,585, forward strand.
GTGGCGGGCGGCGGCAGTGTCGTCGGATCGGCCACGGTGCGAGCGGACACGAATGGGGTTGCGACGCTCGGGGGGTGGACCCTCGGCTCCACCGCTGGCCCGCAGACCCTGCGCGCGACGGCGGGGGAGCGGACGATCGATTTCGCCGCCACGGGGATCGCCGCGGAGGCCTCGACGCTAGAGATCCTCGGTGGGGAGAGCCAGACGGCGGTCGCGGCACAGCCGCTCGCCAATCCCGTCCGAGTGCGCGTGCGCGATGCCTTCGCGAATCCCTGGGCAGGACGTGCGGTCACTTTCGCCGTCGCGAGTGGGAGCGGGTCGGTCGCCACGGTGAACGCGGTCACCGACTCGACCGGGATCGCCTCCTCCGGCACCTGGACTCTCGGGACCGCCGCCGGTACGCAGACGCTCAACATCTCGGCCGAGACGCTGACCAGCACGGTCACCGCCACCGCCACCCCTGGCGCGGCCTCCGGCTTCGGCGCCGTCATCGGGGATAATCAGACTGTGACGGTCAATACCGTGGTCCCCACGCGGCCGGCGATCACCGTCGTCGATCAGTTCGGCAACAGCGTGGCCGGGATCCCGGTGACCTTCACCTTCAACCTCCAGGGCGGCGGTACCGTCTCCTTTGAGGCGACCTCCAATACGCAGGGGATCGCGACTGTGCCGGCCGATTGGCGGGTCCGGCAGCTCGCGGGGGCGAATACCATCACCGCGACGGCACCGACGATCAATGCGACGCCGGTGACGATCACCGCCATCGGCGTGGCCGACGTGCCGACGCAGATGACGGTGCAGGGGGGGAACAATCAGTCGGCGACCGTCGGTACGGCCGTCGCAACGGCGCCGGCGGTGTTGCTCAAGGACCAGTACGACAACCTCGTCGGTGGGGCGACGGTGACCTACACCGTGCTCACCGGTGGCGGATCGGTCACCGGCGATTCGGCGGTGTCGGATTCCACTGGTGTGGCCGCGGTCAGCGCGTGGACCCTTGGGACCACAGCGGGGTCGAACACCCTCCGTGCAGCGGTCGGGGACCTGACCACCACCTTCACCGCGACCGGGACGGCCGGCGCCGGCGCGGCGCTCACCCTCGTCTCCGGTGGCTCACAGACGGCTGATGTCTCATCGGCGCTGACGAACCCCGTGATCGTGAAGTTCGCCGACCAATATGGGAACGCGGTCTCCGGTGCCACCGTCACCTTCTCCGCCTCGGGCGGGGGATCGGTGGCCAACGCCTCAGTCACCACCGGGGCCGACGGGCAGGCCTCTTCGGGGAGCTGGACCCTCGGGAGCTCGGCGGGGACGCAGACCCTCACCGCGACCTCCGGCGCGATCACCCTCGCGGTGACCGCGACCGCGACCGCCGCGAATAACAACAACAACAACAACGGGCCGACCCTCCCCGTCGGGATGGCGGTCTACGGTGGAGACAACCAGTACGCGATCGCGAGCACCGCGGTGCTCACCCCGCCGAGCGTTTCGGTGGCGGATTCGGCCGGCGCCCCGATCTCCGGGGTGGTCGTGACCTTCGCCGTGACGGCGGGAGGCGGGTCGATCACCGGCGCCACGGCGACGACCGACGCCAACGGGATTGCACGCGTCGGGAGCTGGACCCTCGGCGCGAGCGGGACGCAGACCCTTACCGCATCGGCGACGGGGTACACCGACGTTGCCTTCACGGCGAACGTGAACGCCCTCCCGCTCAATGTGACCGCGGCGGAGAAGCTCCCCAATGGGACGCAGCAGTTCACCGTGAGCGGGGGCACGGCGCCCTACACCTGGTCGGTGAACGGGGTCGTGGGTGGCGACAACACCTACGGCACGATCACCTCCGGCGGGTTCTTCACCGCGCCGGCGACGGTGCCGAGTCCTGCGACCTACCCGGTCTGCGTGACCGATGCGGCGAACCAGGTCTCCTGTGTCAACATGACGATCTCGACCACGCCCAGCGCGGGTGGTGAGCTGATCGTGATCAACGATATCAACTGGGGTGACCTGGGCTTCGCGGGCTACCCGAGCAGCATGACGTACCCGGGGAACCGTCGGTTCGTCCAGAACCTTGTGAACTTCGCGCCGACGGGGACGCGGGCGACGGCGACCAAGGTCTGGTTCTTCAACGAAGGGGGGAACTCGGGCGCCAACCACATGCCGAACTCCGGCTTCAGTAATGTGGCGGCGGCCATCACGGCCGAGGGCTTCACGGTCGAGTCGAAGAACCAGCACCGTGATCTCGAGACCATCCCGAGCGACGTGAAGGTCATCTTCCTCATGATGCCCGGGACGACCTTCGCGAAGGCCGAGTACAACGCCCTTAAGACCTTCGCCTCAGAGGGCGGGCGCATCGTCTACGTCGGCGAGAACGGCGGCTACTACAGCTATGGCTTGACGCTGCAGGACACCTTCATCCGCACCATGGGCGGCGTCATGACCAACACGGGCTCGTGCGATGCCGGCGGGTGGATCGTGAAGCCGTACGCTCACCAGCTCAGCACCGGGATCGGGGAGGACAACGCGACCGGGTTCTACATGAACTGCGTGTCACGCCTCAACCTCGGCCCGAACGACTACGCGATCTTCCGCGATCCGCGGACGCTCATCGGTGGCCAGATGACCGTCATGGTCGGCGCCGCCAAGATCGACTACGCCCTCATTCCGTAATCAGGAGACACTTCGTGCGACGACGTATTGGGTTGGTGCTGATGATTGGGGCGCTGGTGGGCGCCCCCGTCATGACAGCGGAGGGGCAGGCCACCATCAGCGGGGGCCAGCAGGGATGGTTCGTCTCGGGGTACACCTTTGAGACGATCCCCACCAGCACGGGGGGAACCCTTGGTTGGCGCACCGATGCGCCCCCCGCGGTGGACCTGATGGTCGAAGGGGGTTACTTCGTCTTCAAGAACGACGTGACCTCGGCGAGCGTTGCCACCTCGGTCATCCTCGGGGCGAAGCGGGAGCGGGTCAACCTCTATGCCGGGGTCGGCGGCTACCAGGTGCGCGAGAAGGGGGCGAGCACCGCGGTGATCGAGGGGATGGGGGTGCACGGCGGGATGATGCTCTATCTCTCCGGGGCGCTCTCCATCGACGCGCGCTACACCATCCTGCAGCCGTCGGCGTCGACGTACGGTCAGCCCAGCGCTTTGCAGATCGTCCTACGCGCGCAGCGCTGAGGCGATCGTACGTGAGGAAGGCTGGAGGCCGGCGGTGTGACGCGCTCGGTCTCCAGCCTTCAGTCTTCAGCCTACAAGTTCGGATGCCGCAAGTGGTGCGTCGTGCTCCGCTGATACGCATGCGCCACCCGGAGCATCGCCTCCTCCCCGAAGAGGCGGCCG
>CAZXGO010000137.1:0-5872 GCA_964640035.1 uncultured Chitinophagales bacterium
CTCTTGATTGGCGCACCCTTGCCGGCGCAAAGGGCGCTTTTGATGCTGCTTGCAGCCAAAGCACCGCAACTTCTGGGGTGGCTGGGTGAAACTCGGCGATCACTGCTACTCGCCATCGCGGTGATGTTGCTCTGGGAACCGCAAATCGCGCTGGGCCCCAGCTTTTGGCTGAGCGCCGTGGCCACCTGGATTTTGGTGGCCGACACCAGCAATGGTCGTTCCGTCTCCGGTCTGTTGTTGATGCAGCTCAAGTTGGTATTTCTGATGGCGCCGCTGACGCTTTTTTGGTTCGGCGAGGCGAGCTGGCTAGGTATCCTGACAAATATCGTCATGGTTCCTGCCGTCACCATGATTATGGTACCTGCGGGATTTGCCGGGGCGTTATTGAGCGGGTTTTTACCCTCGGTCTCAACGGTCTTCCTGGAGTTGAGTGTCTGGCTCTGGGAATTTTTGATGCCCTTTGCCACTGTGCTGCTGGGAGCGTGCGATTTTTGCACGATGGTGCGACAGCCCTTACCTTTGGCCGGCTTTATTTTGGGATTGGCGAGTGCATTTTGCTGGATGAGTCACAGGCGGTCCGCAGTTGCGGCTTATCTGGTGACAATAGCACTGGCGCTTGTAATACCAAGAACAGATACCGAGACAGTGGTAACGCTTCTCGACGTTGGTCAGGGACTTGCCATCGTCATAGAGACCCATGGAAAAACTATGCTTTATGACACCGGGGATGGTTACCCCGGGGGCTTCACCCAAGCGGAGAAAATACTGCTGCCTTACCTCAGATCTCGGGGTATCGACGTCATCGATGTGTTGTTGGTCAGCCATGCCGATCGAGACCACAGTGGTGGCGTATCTTTTTTGTCAGAGCGCATGCCGATAAAGCGGCATCTGGGTTTCGCCGGTGAGCCTTGCAGGAACGGTGAGCGCTGGCGATGGGCCACAGTAGAGATCATGTTGGTTAATGGTTCGGGGCAGGGCGCCTTGAATACCAATGATCAATCCTGTGGCTTTATGCTCAGTGTCAACGGGCATCAATTGCTGGTATTGGGAGATATGTCTGCGGCTCAGGAGCGTGAAGTGGTGCGATATTGGCGGGCCGCGCTTTCCTCGCATGTCTTGGTTCTGGCACACCATGGTAGTGCTTCATCGAGTAGTTATGCCCTGCTTAAATGGGTCGCTCCCCAATGGGCGCTTATTAGTGCGGGTCGCGGCAATCGGTTTGGGCATCCCCACGCTGTTGTGTTGGAGAGACTGCGTCAAATGCCAAGCGTCACCGCGCTAAATACGGCCGTGACGGGGGCTATTCAAATTCATTTCAACGCGGATCATCAGCCGAGCGTCACGCGGCAGCGTGGAGAGCGCACGCCATACTGGCTCAAATTGCCGTAAAAACCTGCCAAAAGCATCGGTGGGGTAGATCTCAGGGGCTCGGTATACTGGCCGGTAAGAGGGAGGGTGTTCTGTGTATCAATTGCTGGCCGCAGGTGGCTGGGTCATGCCGCTGATTGTGGCGTGCTCGGTCATCGCTCTCGCAATCTGTATTGAACGACATTTTGCGCTTAACGCTGAAAAGGTCGCGCCGACACACCTGCTTGCCTTTGTATGGCAGCAATTGCGTCGCGATGGGATGAGCGCGCAGCAATTAAAGTCGTTGCGGGCGGAGTCGCCCTTGGGTGAAATCCTGGCGGCTGGGTTGGTGAATCAACATCAGGGCAGAGACGTGATGCGCGAAAGTATTCGCGAGGCAGCGTCGCACGTCGTCTACAGTTTAGAGCGAAACCTTAGCGCCCTCGGCACCATTGCTGCAGTTACGCCGTTGCTTGGCCTGTTGGGTACGGTGTTGGGCATGATCAGTGTCTTCGCTGATATCACTGCCCACGGTACAGGAAACGCGAACGTGCTTGCGGGCGGCATTTCAGAGGCTTTGCTGACCACAGCTGCGGGGCTGGCTGTTGCGATTCCGAGTTTGGTAATGCATCGCCACTACACCGCGCGAGTAGAATCGTTGGTGGTGAGCCTTGAGCGAGAGGCAATCAAGCTCGTGGACGCGCTGCACTCTAAGCAACAGACGGAGCAATACTTGTGAACTTCAGACGGCAGCTGCGCGCTGACGTTTCCATTAACTTGACGCCGCTCATTGACGTTGTTTTTTTGTTGCTCATATTTTTTATGGTGTCCAGTCGATTTTCAGACTTCACCCAATTGACAGTGAATTTACCCGAGGCCAAGGGTGTGCCGGGCTCGCTTGAGGAAGCCTTGCTGTTGACTGTCTATGCCGATGGGCAAATGCGGTTAAACGGAGAGCAGGTGCCCAGTGATCCCATCGGTCTCGGGGAAGCGATCCAGCGGCAAATCGGCGGCAATAGTGACATACCAATGACCTTGTCCGCCGACGCGATGACCCCACATCACTATGTTGTGACCGCACTTGATGTAGCATCACAGTTGAATTTGAAGCAGCTCACGATAGCAACCCAGCCCCAAACTGAGCGAGGAGTGCGTTGAAACCAGAGACTCACAGAGACAGCGACTGGGCGCTCTATCGGCGACTTTTAACTTACGTTGCTCATTATGGCGGCGCGTTTTTGCTGAGCATCTTCGGCTTTGTCGTTTATTCCGGCGCGAATGTACTGCTCGCGGATCTCACCCAGTTTTTATTGGACTCTTTGGGTCAGTCCGCTCAAATAGATATTGGCGTGGTGTCCAAAATCTCCTATTGGCTGTGGCCGCAAGGAGATCAGACTGCGCTGGACTACGCCAGAGTAGCGGTTCCCATAGCCGCCATAGCGCTCGCCTTTATCCGCGCCGCAGGCTATTTCCTCGGAAACTATTTCATGAATATCGTCGCCCGCGGGGTGGTGCATCGACTGAGAACGCAGGTGTTCGATGTGCTGATTCGGGTGCCGAGGGTAGCGATCGACCAGTATTCCCATGGTGAGCTGGTATCAAAATTGACCTTTAACGTCGAACAGGTCAGCGGCGCGTGTTCAGAGGCGCTCAAAACCATGTTGAGAGACGGTCTGACGGTGATAGCCTTGATCAGCTATATGCTCTACCTCAACTGGAAGCTCACATTGGTCTTTTTCGCCATTGCGCCGGCGATCGCTGGCGTTGTGTTGGCGGTGAGCAAACACTTCCGGCGCTATAGTCGCCGGATTCAGGAGTCGATGGGGGAGGTGACCCAGCTCAGTAACGAGAGCGTCCACGCTTTTGACGAGATCCGCATGTTCGCGGCGACAGAGCAACAGAGTGCGCGTTTTAAGGCGGCGAGTCAGTTCAATCGGATCCAGAGTTTGAAGCTCGCCTTTGTTCAAGCGGTTTCCACGCCAATCGCCCAGATCGTGCTGGCGTTTGCCCTCGGCGCGCTGTTTTGGTTCGCACTGGACCCAGAGATACTGGCTGGATTTACCGCAGGTTCTCTGGTCGCGTTTATCGCCGCGGCGACTCAGCTTGGCAAGCCTATTCGAACACTGACCAATGTGCAGAGTGTGGTGCAACGTGGTCTGGCTGCTGCGGAGGATCTGTTCACTCAAATCGATACGCCGCTGGAAAGGGACGCCGGCACGGTCTCATTATCGCGCGCCACCGGAGAGCTCACTTTCGACGGGGTCAGTTTCGCCTATCCCGGCAGCGATAATCCCGCTCTGAATGAGTTGGATTTGCATATTCCCGCGGGTAGCCTCGTCGCCTTCGTAGGGCGATCCGGGGCGGGTAAAACCAGTCTTATACAGCTATTGTGTCGATTTTATGCGCCTGATGCGGGGCGAATCTTGCTGGACGGCCATCCCATTGGGGAATTGCGTCTGAGCGATTACCGCCGGCAGTTGGCAGTTGTGTTTCAAAACATCGTCTTGTTCAGTGACACGGTCCGCGCGAACGTGGCGTTCGGACAAGCTGATCAGATTGACGACGCAGCGATATTTGCCGCACTGGAGGTGGCACAGGCTCGGGGGTTTGTCGAAGCGCTGCCCGAGGGTCTGGATACGAAGTTGAGTGATGGCGGTGGCGGCTTGTCCGGCGGCCAGCGCCAGCGGTTGGCGATTGCGCGTGCGGTATTAAAGGATGCGCCGTTATTGATTTTAGACGAGGCGACGTCGGCGCTCGATAATGAGTCCGAGGCGGCGATTCAAGCCTCTCTTGATGCCGCGGCAAGCGGCCGTACAACCCTGGTGATTGCCCATCGTCTATCGACTGTCGAGCGTGCCGATCTCATCGTCGTGATGGATAAGGGCAAGATTGTCGCTAAAGGAAATCACGCCGAATTGATGGCGTCGGAGGGGCTTTACCGAAGCCTCTATCAGCAGGGCTTTGCCGGGTCGTGACTGCCTTCAGGGCTTGGCTCGAGCGGCTACTGCATCGTGTCTGGTACGACAACCATTGGTTGGCGTGGCTTTTGATTCCGTTGTCACGGCTTGTCGAATGGCAGGTAGCCCGAAGGGCCTCTCGCCGCCCCCCGAAAGGGGCGACACCTTCGGGTGTAGCGGTGTGGGTGATTGGTGGCCTTACCGTGGGCGGCACTGGCAAGACGCCCGTTCTCATTGCGCTCGGTGAGTGGTTGCGCCATCAAGGCGTCTCCATTGGCGTGATCAGTCGAGGTTATCGAGGGCGTCTGGGCAAGGAGGCGCACGTGGTATCTGGTGCCGACAGCGCTGAAGACGTGGGCGACGAGCCTTTAGAGATTCAGCATCGCCTTAATTGCCCAGTCGTTATTTGTCGCGACAGAGTTCGAGCGTTGCGCGTGATGGTCGAGCAGTTCGACGTTGATGTCGTACTGTCTGATGATGGACTCCAGCATTATGCATTGCCGCGAGACCTTGAGGTGGTGGTCCTCGATGCCCAGCGCGGTTTGGGGAATGGGCGGCTCATTCCCGCCGGTCCACTGAGGGAGCCAGCATCCCGATTAGCGTTGGTCGATTGGGTGTTGGAGCGAAATAGCAAAGATCCTGACAGATGCTTCGCGTACCAGGTGGCATCAATGCGCCAGCTATCCACGGGGAATTCGCTATCGTGGGCGCAATGGTGCGCGCAGTGGGGTGGTCAGCCGATCACTGCAATGACGGCGTTGGGACAGCCTGGCCAATTTTTTGAGATGCTTGGCGAGCTTGGCCTCGATGTTACCGGCATCGCCCTGCCGGACCATGCAGCGATCTCGCAAGCGCTGCTGGAAAAGGCGACCACCGAGCGGGCGTTGATCACGTCCAAGGACGCGGTCAAATTGGAGGCCATGGCAGCGAACGATATGGGTCACCGGATCTGGGTGGTTGAAATCGAAACCCGGCTGCCGACGGCCTTGTTGACGAGGTTGGCGCAAACGCTGGCTGCGAATTGATTAATTGGCTGAGGTATTGATGTTTCATATTGTCATCCCTGCTCGGTATGGTTCCACCCGATTACCCGGCAAAGCGCTCCTGCCAATACTAGACAAGCCGATGATCGCCTGGGTATGGGAGCGGGCCGTGCAGGCCGGCGCGACACGTGTGATTGTTGCGACTGACGATGCGCGTATCGCCGAGGAGATGAGCGGACGCGGTGCAGAGGTGGCCATGACGCGAGAGGATCACGCCTCTGGCACCGATCGGTTGGCAGAGGTGGTGCAACAATTGAATTTAAGCGATGAGCACATCGTTGTGAATCTGCAAGGTGATGAACCGCTGATGCCCGCAGCGAATATCCGCCGGGTTGCCGCAATGCTCGAGGAGAAACCGGAAGCTGACATGGCCACGCTGATGGAACCGCTCGATCGGGAGGATGCCCACTTAGAATCGATCGTCAAAGTGGTCGCCAGTGATAACGGTAGGGCCCTTTACTTCTCCCGAGCGCCGATACCCGCTCATCGGCCGGGAAGTCCCACTGCTCCAATGTATCGACACGT
>CAZXGO010000138.1:0-5856 GCA_964640035.1 uncultured Chitinophagales bacterium
ACTATGCCGTCTACTTTGAGACTGTTGTCTTGCTGAAATCGCCGTACGGCTTTTTCAGTACGTGGACCATATTTTCCATCTATGCCAGTAGTACCAACATCATATCCTAAACGTTGTAAAAGAGTTTGTATTTTTTTTACTTGAGGAATAAGATCAGCAGAATATGTACCAGTATTTTTTATTAGTTGTTCATTTAATATATGTTTTATTTTCATCTTATCTTTCCTACAAGGTTGACAAGTTTTATTAATGATTTGCCAAATTTTTTTAATGGCCCTTTTTCTGCATCAATATGCGGATTAGACTTTTTTAATGGTGCTTTTGGTTCCCCGATAGGCAAAATAGCTCTTTCCATTGTAGTCATATCAATTGCTTTGTTTTTTCTTAAAAAAGTATAATTATTTTTGCCTGCTTTACCTTTGAAATCGATGTTAGGTTTTTTTGGTATTGAATCCTCTGTATACCCATAAAATTCAATATTACCTGCTTTGCAATATTCAATTATTTCATATAAATTTCTACGTACTGGCTTGCTTATTTTATATCCTATTGGCAGACCTTGACTATTACGTGCCTCCACCATCGGTACAAAAGTATGGATTTCCTTTATGAATCGAGACCAACCCGGTACTGAATTTGTTCCTTTCGGTAATTTGAAATATATTCTATCTTCAAATTCTTGTAAATGTTTTTGATTTGTTAAATCATCCCAAGAAGATGCAGCAATTATATCTGTTTGTCTGTGTGTCAAATTGTACTTTTCTTCTAGCATCTCTAAAATTCTTAAAGAGCTAAAAAGTTCGTTATTCATCCTGGCCCTATGATATCGTTCTAAATATTGATATGCGCCTGATAAAACAAATTCGTCAGGTGTTCCTTCTTCAAATTTTACTGCATAATGAACGTATGCTCCGGCTGACCTAGTATTTCTTAAATTTTTTAGTTTAGCTACATCAATTACCATTGTTACTGGTTTATTGCTTTCAATCATATATTGATTGCCTTTAGCTCTACTTGTACTCATAAAATGTGTATATTTAGAGTAATTAGGATCAAATTCCGAAGGATTTGTAGAATTGTGTTTCTTCAACTTATATTGATCGTTAACAGCTAATGCACGCATGTCGACAAAACCAATAGTGCGTATTAAAAACTCATTAGGGTTTTCATTAAGAACGTTTTTATTTTCTAATATGTCAACAATCTTCATTTTTTACTTTTTCTGCTTTTTCTTTGACTTGCGTTTTGACTTTTTGACTGATCCTGAACCGTAATGAGGTAACGGACCTCCGTACTTAGCTCCGCGGATTTTCTTACCGCCTACAGGAACTCTTTTGTTTCCAATTTTGTGACTCTTACGACCACTGCGTTTTCTATAACCCTGGCTTTTACAACTAGCTAAAGCACTTGCACCTAAAGCACTGTTAGGTTTACCGCTGGTACATAGCTTTTTAGTAGCACGCCATTCGTCTAGATCAATTTCATCAAGTAGTAAATCATCAATTCTCATAACAATATTTATCTGAACTTGTCAGCAATGTTATCATACACAGGATCGGGGACTAATTTAAAAGTAAGTGCTTTTCTAGGTCCTTTTGTTGTGTGAAGGTTTATAACACCTGATTTTTCATGGTACTCTATTTTTGTTATCCTAGCACGTTCGTTGTTTTTACCAACTATTATTTCTTGTCCTAGCTCTAAATCTACGGAAAATTTTTTCATAGTCATAATTCTTCCTCCAACACATAAACATATTTAGTGTTGACTTTTAACTGCAAGATGTTATAGTTAAATAGTAACTAATCACGAGATAAGTATGATTACAATAGGAACTTTTGAAATTATTGTGTGTGTAGCTGTATGGTTTATTACCTATTTTATAGGATATAATCTAGGTGAAAGACGTGCTCGAGCACAAACTGTATGGAATCTTATGAAAAAAGGATTTCTTAAATACAAAAGAAACAGCAATGGTGACATTGAATACGTAAAAGTGAGAGAAGAACATGGAAGATATTAATTGGGTTAGTACGATTTTATGTGGATGTCTAATTGCGTCAGCATATTTTCTAGGTAAGCTAGACGGACGCAATCAAGGTGTTGCAAACCTATTAGAAAAGTTAATCGGTGCAGGTTTTTTGAAATACAGGGAAAAATCAAACGGCGACTACGAGTTTGTTCCTCATCCAGAAAAGTAAAAGGCTAAATATTGCATACAGGAGTGTGCAATGCGAGCGACAGACATTGTTAGATCAATACTTGATCTAATAGACAACATAGATTCTAAGCCAGAGGAGCAACCTGAAGTAGAAGTTGCTCCTCATGATGATACACAAAGCAGATTTAAACAGATATTTGCTATGTTAAATAACCCTGAAACACAGGGCTACGACAATTCTCCAAATGAAGTAATTGCACCTATCGCTAGTGTCACTACTGATGCAGGCGGAGGTATGAATGCACCTAAACACCCTGCAGATATACGTGTAAAAGACCAGAGTGGTTATTAATTATGTCAGCAAACGGTATATCGTCATTAGCGACAAAAAGAGAAAGGCAAGATGAAAAACTTGCCTTAGCGGAAGCAAAACGCAAAGGCAGAGTAATAACTGAAGGCGGCGGTACTTGGAGCGACGACGGCATAGATAATCCTGCTGCAAATTGGTATAGGTCTACAAATACACTAGACGCTGACCTATTACCTTCACGGTATGCAGTAGGCGACAATGATACAAATAATGTAGTAGACGGTGATCCGGGACCCCTTAATTCAGGAAGGCCTTGGACCTAATGCCTTACGATCGTAAAGCTAATAACTCTACAAATTACACGCATCCCAATGAGTCAAATTTGTGGGATGTGCACAAGGCAATGCAGTATGATGAGTACGGTCAACCAGTAGTACGAACTTACCCGAGTGATCCTTCAGCTACTGCGAAAACAGCATTCGGCGAACCTGTGGCAATTCCAATTACACCAGTAATACAACTAGATGGTCTATATGGTTTACAAGCAAACAAGTTCGAAACGTTCCAAGCATTCGGCGGTTCTGCAGACACTACTGGCACGTTAATGCGATGCCAAAGCGGTACTAATCAATACGGATACGGTGTATTACGTTCTAGACGAGCTGTAAGATATCGCCCAGGGCAAGGTGCCCTTGCTAGATTCACAGCAGCATTTACTACAGGCACTGCGGGGTATACACAACGAGCTGGTTTCTTCACACAAGAGCAAGCATTACAGGTTGGCTTCGACGGTGAAAATTTTGGAATACTGCGCCAAAACGGTGGTAAAGCTCACATAGAATATTTTACACTTACAGGCGCTGCATCTAGTGGAGGTAATATTACTCTTACACTAAACGGCATAGCTTATGTTGTGCCAGTAACCAATGCTTCAATAGGAATAAATGCAGCTGAGATTTCTGAATATTTTCAAGCTAATTATTCCGGTGCATGGATTGTAGAGCATTGCGACGGAGTAGTACATTTTGTAAGCACAAGCGTAGGACCAAATGCTGGATCGTTTAGCTATACTGATACTGATACAACTGGACTTACTGGTACATTGTCTACAGTACAAACAGGAGTAGTACATACTGATACTTGGATTTACCAAGCAAACTTTAACATAGATAAACTAGACGGTACTGGTCCTAGTGGCATGACTATAGATCCAACTAAATTAAATGTTTATCAAATTAACTTCCGTTGGTTAGGCGCTGGAGAATTACGATTTGCAATTGAAAATCCTTTAAACGGTAATGTGATATTTTTCCATCATATACATTATACTAATCAAAATACTGATGTACACCTTGACAACCCTTCTCTAAAGATTGGCTACGTAGCTGCTAGCTTAGGCGGCACTGGCACAAATGTAACTGTAACAGGTGCTAGCTTGCTTGGTGCAGTAGAAGGTTTGATACAAAATACAAGTTTTCCTACAGCAGCATTTCGATCTACTAATCATAGTCCTAACCTAGCTAAAGATGTTTTGCATCACGGTTTAAGTGTGCATAATAGACTTACTTTTGCTGATAAAATTAACACAAGAGAATTGTTAATTAAAAAAGTATCAGTATCTATAGATACAAACACTTCTGGTAATCCTGTAGAAGTTTTGTTATTTTATAACTTTGATAATATTCCTTCTCCTGCTGTGCAGCAAGTAATAAACGAGGTAGAATCAGCAGCATTCTTTAACGACGAAGAAGGAGTTGTTACCCTGGGAACAAATGTTCCTATAGCAGCTTTTTTTGTTGCTGGACAACAGGGCGATACTATCAACTTAGAAGATCTTAGAATTGCAATACCGCCTAATAACAATATAACTGTGTGCTTGCAATCTACTGATACGTTAAGTCGTGTTGGTGTATCACTGATCTTTGTAGAAGACTAATCTCGATAAATACAATACAAACTGTGGTCAACCCGCAATGAAAGGTGGTTGGAGGGACAGGATCCCCGTGAGGAGAGAGCTATGGCTGTAGGTCGCATATCAGGACCGTTATTAAAAGCAAACCTAGAAAGAAACGGTATTGACCTAGCAGTTGAAACCAATTTGCTCTACATTGATGTTAACAATAATAGAATTGGTGTTAAAAAGTCTAATCCGCAGTATGACTTAGATGTTAATGGTATCATAAGATCAGATAGAATTAATACAAATTTTTTAACTGTAGCTGATAATTATAATATTGGCAATGTAAACATAACTAGCACTGTAAGCAATTTAGAATTACAACCTGCTACCGAATTTGACAGAACAGTTGTAATAGGTGACCTAGAAGTCACTGGAGAAATACTTAACTACACTAGTGGATTTAATATTGTCAATGATGCAAGTTCGTCAATCTTTGTAGACCCCGGTTCTGCAATAAGATTTAGTGATGGTGTTGACACTGTAATTAGTTTAAGCTCTGATGCTACTCATGAAATAATAGAAGTAAACAGCACTAGCACACTTGATTCAGTAACAGGTCGCGGTAATACAACTACTAACACCATTTCTGTAGGTAGTATTACAACGCCTTTGGTAGTTGGTGATGTAAAAGGTTCAGTGTTTGCTGATGACTCTTCTGTAATGGTAGATGCTGTTGGTAATGTAGTATACACTAACGAACTTGTTACGCCGCAAATTGTTGCAGCTACCACGCTTAACATTAGTACAGGTGGCGACTATACTGTAAGTTCTCCTGGCAATATTCAAATGAATGCTACTGGCGGCGCTGTATATGTTGTATCACCGATAACTGATTTAAGTGGTACACTGCAAGTAGGTACCATTGATACTAGTGATTCTAGTGCTATAACCGTTATACCACCTGTAAATTTTAATGCAGATGTTATTGCTGAGAACGATTTACAAGTTAACAATCATGCTACTGTAACACAAGACTTAACCGTAAATGGTGACATCGCTATTCCAGATAACTCACGGATTAAATTTGGCGATGGTGCTGATCTAGTAATACTGCATAATGGCACTAATTCAATAGTTAATAACAACACAGGCACACTAACATTTAATAATTTCCAAGATGATGGTGCTATAGTCTTTAACACCGACGACGGAGCTGGCGGAACTACTAACTATATAAGAATGACTGGTTCAACTGGTGAAGTTCAACTTTACCACTATGGCTCAGAAAAACTTGCTACTAAATCAACTGGTGTTGATGTAACTGGAAACCTAGTAGTATCAGGACAACTTGAAACTTCTACTATTGATACATCAGACTCTAGTTCAATTACTGTTACTCCAGCAGCAGTATTTTTGTCAGATGTTACAATTGAAAATGATCTTGTTGTAACAAACAAAGTAACTGCTGCTGAATTTATTGGTGATGGC
>CAZXGO010000139.1:0-1539 GCA_964640035.1 uncultured Chitinophagales bacterium
TCGTACTACATGAGGGGGGACCAGCGATGGTCCCCCCTCTGACGTTTGGGGGATGGGGTCGATGTAGTACACGATTTACTACTCACATCATGCGGGATCCGCGTGTCAGCGTGGCGACTCGTTCGGTGTGACTCTCCTTGTCGAGAACGCTCGACCTATAACGCTTGAGTGGCTGGTCTATAACGCCCTCGGTGTGCTACGGTAGTCAGTTGAGATCATCTCATCCTGACAAGCTGGAGCGAGCACACGGTATGCAATGGGCTGTACAAACAAGAAAATTACAGGTCGAAATGCCTTCTTCAACGCACCACCTGCGGCGCAATCATTTCCGTAGCCTACAATTTTGTAACTCGACAGATAGCATGATTCTAGTGGAGGGAAGACCCCACGGTTGCAAACCGCCATCTTCAATTTAGGCTGCACTCTCGCTCAAATATGTCGAACTGAAAATGACACCCTTGAAAACACTTTGGATGAAAAGACTCTTTGCTCCACTCATATGCCTTTTAGTTGTTTCATGCGCACCAGAGAAACTAAATACCCCGGTGCAATCATCACGGGTGGCTATAAGGGCAGAACTAAACGGTTCAACAGCCGCCCTTGTTGTTGAGGTGACAGGCCCCGGGATAGAACCGCCTCTAGTGGTGAATGTTTCGGTGGGGCCGACCAATGTCGCTCAAGATACTATCGAAGTTCCATCGGGCGGTGGAAGAAGGTTTGTTATCACGGCAATAGACACAGTTGGGAAAGCAACGCATCGTGCCGACACGACAATTTCCCTGAACCCCGGAATACATCCAGGCCTGACAATTGAACTTCGATCTATACCCACGGTCTTGGATACAATCAGCTTCGGAAGCACCTCTCTTGTCACAGGGCGAGACCACACCTGCGCACTCAATTCAGCTGGAGTCGCATTCTGTTGGGGGAGAAACGATTACGGACAGTTAGGAGATGGAACGCTTGAGCTACGTGCCGTTCCAACAGCCGTTGTCGGGGGACTGTTGTTCAGAAAACTTGCGGCGGGGGGTGATGTCACGTGCGGAATAGCCGTGGACAGTCTTGCCTACTGCTGGGGACGCAATTCAAACCGAAACCTCGTATCAACTTTGGCTGGGGATCAATCAACACCCCAGCCAATCCAAGGAGGTCTTAGATACCTCCAGCTTACGGTCGGAGAAACCCACGCTTGCGGATTGATGTTAGATGCATCAGTTCGGTGTTGGGGTGATAATCAACTTGGGCAGGTAGGAGACGGAACAACCATAGCTCGCTCAACACCAACACTCGTATTAGGCGAAACAAAATTCAACGCAGTAACTGCAGGAACCTTCCACTCTTGTGGCGTAAGTGCAGACGGGATTGCAAGATGTTGGGGGTCGAATAGTGTTGGCCAGATTGGTGATGGAACCGTCGGCAATATTCGCACTAGGCCAGTCTTAGTAAGTGGGGGATTAAGGTTCGTGCAAGTGGCAGCAGGTAGCGGAACAACTTGTGGCATTACGAATGCGACATGGAACAAGCGTATCTACTGCTGGG
>CAZXGO010000139.1:1549-5841 GCA_964640035.1 uncultured Chitinophagales bacterium
ACGCATTTCAGGAGACCGCGATTATCGACGATTAGCGATGAAGCTAGCTACGTCTTGTGCTATTGGCGCAGACGGGTCAACGTACTGCTGGGGTGCAAATCAGGATGGACAGGCAGGAATAGAACCACCGCAAAGCGTCAGTTCGGCAACCAAGATCAACGGAGGATTGTCGTTTTCTGAACTATCTGTTGGCAATCGACATGTCTGTGGAATCACATTGTCAGGAACGGTCTACTGCTGGGGAGCACGGTTCGGAGGTCGCCTTGGGGATGGAACAACATGGCAAGGCTTAACTCCAAGCGAGCGCGTAGAGGGCAATGTTGGGTACTCAGCGGTCATAACCGCTTACCAGCACAAGTGTGTTTTAAGTGTCGTCCAGTCAGCGTTGTGCTGGGGGCAAACAAATGCAGATGGACAGTTAGGAGATGGATCTAACTTACCGAAGGTTCTTCCATCAACCGTAAGCGGAGGTATCCGATTTACACAAGTGGTTACTGGATATAATCACAGCTGTGGCCTTGACTCCGAAGGATACGCACATTGCTGGGGTGCCGGCGGAGCCCTTGGAAACGGTAGCGACGAACCATCGAACACACCGGTGCCTGTGTCGGGTGGCATAGTTTTTCAAGCCATAAGCGCAGGGCCACAACATACCTGTGGAATTGACACAAATGGCGCTGCATATTGCTGGGGAGCTCCCTCACAGAGCTACGCCCTAGGGGATGGCACAAGAATCGCTCGAAATAGCCCCGTAGCGGTTCTGGGTGGATTAAGATTTAAGCAAATTGACGCAGGTCACCATACTTGTGCACTAACTGCAGAAGGTGATGCGTATTGCTGGGGCGCAAATAACCAGGGTCGCTTAGGTGATGGAACTACATCCGCGCGCACCGTACCAACTCGCGTGATCGGCGGCAAGAAATTCCGCCAAATAGTGGCATCAACCTATCACACATGTGGGCTCTCAACTGACAGTATTGCCTACTGCTGGGGCTGGAACAGCTCGGGTCGTCTGGGTGATGGAACAACAACCAATCGCACCTCTCCGACCGCCGTGGCTGGAGGCGAACGCTTTCGCGACTTGGCGGACATGCTTTCAAATCACTCCTGTGGCATTACAGTCGATGGAAAAGCAAAATGCTGGGGATCAAATAGTGGAGGTCAGATTGGCGACGGAACCCGGGTTGACCGCATATCTCCAGTTGATGTAATGACAAGCCAACAGTTTACTCGCATAACTACGGGCATTTCAGGTAGCTGTGCGGTCTCTGCTGGAGAGGCAGTGTATTGTTGGGGCGGAGATGCGTATCTCGGAAGTCGAACCTACGAAACAGTTCCGAGTCAAGTTGTAGGTGGACAAATCTATCGGACAAACTGATGCATCGCCGACACGCTCTCCTTTTCTTTCTCATTCTGGGCTGTTCGGACGGGCCAGTTTCATCTGGCCGTGATACCACTATAGCGATTTCGTTTGTTAGGCCTGCAACTGTTGAATCTATCACATTAGAGGTCAGCGCAGATGACCTCGCACAAAAAATTGTCACTAACATACCATTAGTGGCAGACTCAATCGTCCGTACCACTGTGTCGATTGAAGCTGGCAGTGCACGAAAGGTCTCAATAAAAGCACAGGATTCTTCCGGGATTTTAACTCATAGAGCCGATACCACGATTTCACTAAAAAGGGGTGAGTCAGCGACGCTAAACCTTAAGTTGAATCCAATCATATCACCAATCGGAATCACGGTAACGGTATCCGGAATTTCGCTAACCGTATCTGACACAGCCACAAGAAGAGTTGATTGGGCACCGATTCGAATTGAGGCTTCTGCAATTGATTCCGAAGGACAAGCAGTCTTGCCGGACTCACTTCGATGGGCAAGCTCACAGCCAGCGATACTAGAGGTCAGGGGTGGCCTGTTAATTGGCAAGCGTCTTGGAGATGCAACAGTAAGCGTGTCATATCGTGGCGCATCAGTTCGAATTCCCGTCAGAGTAACACTGATACCCGAGCCAGATGCTATCGAAGAAAACATTCAAACATACTACCAGACATTTCACAATGTACTCCAGGGTCTTGTAATTGGAGTACAGGGAAAGATGCTGTCACAAGAGGCAACGGCGACCGTTGCCAATTATCATCTAGAACCACGAGCGCGGATACCTCGTGAAATTATTGTAAATCGCGCCGGTGCCTCCAATTATTACGACATCTACTCAGACTGGGCGGGACTTACTACTCTTTATAGGTCGGCAGTAGAAGCTGGGGGTGCAATAAGTAGTTATAGATTGCGCGGAGCTACGGCGGGAAGTGCTGCAAGGGATATACGAAACCGAGCATTCACATTTTTAATTCGAGGCATAAGCGCAGGATCATTGGCGCTGGCCTACGACTCTGTTGCGCTGGCGCCCTCCGACAAAATTGCAACAACTTTGAGCCCGTTTATGGGGCCTTCAGAGGCGACAACGCTGGCTTTATCGCAGCTTGATTCGGCTCAAAACCTCATGTCCGCACCTGAAATTGCTGGACATCCAGACATAGTCATTCCGGCATCTTGGCTTGGGGGCACCTCTCATTCGCCTCAAGATTTTATACGCTTGATTCGATCCTATAAAGCTAAGTTTCGAGCGGGCGTTTCCCGGACCCCTGAAGAGCGTGGCATGATAAACTGGACAGCCGTTGCCGAGGATGCGGCAGCTGGCATTCAGTCAGATCACAAGATTGTTCTTGGTTTACCGGGATTGTGGCGATCAGGATACGATGCAATGCAAGCTTATGTTCCCGGTGGCTGGCATGCAGTTTCACTGATGTATTCAGGGATGGCTGATACTTCGGGATCCTATCAAGCATGGGAATCAGCACCACAAAGTATCCGTCCTACCGACGTTGTGATACGTACACCGGATACACGTTGGCCCCGTGGAACAACCCGAGCAGAACAAATCAGCAATTCGCAGTTGCCGCTTGCTGCAGGGCAATATATAGCAAATCGGCGTCTAGGCGATGACGTCATTGTTCTGGGCACTTTTTCAGCGTATGATCATCGGCGGTGGTACTCCATTGCAACAGCAGGAGGAGTTGGGGCCTATACGTTCATCGCGCAACAGGAAATCGCCATGCTACAGGCAGAGGCTCTCTTGAATCTAGGTAATTCGACGCAAGCAATGGCTCTTGTGAATGCTTCACGTCTGCGAAATGGGCTCCCTCCATTTACCGATCCAAATGCTTCAGCTCCAGGGGGACAATCCTGCGTTCCACGCATGCCTTTCGGCGGCTGTGGAAGCCTCCGTGAGGCACTCAAATACGAGAAAAGAATGGAGACGCAGATGTTGGGCTATTTGCAATGGTTTGTTGACTCTCGCGGCTGGGGCGACTTGATCAAGGGTACACCGCTCCACTGGCCGGTACCTTTTCAAGAGATGAAACTGCGAAACCGTTCATCGTATGACATGCCGTCTGTTGGAACCCTTTTTGCAGCACCCGTGGGAACCTACGGGTTCTGATAAAAGAAAACTGCGAATGACTGCTTATGGCTCGACATCAATGCGAGGAAAAATGACCAAGAAGACCTTCATTCACCTTACTTGTTCTGTCTTTTCTGTTTTAACTGCGTCTTGCGCGTTCAGTCATCCTACTTCCACAAATTCGCAAGGTAATGTGCTGATCCAAGCACAGGCTATTGGGTCCACTGCACGACTTCAGGTTGATGTCAGTGGACCGGGTATCTCACCAGCACTCGGCTTCAGCATTCCCGTTGCACTTGGAAAACCGGTTATCGATACACTTTCTGTTCCTGCTGGAAGCTCAAGGCGTATTGTTGTAACTGCGATTGACACGCTTGGTTCCAAGACTCACCGTGCAGACTCACTTATTAATATTTTGCCGGGACAGCAAACTGCCATTTCACTGGTTTTGCGGCCTCTAACAACAAGGGTTGGGATCACTATCACGTTTGGAAGCTCTGCCGTGACTTCGTTCACAGGGGCTGGCAATAAGCAAATGGGCGGCCAGGCTTCTGGTTGGTGATAGGCTTGCTGGGTATTTCGAGTTGCAGTTCTGTGTTGTTAATAACAGGTTGACAAAACTCGAAGGCGGCATGAAAGATCCTGTTCCTTTTGCAGACAGCCGCTTCTGACAACTCCTTTGATCCGTGCCCCCCAATTGTTTCCTCGCAATTCCTTAAGAGCTCATCTGGGAGGGTCAGGACGGTCTGGTAGTACCACCATTCCCCGTTCTTGTAGATGGAACTCACGGGACCTCGAAACTGGACACAGGTGGACGGAACACGACT
>CAZXGO010000140.1:0-5701 GCA_964640035.1 uncultured Chitinophagales bacterium
CGGAAACCGCCGCCATGATCAACGGGACTTTCGGCCACGCGCTGGATTTTGACGATGTGCTGTCCATGATGCCCGGTCATCCGAGCGCCGTCATTATCGCCGCCCTCTTTGCCGATTTACACCATCACCCGCTGAATGGTGAGCAATTGATCGAGGCACATGTCATCGGCGTCGAAATCGGCGGCAAGATCGGACTGGGCATCACAAACGGGCATTACCGGCGTGGCTTTCATGGTACCGGGACGCTGGGTATCTTCAGTGCAACGGCTGCCTTGTGCAAGGCATACCGGCTCGCCCCTAGGGACATTCAAACAGCCTTCGGGATTGCCGGCTCCATGGCCAGCGGCCTGCGTCGCAACTTCGGCACCATGACCAAGCCGCTGCACAGCGGTTGGGCAGCGCGCTGTGCATTGACCGCCGTTCGTCTTGCCATGAGCGGATTCACTGCTGCGCAAGACATACTCGAATCGCGCAGCGGTTTCTTCAGCACCTATGGCGTAGAAGAGTCCAATCCATCCGTTACCGCGGAAAATCTGGGCAGCCCTTGGGTCATCACCGATCCCGGCATCGCCCTCAAGCAATTTCCCTGTTGCTACGCCTGCCACCGCGGCATGGACGGCATCCTGACTTTGCGCCGGCAACTCGGCTTCACCGCAGCCGACATCGTCAACGCCTCCTGCCGTATGCCCCCCGGCGGTATGCAGGTATTGACCTATGACAACCCGCAGACAGGACTCGAAGCGAAGTTCAGCCTGCCTTACGCAATCGCCGCAGGAATTATCGATGGTGAATATACGCTGCGCTCCTTTGCCGACGAGGCTGTGCAGCGACCCGTCGCCCGGGAAATGATGAAACGCATCAAGGCTTTTGAAGACCCGGCCTGCCGTGGAAGCGATCCGCTGTTCGACTCACGCAGTTCCGGCAGCCGCGGCTTCGTTGAAGTGGACATCGAACTGAAAAGCGGCTTGCGTAAAACCATCCGCATCGAAAAGCCGCCGGGACATCCGGACCGCGAACTGAGCTGGGACGCACTGGCACGAAAATTCGACGATTGCGCTGCGCATGCCGGCATCGACCCGCAGGTCAGCAGCGATACCTTTACGCGCTTGCGCTCGCTTGACAAAGATCAAGACACAGCTTCATGGCTTACTGCATTGACCCTCTGAATCAGCGGCGCAACTGAGGAGAAGCCAGTACTTCCGGATTTACCACATTGATCGGCGCGCCGGCAGCATAGGCGTTGATCTGGTCGAAAATATCCGAGAACTGGGTCTCGAGCCCCTCATACGTGACATAGCCGATATGCGGTGTGCACACGACATTCGGCAGCTTCAGCAAAGGGTCGTCGGGATTCTTCAGCGGCTCTGAATCAAAAACATCGACTGCCGCCATACCGGGACGCCCCTGTTCCAGCGCCTTGACCAAAGCACCGGCTGCCACCAGCGGCGCCCGACTGGTGTTGACCAGCACTGCCGACGGTTTCATCAATGCCAGATCGCCGGCCGTGACGATGCCCCGGGTGGCATCATTAAGCCGCATGTGCAGGGACAACACATCCGCACTGGCGAAAAATTCCGCCTTGCTTGCGGCCACTGCATAGCCATCAGCCTTCGCACGGGCCAGCGTCTTTTCCCTTCCCCAGACCAGCACGTTCATGCCAAAGGCACGGCCATAACCGGCCACTACTGCGCCGATACGCCCGTAACCATAGATGCCCAAGGTTTTGCCGCGCACCGTATAGCCCACCCCGCATTGCCAGCGGCCCGCCTGCAGTGAAGCCATCTGCTGCGGCAACTTGCGCATCGCCGCCAACACCAGCGCCCAGGTCAGCTCAGCTGTCGCGAACGATGGCACCTCCGGGTGCTGCGTTGACGAAATGATGATGCCAAGCCGCGTACAGGTGTCCGCATCAATGTGTGGAAACACGCTGCGCTGACTGATTACCTTCAACTTAGGCAGGCGCTCCAGCAAAGGCGTCCGGATTTGCGTACGCTCACGGATCAGGACCAGCGCCTCCGTGTCTTTCAAACGCTCCGCGAGCGCGTCGGTCTCCTGGACATGATCATTCCAGATACTCACCTCATGCGCCTGCAGCTTGATGAAGCACTGCAGGTTACGCACTGTGTCGAAATAATCGTCGAGAACAGCCACCTTCATGGATACCTCAAAATTGATCAGGATAAATAATTTTGAATCGGAGGAACCGTTCGCCTGCTACACAAGCAATTTCAAACCACATAGATTCATCATTCCGTACGCGGCTCTCTCAATCGACAAGCAAGCGCAAGAAAGCCCTCTTGACACGCGGATAAGCAAACGTCTGAACAAGATTTACGTCAACTTTGCACAGAAAAAGTCAGGGAACAAACAACACCCAACGCGACTTCTGATTGCTACTTATCAAACCTTTGCTTGTACATATTCGCAAAATATGCAAAAGCATGAATCCAATATGCCCTATTATCACTAAGAGCTAGCTGAGCCGATTTATCAATATATATTTTTTCAAAAAAGTTTCGGCCGGAAACCTGATGTCCGGGTTAACCGGTTTTACCCGGTGTAGGCAATAATAGGGAACGTTAATCCAAGAATTGCCGGATTCTTTAAAGCTACTTAAAACAAAGTTGTTTTTTCCGGAGCCGGATTAGGAACTTTGCTACAGATCATTGTCCGGTGCATCAATACAGTCGACTCCGACTGTAAATTTCGATACTCCTCGTGCAAATCAAATCCAAACACTCCGCCTTGCTTAAGAAGAGGCTTAGCAAGATCCCCGATTAAATAATTAATGTTTTTCAGTTTTAAGCTGTACACAGGCGTGTTAGAAAAAATTCCGTATTCTTCAACAACATAATTCACAGCGATAAATCCCGCAAATGAACTGGTGAAGGGAGGCCTTGAACTCCTATCAGTGGGATAGCCCAAATTGCTGGCCAGCAGTTCATCGCTATTTTTTCCTGAGGAAACAGAAAAATTCGTCCCAACGTAGGATTCGCCCAAAACCTTCAGAAGTTTTCGCTCTTCCTCGAGCTGGTTATCTTTAAATTTTTGTGTCAGCAGTAAATCCGAAACAAGATGACCCAACTCAGCTGATTGCTTAGTCAATAAGACCGCTTTCTCGGGATCACGCCCTACACCATCCCCGCTTGCATAGCGACGCGCCAGAAGATATTTGGCGTGAGGATCACCTTCCTCCGCCATCCGAATCTGCTCGTCCAGTAAGGCTTTATCCTGCTCCGCGGCTATCCGCCTTTTTTCGATGACCTCTTCCTCGGCTTTTCGCTTTTTTTCTAGCGCCTCTTCCTCAGCTATCCGCTTCTTTTCGAGTGGTTGTCTGGCAAGTTCTTCTTGCTCACGCCGGGCTCCCGCAGTAAGTCTCGGGGGCGATAACTGCACCTCGATCCTCTTGATAGTGCCACTGCCAACCCTGAGTTCCCGCTCAAAGACCCTCTCTTGACGCTGACCCACCCGCTTGTAAAACCTGAGCCGTAACGTTCCCTCCTGCACCTGAATATCCGCAGGACATTCGGCGCGAAACTTATCATTGATATATATCTCGGCCCCCGCATTTTCTCCACTGCAGTCGAACCTTAACATAGAGGCGGCGCCTTGAGCCTGACTGAATGCCACCCAAGGCAACAGCATCAGGAAGAAGAAAGACAATAGAACGGGGCGTTTCATTTTTAGGAAAACTCCTTTGATGATCGAAAGGAACAGATTTGCTTACCCCCAGTTTCATATCCTTTAATTCTACTTATTTAATGAGGGTCGCCTCATTCCCGTATTCCGTTTGGCTGCGCCTCACCTTTCACCGCAGACAAGGTCACGCGCTCTCCAGTACCTAAAGTGCAATTTAACCCGCCAACTACGATCCGTACCCCAAGTTTCGCATTTTCCTATAGATATTAATTTTAAATCTTTGCAGAGTTCTCCATAATTGCGTCGCACTTTTGCTTCCAAGTCAGCGCACGCTGTTGCAAGGCCACCACCAACACCAGAATTGTCCCACCAATGGTCTAAAATCTTTCCTTCTGGACTATCGCTTGGTGCTGCCGCCTGATCGCTACGGTTCACTTGATTTTTCGAATCCATTCCCGCAACCCGAGTTGCCCCCATTTGCCGCACTTTCTCCTGAGGCTCGCGCTGCGCACTTAACTACAACGGCTGTTCACGTTCAATTTTTTCAGCTCGATCTTTAGCATCTCTTTTCGCCTGTTGCTCGCGCCTTTCCTGCTCTTGCGCTGGCTGCCGGGCGTATTCTTGCCTTTTCAGGTCATCAACTCTTTGCTGCTGTTTACTAGCTTCGCTTTGCGCTTGTCGCTGGCGTTGACGCTCGCGTTCACGCGCCTCCGCCTGCAGCCGCTCGCGTCTTTCCTGCTCTTGTGCTTGCCGCCGGGCGTATTCCTGCCTTCTCAGGTCATCAACCCTTTGCTGTTGTTTATTAAGTGGATCAAGCACAGCCATGTTTCTGCGCTGTTGGTTTCGAAAATAATCCCCCCAATTATCATTATTGTTGCCAGAACTGTTATAGCTGGATTCCGCAACCCGCCGCGCTTGCTCCTCCTCTCTCCGCCGGCGCTCCTCTTGAGCGATGCGAATACGCTCTTTCTCTCGCCCCTCTTTGGCGATCAGCGATTTTTCGGCAATGATCTTTTGCCTGGACGCTTCGACCGATTGATTATCAGATGTATTTTTTGCGAGCTTCACTGCTTTTTCGATATTTGCGTTTGCACACCCGAAATCACGCTTCGCAGTGCAGCTATCTGCCTTTTTAAGCAAGTCGCCAAAATCTATCTTGTCGACCCGATCCAGCTGTTCCGACATTTCCAGGAGATCACTGAGCGGGGTATTTGCACGCGTTAGCGTAACCACCCCCGTCAGAATGACTGCGATAAAAATACTAATAATTTTTGCCGTCATTTCTCCCCCATCGCTACCAGAGCACTAAAACTACTGCCATTAAACTACGTTCGTCTTTTTACTTTTTTCTGGATTCGGAAATGTTTACGTGGACCGAATTTTCTTCCACAGAGAAACAGTCAAAACTGCAGCAACTAGCCATAGAATCAACGCCAATATTAAATTCCCACCGGCAGAGTTGTGTTCTGGAAATAAAACGGAATTTTGTGGGTTTTAGAGATCGAAGTAGACTTTGATATCTGCCCCAACAGGATATTGCGCAACAAATGGTTTGGGATCTCTACCGTAAAAGCTGTGGTCTCCACCAAAAGTCAATTTTTCACCCACATAAACTTGTCCGTTAACCGAAAATTGATAGCGAATGTCTGGGTGCGCACCACGACCTGTTCCCAGCACTCCATAAACCGAAGAGGCGACGACAACGCCCGTGACCGTAGGCCAATACCTTGCCTGCTTACTCAAACGATAATTTCCGAAGCAGATAAATCCCACAACAACTGATGCGACGATAACGATGAACTTATTAATGTTGGGCATATTTGCACGAATGCATTACATGATTCTTGCCGCGGCAGTATAGCCAAAAGGCGTCGGGGAAGCGGGCTGCGGGCGGGCGCGCGAGCTATTCGCAACAGAATCATTTTTGGCAGAAACGGAGTGGCTGTACCGGATATATGCTGTAATAAAAAAACAATGGCCTAGGAGATTACCTAAGCCATTGTTTTTGCTGGCGTCCCCACGGGGATTCGAACCCCGGTTACCGCCGTGAAAGGGCGATGTC
>CAZXGO010000141.1:0-5655 GCA_964640035.1 uncultured Chitinophagales bacterium
TTTCGGATGTGGGTTTACGACCAGCACACTCTTCAGGAGTGTCGATCCATTTGCAAGCGAAACCTATGCGGCCCATAGCATCCTCGTCAGTGGTAGATGCACTGACTATACTATATCAGGTGCGGATTGTCAACCGAACAGGAAGCGTTGGACCTGGGCCACAGCGGCCTCTTGGACCTGCTGGTCCGTGGCATCTTCGGGCACGTCGATGGTCTGGTCCGGGAGACTGGCTTCTATGGTCCACTCCAGGTCCTCGGGCATGCTGTCCATGATGTCATCGCTGATGCTGTCGCCGGCGAAAGTGCCATCGCTGGCCGTGACTATGTCGTCGTTGAGCGTGAACACATAGCAGTATTGGCCCAGATCGTTTTCGTGTGCGATCACTTCGTCGTCGGTGACCATGTCCTCGAGCTGATCGTAGATGATGTCAGCGACGGTGCCGATCTCTTCGTCGCTGAGCTCACGATCCGCACAGAAGCGGATGTAGTGACGTGGTTCTTGTATGGTGGCCATGGCTGTTACTTATGGTGCTGTAGATGTGTCTGCGATGTCCACGGTCACGGAGGCCACCGCTGGTCCACTTGGTGTCAGGCTCACTGAGAACGTCATGGTCTCAGCACCTTCAGTGACTGCGTCCTCGATCGCTGCAAACGACACAGTACCTTCACCGCCATTGACACCAAAGCTGCCGGCCATGGCGCCTAGGCCACCCAGCAAGAAGTCGCCGAGATCGATGCCCGTGCCAGTGACTGAGTAGTAAAGCGTGGAACCATCAGGCACTCCGGTAGTGGTTATGATGAACGAAACGCTTTGGCCTTCGCTGATGGATGTGCTGCTGGGTGTTATCGAATACGTGGGCACGGATGTGTCCTGTATGGTGATGATGCGTGTGGCGACCACTGGTCCAATGTTAGAATCAGTGCGCAGCTCTACCGTGAAGCTTTCCAAGCCTTCCACTGTGAAGTCTTCCGTGACGGTCATCTGGAAACTTCCGGAACCATAACGACCTTCGATGTCAGTGAGTATGTCAAAGGTTCCGCTGAGCGTGCCTTCTGTGAAATCACTGACATCGACATCAGTGGGCACAGCCACGGTCCAGTAAAGCGTGGTACCGCTGGGCACCCATTGAGTGTTGGCTTGGAAAGTGATCACATCACCCTCGGCTGGCGACAGGCTGCTGGCATCCAGCAGGTACACAGGAGTGCGGTCTAATATGTCCACGCTGACTGCTAGGTTAGGCGCCGGTGTGTCTAAGCGGAAAGTCACAGTTTCATAGTCGCCGGAATCAGCGTCGATGGGGAAGCTGATGGTCACTGTGGCCATGTCATCTTGTATGGTGGCTTCACCAGTCAGCAATGCTGGATCCACGTCGGTGTCAGTGATGCCATCGCCGTAGAGTTCCCAAGGTATCACTGTGCCATCCAAGACGTTGATAGTGTTGATGGTGAAGGTCACGGAACCGCCTTCCTCGACTTCGGTGACGGAAGCCACTAGGTCCCACACGGGTGGTGGATCAGTGACTTCGAACAGCACTCGCACATCTGTGTGATTCACGGCCAAGCGCAGGCGGAAAGTCTCTACGCCTTCGGCATCCAGTTCGTCCACGATGTTCATGGTGATGGATGCGGAACCATCGTCGCCTATCACGAACTGGCCTTGTGCATTGGACAGCCCTAGGTCGGCGAGCGTGGCGTTTTCGCTGACGGTCTCGACCACATAAGGCACCACGGTACCGGGTGCCACGTTTTCAGTGTAGAGCGTGACACGGAAAGTCTCGCCTTCCATGACCCTAGACAGGTACTCGGCTGGATCCGTGTGCGTGTTGCCGTGTGAAGTGCTGATCCAGTAGTTGGGTATGGGCCTGTTGACGTCGCCGCGCACGGGACGGGCATAAGGAAAGCCCAAGATGCGATTGGCACCGTCGTTGAGGCTGCGTATGTCTCCGTAACTGCCGTCACCGTTGTCGACTAACTCGTCTTTGATGGCGTATTTCTCCAGGAAGTTCTTGACTTCCTGGGCTGTGAGGTCTGGGCGTGCCTGCAGCAAACAGGCCACTACGCCAGCCACTTGTGGGCATGCCATGCTGGTGCCCGACAGTTTGTTGAGATAGAAATCTGGGTTCCTGGCGTCGGCCACGGCAGGAGTGTTGTAGTAGCTGTCAGCATAGGCACCCATGATCATGGATCCTGGCGCGTAGATATCAACCCTGGGTCCCGACTCGGAATAGTAGGCTTTCTGCTGTACGGAAGTGTTTTCCACGGCACCCACGTTGATCATGCTGGGTGCGTTGGTGGGGCTGCTGCCCAAGTGGTAGTTGACGAACTCGCCAAAGTAACCAGGCCATTCCCAATAGTAATAGTTGTCGTAGTCTTCACCGCCTTCGACATCGATCTTGTGGCGATAGTTGCCGGCCGCCCCCACCATGATCACGCCCACTGACGCACAGTCTTCCACTGAGGCTGTGATGTAGTCTAGGCTATAAGGGTGATATGTGTAGACTTGTCCGAGATCGGTGCGTGGAGAAGTGTAGTTGTATTGTGTGCCGCGCCATACCGTGTACTGTATGCCTGCGTAGGAGCTGCGATATCCCCAGCTGTTGGTACACACCGTAGGCCGAGAGTTACCGGAGGCCCTTTTGCTGAGGTGGAAAGCCTTGACCAAGTCAAAGGCCAAGTCGGAGTCGATGGCGCCTTTGTACTCGCCGGTGTGCATGTCGACACCGTCAAATATCCTGATAGAGAAGATGCGGGCGGCGCTGGCCCAGCCCTGCGTGTTGCCAGCACTCACGCTGGCGCAGTGGCTACCGTGTCCATCGGTGTCACCTAGGTATCCGCCGATCTCCCAACCTTCGGGCACGCCAGGAACGCCTAGGCTGGCCCAGTTGAAGTCAACCACGCGACTACCGCCTGTGCCGTCGGCATTGACAGCGAACTCGGGGTGGTTGGGTTCTACACCCGAATCGATCACTATGACATCTACGCCATCGCCGTTGAGGCTGTAAGTGTACTCGCCGTCGATGGATCTCGAGAACTGGAAAGGATCGTTGTCCAACCATGTGGAACGCAGCAGTCCCCAGTTGCGCATGGCCGAAGTGATGTTGCTGTCAGTCTTGTCGAAGATTCCTTCGCGGATGCCCACGAACTCTTTTTTCACGTCTTGCTGCAGGTCAGCCTTGAGTTCCACGTTCTTGACCCTGGGGTCTTTCTTGATCTCCTGTGCTTCAGCGGCCGTGAGCGCGAAGTGCGCGGAATAGCTGTTGAATGGACGCTCGTTGACTACCTTGATGCTGCGAGTGGGTATGAAGTTGTCACCGAGGCCGTCTCGGGTCAGCTCATTCCAAAAGCCCGAATCCCACACTCGTGGGTCATGGACCGTGATGATATATTCCTGTTGATCAGAAGTCATAGATGTCATAGATGTCGCCATTCAAAAAGTCTTTCCAAGCATTGCCGTTCCAGATCACGGGCCTTGGGCCGCCGATCTCTGGGTCGGTGCAGTAGACCACCATACCGATGCGCGCTTCCAGTCGCATATCCAGCAGTTGCTCCACTGTGCGGTTTGGCAGCACCACAGGGCTGTCTAGGAAGATGTAGCCGTCAGCGTTCAGCCTCAGGTCAGAACCGGAATCCAAGCGCACAGGCCCCGATCCGGTGTAGATGATGTGATCAGTGTAGACCGTGTTGACCCGCACGGAGTTGAAGTAGGGATCGTCGAACTCGCCGGGGAAAGTGAACACACCGGTGCTGGAGTCGTAGTTGGCCAGGTCACCGTACTCTAGGCTCAAGGAACTGCGTACATCGTCCTCGGTGGTGCCTTGGTAGCGTATGACGCCTGTGCTTTGATCATAGAACAGGAAGCCGAAATAGTCCTGTGAGGTGTCCAGACTGA
The DNA here is from genome assembly GCA_964640035.1 of uncultured Chitinophagales bacterium. Lineage (GTDB taxonomy): Bacteria > Bacteroidota > Rhodothermia > Balneolales > CAYWCV01 > CAYWCV01. The sequence continues at coordinate 3,889 of CAZXGO010000141.1, forward strand.
TGCTGGCACGGGCACGGGCTTGTGTGAAGTAAAGGTTGGTCTCGCCTTCGCGGAGATCGTCAGTGGTCTTGCTGGCGAAGTATTCGTCGAAGATGCCGGAAAAGAACTCGCCGTGGTAAAAGTCGTCCAGGGTGATCTTGAAGGTCTTGTTGACCGCGGGCTGGGCCGGAGGTCCTGCTTGGTAACCGATCATCTGGTCGATGATCATGACGTCGTCACCGTCGGGCTGTATGGGCTCGCGGATCAGGGTACCAGCATTGTTGCGCGGGAACATGTCGGGCAGATCGTAGATGCGGCGCATCAAGGGCACGTTCACACCTGGGCGCCAATCGCGTCCGTTGTAGACGTCTACTTTCTGTGTGCTTTCGTTGAACACCATGCTGCCCGTGGGCGGATTGCGTGGGTACTGGTCCGGATTGCGTGCAGCAGGTATCTGTATGTACTTGCTGGTTATCGCGGAACTGTCCACCCATTCCGTGCCGTTGTAGACTTCAAGCGTGTCGGTGTCGAGGTTGAAGCGTATCATGCCCGCAGCCGGGCTCTCGATCACGGGCTGATTTGGATCTGCTGGATCGTAGGTTGGTATCTGGATGTAACTATCGGGCATAATGTTTCCGTTCTATAGCATACTTATTTGGGCTGCTGTTCTACGGCCCAAACACTTTCGCTGGATCGTGGATATTTACCATATTTTGGCTAAATGGTCTATTGCTCTTTGCTGCGAGGCTATATACAATCACAACATGCCTAGCAATCAAGACATGTTGTTTTGGCTCACAAGAGACTAACATAGGCTAATACAAGGAGATTTAAATCATGGCTTCACTAGCAGAAATCCGCGCTCGCTTATCCGAGCAAGCAAAAAAATCCGCAGGTCCGGGCATCGGCGACAACGCCATCTTCGCCCACTGGAACATCCCCGAAGGTTCATCCGCTACCATCCGCTTCTTGCCTGATGGCGACGACACCAACACGTTTTTCTGGAAAGAGCGTCAGATGATCCGTATCCCGTTCGCGGGCATCCGAGGACAGGACGAAAACAAGAAAGTCATCGTCCAGGTACCTTGCGTGGAAATGTGGGGAGAAACATGCCCAGTACACGCTGAGATCCGCCCTTGGTTCAAGGATCCCAACATGGAGAGCCTGGGCCGTACCTACTGGAAAAAGCGTTCTTATGTGTTCCAGGGCTTCGTGGTAAACAGCCCCATCGATGAAGAAAACTCGCCGGAAAATCCCATCCGTCGCTTCATCATCTCACCTCAGATCTTCACACTGATCAAACAAGCACTCATGGATCCTGAGATGGAAGAACTGCCCACCGACTACGAGCGTGGCACTGACTTCCGACTCAACAAGACCCAAAAGGGCGGTTATGCTGACTACTCCACTTCGGGTTGGGCTCGCAAAGAGCGCAGCCTCAACGAAGCCGAGCTCACAGCCATCGCCACGCATGGTTTGTTCAACCTCAATGATTTCATGCCCAAACGTCCCGGCAAAGAAGAAGTCGATGCCATCTTTGAGATGTTCAAAGACAGCGTAGACGGACAGTTGTATGATCCGGAAAAGTTTGGCAAGTTCTATCGTCCCAGTGGCATGGCAGCCGTGAACACGGATGCCGACGAAGATACACCAGCAGCCGCTCCTGTGTCTCGTCCTGCCGTGGCAGCAGCCGCTCCTGTGGCAGCAGCCGCACCTGCTCCTGCTCCTGTGGAAGTCGCAGCCGCGCCTGAAGCAGCCGAGCCAGCAGCCGGTGGTGCCAAGCCCAGC
>CAZXGO010000142.1:0-5650 GCA_964640035.1 uncultured Chitinophagales bacterium
AATGAACCAACACAGTGATACAATAGCCCATACAATCCATACTGCACCACTGAGCATAACGGTAAGGTCACGTGCAAACTTCATAGCATCTCTCCTTGTTGTATGTTAATAATATAGTGTGTCGTAACCTACTTGTCAACCAAAAAGATTAAGCGTGCTGAAGCCCACTGTAAAGGAAGAAACCAGTGGGCTTGAGCTGTGTGTGTTAGAGCAGCAGCCCTAAGCTGTACGCTGTAGTAGCTACGATAGCGCACACTGCGAGCGCACGGATTGCTGTGTTGATTACGTCGATGGGTTTCATAACTGCTGTCCTCTTTGCTTGCGTTATGTTTATAATATAGTGCACGAGTCCGGAGAAGTCAAGAGAAAAAAAAAAATTTTTTTCAAAAAATTTTTCAGCTTGCTGCGAGAGATTACGAGAGGGGTGGGGGGCGTATATATACATAAAAGTTTAGCTAGCTGCTGCTACATAGCTCTTCTCAAAAAAAGTCTTCAAAAAATCACCACTCTAAAAAAACCCACCGATGCAAAATCACCACCTCGAATCTATAAGTACTTTCCTAAAATTTTCCGCGCACAATTTTTTTTAGGCTGCAGGACCCATTTTGGCCCCTCAAGCTACTATGTCTTCTATCGAGTACACAAGATCCATTGGAGTGATTTTTGCAGTAGAGATTGGGCTCATTTCAGATTCTGTAAACATTTCCAACTGTACAGCTTGCACGGGTTCCCACAGTAATGAATACCACTCAGAGTAGGAATTGTTCTGAAGTTTACTCCATATGATTTTCTGTGTTTCCAGATCCCACAACATGTTAAATATCAGCTTTTGCTTGTCAGTAATATAGTAAGTGTCATATACCCACGCTGCTGATATTTCACGCTGAGCGTTGTCAGTGATCCATTGAATCATTTCTTCAGCTGTTTGAGTGTCTTCGTGTAGCCAGCCTCGACTTAGATTTTTTGGCATTCGTATTTTATACATTAGCTGTTTTCCATTTTTCAGTAGCGTATAGTATACCATTCCAACGCATTAATATGTAAGTCAACTGTGCTTCAGTTATGTATACCTGTGTGTACTCTTGTGCGCTTACAGTGTATTCAGCATTATTACGTATCCACTGTAGATACTCAGCTACACGTTTTCCACCTTCTGTAGTAGCGGGTATAAGTTCAACAGAGTCTAGTTCATGTGCAACGGGCAAGTATGTTTGTGCGTTAGTGTCTAACCACATAGTGCGTATACGTTTAGTGTACAGTTGAGTCATACTCATACTTAACTTTTGACGTGTGTTTGTTTGTCAGTTTTGAAACCTCTCTACAGTGTCAGCGCAAACGAATCAAAGGTTCAAACACTGTGAGTTATACAGTAGCTTACAGTAATTTTAACAGTAGAAAACCCAGTCGAACCCAGCGCAGAAATTCTCTAAAAGCAAGCACTGTGCTGTGCAAAACAAACCGCGAGCAAAAATTTTTGAATCCGCGAGGCGGCTAAATATTCACATGCGTATAAACGAAATATCACCAGCCTCATTCGTTCGTATTGTTAATCGCTTTAACAAGATTGACGATGGTCTTCCTGATTGGGTAAAACGTTTGACCCGTGAGGATCAACGATATCGAAAGGAATTCATAAAGGCGCTTGAGGATGAGCGCATTTGGCAAAAATCAATCAAAGTCACAGACTCTCGAGGCAAGAGGAGACCGGTGACTATAAGCGTGGCTCAGAGAAACGGCGGTGTGCTGGAACTGTATTTTTCAATAGATCATGATTTTGTCAAACCCAAGTATAGAAAAACAGTTCAAGATACAAAACTGGCTTTAGCTTCAACAAAGCTGGTACGTGAAGAATTTGTGCGTATACTACACACAATCCGCCCTCGACAACTCAAGTTCTCTGCTGTGCTAAAGGATAGCGAAGGGCGTACACATTCTCAAGCTGATAGTCGTGCTAATCTTTATGATCGAATGATTTCCTCTGCGACTCCTTACCTAAACCAGATAGGTTATTCAGTAGATAAAATTCAAAAGCCAGGGACAGATACCAATTTTTCTGACATTGAATGGCGTATTACTCGAGTAGACAAATAGGAATCGATATCGATGTTGTTAAATGAAATATCGACAAATTTATAAAGTATGCCTGTATTAACTAAAATTCAGCATAAATTTCTAGTAGGCGAAACAACAGTATATGATCATCGTAGTAGAAAAATTACTACTTGGTTTTTACGAGAAGATCCCAGTCTTACAGAAAAAAATAATACAATCTGTGCAAAATTTTATCCTGCTGAAGCAAGATTCAAAAACTCTAATCTTAAAGAAATGAGATTTTTATCTAGCCCAAATCGCAACCATAGAGATTTTTTACAAAACTCAATACCGAAAGATACAGTAACTATTCTTTTTAATTGCAACTATAGAAGATTTCATAGTCCTATAGATCCAAAATATTTTAATTTTTTACGGCTGGTGAAATTTTGTAAAAAACAAAATAAAAATCTTAAAAAGATAAACATAGTTCCTGTTGATACGTTTAGCTATTATGAAGACTATCAAGGAAATATACAATATCCAAAAGAAAATTTATTAGAGTTTCATTTGTATTCTACATTTCAAAAATATTTCAACTCTTCTATAGTAAAAATGTTTCATTATAATATCGGTCTTCAAGACCGTACTAGTATAGAATATGCAGATCCGTATGCTTTCTTTGTAATACAAAAAATAGAAAAATGCTTAGATCAAATATCATTAGATAATAAACCAAAACACAAGATTTCATGTTTAGTAAACGCAGGTAGATCTCAACGGTCTCTTTTTACAGTGCTTCTATCTGATTTTGACAGTGTACTAACTCATAACCAAAAACTAGATCCTGATAAAGTAACACGCATTCCGTTAAAAAATGCTACTATAATTAATCGAGTTCAGAACTTACTGCCGGCAGTTTCTAAACGTTTTAATCAAGATAATAAGATATCCGGAGATTTAAATTCGCAAAGTAGTATTATATTAGAAAGTATTAACCTTATACAACAAGCTTTTTGTGATATTATAACAGAAGATCCTTTTTTAAGTAGTGGTGCTCGGATTTCTGAAAAAACTTTAAAACCAATTGCAGCTATGCGTCCATTTCTTATGGTGGGGCCAAGTTACACGCTTAAGTGGTTGAGACAGCAGGGATTTTGTACATTTTCAAAATGGTGGGACGAATCTTATGATAGTGAAACTAATCATATTAAGCGCTTAGAAAAAATTTATTTTATTGCAGAACAAATCAATTCTTATTCAATGGAAAAGCTTAACGAGATGCTAGAAGAAATGAAACCAGTAATAGATCATAATCGAAATCATTTAGGTTTGTTTCAAAATAATACAATAAAGAATCTTATAATATAATTAATATTTTTTAGTAATAAAAACACAACATATGCAAACTTTCAAAGTATAAATATTATATGCGCATATACAATCTATTTTCCGAACGGGCTCAAGACCCAACACTAGATTATCCCAATGAGTGGTACAGACTAACCCAAACTGCTCGTGATTATTTTCGCGAACAAGGTTGGCCTACTTGGAGTGTTAATGGTCGTACACCTAATTTAGACGACATACAAAACGTATTAGATGCTGCTAAAATGGAGCAAGCAGATGACGACACTCTTATAAGCATCACTCGGCTGTATAAGTATGTGCAAAAAAATTCTTTTGGTACAGCTATAGATTTCGAAAACCTAGGAACTATATTAGAACATGTGCAAATAGGTTCATTAGATACAGAATATAAAAAATTTCCCGAATGGTACACTTGGCTTCGAGGACAGCAAACTTTAGATACTTATAAAAAGCACAGAGTTGATGTACTTGCACTTCTAGGCATAGATGATGCGCCGTCTATTAAACAAGTAGAGCGTATTACACACTCTGATATATATGCTCTTTTCCAAGAGTATGTTGACCTTAGTCGAAAACATCCTCAAAACAAAAAAATATACTGGACTTTAGGTTTGCTAAACGAGCTCCTTACTTCACAAGAGTTTTAAAACTGGACTTTTTTAGTTAATCTCAGATAAGTATTAGTGTCTATAGGGAGAGACAATGGGAAAGAAATCAGACATGGATGTAACACAAATGCGGTTACCAATTGCTGTTGTTATAGCAATTATTGCTCAAAGCGGTGCAGGCATATGGTACTTTGCTCAGCAAAATGCTACCATAGCCGCAATGGAAAATACTATTGCACAACTTGAAGAAAACTCAATGCGCATGATAGAAAGTATAGAATCAGATACTAGAGACTGGGTTAATTTACAGCGTGATGTAAAAGATAATATGTTGTTTATTAATGACCTACGAGATGACGTAAATGAAGAAAACACATTGCTACAATTTCTGCGTGCAGATGTTGAATCTGCCCTACGTAAAATTGCTCAAATGGAAATCCAGATTCGATATCTAGATAAAGATCATACAAACATAACAATGGATCAAGCAGCAAGAGCTGCTACGTCTAATGACAAAGATTATGGACATCCTGTCGCCGGGTCGTACTAATGCATGGCTATTGGGGCTGGTGTATATTCTTTAGCATACTTTTTGGATGTGCTGTATACTTCGGCCTGTGGCAAGTAATATTACTTGTTTGGCTTCATTTTGCTTTTGGTTAAATATAGTATGCGTATTTTAGATTTATATGAAGATTTTACAGTTAGAAACACAGTTGCTCGAGTCCCAGTTGATCGGCAGGGATTTGTTTCTTGTGATAACATATTATACAAAAAATTAAGTACTCGAGTTCAAAGCCTATTGCCTTGTCCTAAACATAATAAAAATCATGTGCAAGGTCTATTAGATTCATCACGGCATTTAGGCATAGAACGAGTTGCTAGAGAGCTTACTGCTTATAAAAAAGGCATATGGCCTGAATAAAATGGTTAACACTTTATGTTCTAAAAGTTGGAGCGATGTAAATATTAATCTTTCACAGCGATTTGTTCAACATTGTTGCTTTAGTAAAGTCGAAAATTACAAAAAACTGTCATTTGATACAATAAATTCATCTCCAAGGATTACACAACGTCGCAATAATTTACTACAAGGTATAAAAGATAAAGACTGCGATGTGTGCTGGCAAAACGAACTTAAACTTGCTACTAGTCATCGGATAATTCACAACCAATGGAATTCAATTAAAGATATTAATTTAAAGCCAACCTTTATAGAAATTATGTTAGACACAACTTGCGACATGAGTTGTATTTACTGCGACGAGAATAGTAGTTCTAAAATTGCAAAAGAAAAAAATGCTACTATATTACCAAAAGCAGAAAAAAGTGAAATGGTTACTATCGTCGATTGGTTAGGCACTTTAGATTACCAATATACATTAAGTTTTCTAGGAGGAGAAGTAACGTATTCTAAAAAATTTATTGATTTTTTAACACTTATATCAAAAAACAAAAATATAGACTGTAGCAAAATAATATGTAATTTTATGACTAATGGCAATACTAAAGAACGAAAACTTGAGACAGTTTTAGAAAAAATAGGCAACGTAGGTTTTAAAAAAGTTAGGGGCATTTTTTCAAATGAAAGCTTAGGCAACCAAAGTGAATTAATAAGATGGGGCCTTGATTGGGATGTG
>CAZXGO010000143.1:0-5530 GCA_964640035.1 uncultured Chitinophagales bacterium
TGGGACGGAGCTCCGTCCGCGCGGTCAGTACGACGATGAGTGTGTGAAAGTCGCGGGAGAGTGGAAGTTTTCTCGTCGCGTTTTCAGCGTATTACACGGCGAATAGCGCTGCTTGCTAGCGGCTCAGACGCCGGGCAACCCCGCCGTCGAGCCGCCGTCAATGACGATCTCTGAGCCGGTGACGAATTTCGAGTCGTCTGAAGCGAGATAAATCAACAGCGATACGATCTCTTCCATGCTACCCAGTCGGCCTACGGGGGCGATGCCCTCGAGCATTTGCCGCGCCGCGGCCGGGTCCGGTGCACCTGCGATAGCACCCTGAATGAGTGGCGTCTCGATAACGCCCGGGTGGATTGAATTACAGCGAATGCCCGTTTGGGTTTTTGCCAAATGTACGGCGGTCGATTTAGCCAAAAGCCGCAACGCGCCTTTGGTCGTTGAGTAGGTCACATCACCGGCGAGCGCGAGAATGCCGTTGATTGAGCTATTGAGAATGATCGACCCGCCGCTCTGATCCGGGTTCTTTTTCATCAGCTCAATACTGGCTTTGATCGCCAGCATCATGCCTGTGAGGTTGATATCGATCAGATTTTTCCAGGCGTCCACTTCGACGGTTTCAATATCGCTGTCGCCAGTATTGGTGCCTGCGTTGGAGAAGGTGATATCCAGGCGTCCATGGTGCTCGAGAATCGCCTGCTTTACTGTGGCCCAGCCTTCGACATCCTGTACCGCGTGTTGCACAAAAACGGCGCCAGCTTGCTCCGCTATTTCGGCGCCCGCCGTCGCGTTATTACCGGTAAAGACGACTTTCGCGCCCTCCTCACTAAGGCCATAAACCGCAGCTCGCCCAATGCCATTGGTGCCGCCCGTGATGAGGGCGACTTTACCCTGAAGTCTGTTGGCCACTGCTGTCTCCTGCGTGCATCGTCTCAGGTGTTGAGTCGGATAAATGGAAGTCGGCCAAGGGTAGGTAGGCCCACAGAAAAAAGCAAGCATGCTTGACTTTTTCTGTCCCGAAACCTAGGTTGGCTTGGCGGTGGTGGGGTGCTGCGAACCTGAGATAAACGCGCCAGCACGCCGCTATAGACAACAGAGAGAGAACAAAGAAATCCGAGCGGGGTCAGCATGAGCACAGTCAGCGTTATTGTTCGTATACAGTTGAGCGAGGAGAGCGCGCCGAAATATGCCGAAGCCGCAAAAGCTGTGGTCGCCAGTACGCGCCAAGAGGCGGGCTGCCAGTGGTATGGTATAGCAACGGACGTTACTGATCCTTGTGTGGTCTGGGTAAGCGAGCAGTGGGCGTCGCAGGCCGATCTTGATGCGCATTTGAAGACGCCCCATGTCGGCGCGTTTTTGCAGGCGTGTGCGGCACTCGAAATTTTGGATATGGAAGTGCGCCGGTATGAGGTCAGTTCCGTGGGTGATCTGGTGATGCCCGAGTAACAAGTAAGTCAGGAGAGCACAAAGATGACAGTGGATACAAAAATTCAATACAGCCGTATGGGTGCGCGGTTATTGGACCATGTGCAAAACGGTACGACTGACTGGGCGGTCGACACGATGGAAGTGCCCTCGACGGAATACACCGATCCTGCGATTTGGCAGCAGGAAATGGACACCATTTTTAAAACGCTCCCTATTCTGGTCGGAGTGTCGCAGGAAATCCCCGAGCCCGGTGATTTCAAGACGCTTGAAATTTTGGGGATCCCGCTGCTGATCACCCGGCAAAAAGATGGTAGCGCCAAGGTGCTGATGAACGTGTGCACGCACAGGGGTATGACGCTGACTTCAGCGCCTTGCGGCAACCAGAAGCTGTTCAGCTGTCCTTATCACGGCTGGACCTTTAAGTCGGACGGCTCCTTGAGAGCGGTTGCCGACGCGCCGAAGTTCGGTGAAGTCTGTGAAGGTGCGCGTGATCTGGTGCAATTCCCCGCGCATGAAGAGGGCGGGTTGATTTTTGCAGTGCTCAATGCTGACAGCGACGTCGATATCCGAGAGTATCTCGGCGGCATGATGGATGACGTCGCCAAAAAGGGGATGGATCAGTGGACCTATGTGGGTAATCGGACGATTTATGGACCCAACTGGAAAGTCGCCTATGACGGCTACCTCGAGGGCTATCACTTCAAGGCGGCTCATCCGGAGACCATTGAACCGAGAACCTTCACTAATGTGATGGAGTACGACGCCCATGGTCCACATCAACTGGTCGGGTTCGCCGCCAAGAATGTGACCAGCCTGGGAGAGGTGGATCGAGATGATTTATGGCAGCACGAATCAAAAGGCTTCGATTTTATTCGGCTCTTTTTCCCCAACGTGTCTATTTTTATCGCGCCGGAAATTACCCAGATCGCACAAATGATTCCCGGCCCGGGCCCGATGGAAAACACCACCATATTGCACTTTTTGCACCCGTCGCCTCCCGAGAATGACGAGGATGTGACGGCGCGAGTGGAAATGGCTGATTGGTTGCGCGATGTAGTACGGGACGAGGACTACAACATCGGCTTGCAGCTGCAGAAAGGACTCCAAACCGGATTGATGAAAAGCGTGCTGTTTGGTCGTAACGAACGCGGCAACCAGTATTTCCATCGCTGCGTGAAGTGGTATACCAACCGAGGCGAGGACACACCCAAGCCGGAACTTTGAGCGCTGAAAAGAGTGCAAAAGAAAAAAGGGCATCGTCGATGCCCTTTTTTTTTACCTTTGTATCAAAGTCCCGCCGGCTCATTATGGTCCGTATGTCGCATAACGCCTAATGCCGCGCGGCATTAGGCGTTATGCGACATACGGACCATAATGAGCCGGCGGGACTTTGATACAAAGGTAAAAAAAAAGGGCATCGACGATGCCCTTTTTTCTTTTGCACTCTTTTCAGCGCTCAAAGTTCCGGCTTGGGTGTGTCCTCGCCTCGGTTGGTATACCACTTCACGCAGCGATGGAAATACTGGTTGCCGCGTTCGTTACGACCAAACAGCACGCTTTTCATCAATCCGGTTTGGAGTCCTTTCTGCAGCTGCAAGCCGATGTTGTAGTCCTCGTCCCGTACTACATCGCGCAACCAATCAGCCATTTCCACTCGCGCCGTCACATCCTCGTCATTCTCGGGAGGCGACGGGTGCAAAAAGTGCAATATGGTGGTGTTTTCCATCGGGCCCGGGCCGGGAATCATTTGTGCGATCTGGGTAATTTCCGGCGCGATAAAAATAGACACGTTGGGGAAAAAGAGCCGAATAAAATCGAAGCCTTTTGATTCGTGCTGCCATAAATCATCTCGATCCACCTCTCCCAGGCTGGTCACATTCTTGGCGGCGAACCCGACCAGTTGATGTGGACCATGGGCGTCGTACTCCATCACATTAGTGAAGGTTCTCGGTTCAATGGTCTCCGGATGAGCCGCCTTGAAGTGATAGCCCTCGAGGTAGCCGTCATAGGCGACTTTCCAGTTGGGTCCATAAATCGTCCGATTACCCACATAGGTCCACTGATCCATCCCCTTTTTGGCGACGTCATCCATCATGCCGCCGAGATACTCTCGGATATCGACGTCGCTGTCAGCATTGAGCACTGCAAAAATCAACCCGCCCTCTTCATGCGCGGGGAATTGCACCAGATCACGCGCACCTTCACAGACTTCACCGAACTTCGGCGCGTCGGCAACCGCTCTCAAGGAGCCGTCCGACTTAAAGGTCCAGCCGTGATAAGGACAGCTGAACAGCTTCTGGTTGCCGCAAGGCGCTGAAGTCAGCGTCATACCCCTGTGCGTGCACACGTTCATCAGCACCTTGGCGCTACCATCTTTTTGCCGGGTGATCAGCAGCGGGATCCCCAAAATTTCAAGCGTCTTGAAATCACCGGGCTCGGGGATTTCCTGCGACACTCCGACCAGAATAGGGAGCGTTTTAAAAATGGTGTCCATTTCCTGCTGCCAAATCGCAGGATCGGTGTATTCCGTCGAGGGCACTTCCATCGTGTCGACCGCCCAGTCAGTCGTACCGTTTTGCACATGGTCCAATAACCGCGCACCCATACGGCTGTATTGAATTTTTGTATCCACTGTCATCTTTGTGCTCTCCTGACTTACTTGTTACTCGGGCATCACCAGATCACCCACGGAACTGACCTCATACCGGCGCACTTCCATATCCAAAATTTCGAGTGCCGCACACGCCTGCAAAAACGCGCCGACATGGGGCGTCTTCAAATGCGCATCAAGATCGGCCTGCGACGCCCACTGCTCGCTTACCCAGACCACACAAGGATCAGTAACGTCCGTTGCTATACCATACCACTGGCAGCCCGCCTCTTGGCGCGTACTGGCGACCACAGCTTTTGCGGCTTCGGCATATTTCGGCGCGCTCTCCTCGCTCAACTGTATACGAACAATAACGCTGACTGTGCTCATGCTGACCCCGCTCGGATTTCTTTGTTCTCTCTCTGTTGTCTATAGCGGCGTGCTGGCGCGTTTATCTCAGGTTCGCAGCACCCCACCACCGCCAAGCCAACCTAGGTTTCGGGACAGAAAAAGTCAAGCATGCTTGCTTTTTTCTGTGGGCCTACCTACCCTTGGCCGACTTCCATTTATCCGACTCAACACCTGAGACGATGCACGCAGGAGACAGCAGTGGCCAACAGACTTCAGGGTAAAGTCGCCCTCATCACGGGCGGCACCAATGGCATTGGGCGAGCTGCGGTTTATGGCCTTAGTGAGGAGGGCGCGAAAGTCGTCTTTACCGGTAATAACGCGACGGCGGGCGCCGAAATAGCGGAGCAAGCTGGCGCCGTTTTTGTGCAACACGCGGTACAGGATGTCGAAGGCTGGGCCACAGTAAAGCAGGCGATTCTCGAGCACCATGGACGCCTGGATATCACCTTCTCCAACGCAGGCACCAATACTGGCGACAGCGATATTGAAACCGTCGAAGTGGACGCCTGGAAAAATCTGATCGATATCAACCTCACAGGCATGATGCTGGCGATCAAAGCCAGTATTGAGCTGATGAAAAAGAACCCGGATCAGAGCGGCGGGTCGATCATTCTCAATAGCTCAATCAACGGCATTCTCGCGCTCGCCGGTGATGTGACCTACTCAACGACCAAAGGCGCGTTGCGGCTTTTGGCTAAATCGACCGCCGTACATTTGGCAAAAACCCAAACGGGCATTCGCTGTAATTCAATCCACCCGGGCGTTATCGAGACGCCACTCATTCAGGGTGCTATCGCAGGTGCACCGGACCCGGCCGCGGCGCGGCAAATGCTCGAGGGCATCGCCCCCGTAGGCCGACTGGGTAGCATGGAAGAGATCGTATCGCTGTTGATTTATCTCGCTTCAGACGACTCGAAATTCGTCACCGGCTCAGAGATCGTCATTGACGGCGGCTCGACGGCGGGGTTGCCCGGCGTCTGAGCCGCTAGCAAGCAGCGCTATTCGCCGTGTAATACGCTGAAAACGCGACGAGAAAACTTCCACTCTCCCGCGACTTTCACACACTCATCGTCGTACTGACCGCGCGGACGGAGCTCCGTCCCA
>CAZXGO010000144.1:0-3586 GCA_964640035.1 uncultured Chitinophagales bacterium
GGTCTGGCCGAACTCCTCCTCCATGACCTTGGACATCTCCTCGGTCCGGAACGGCTTGGGCTTCCGGAACGGGCGGATAGCGTCCAGGACCCACCCAGGGATAGGCGCCACGTCCTTGTGGTTGTAGTTGAGCCACTGGTAGCGCCCACCGTCGGGATGCGGCGATCCGGGAAGCACGCTCTGGCACTTGTTGAAGCGGAGTACAACCTCCTGGTATTCCTCTCCTTCCTTGAGCACTCCCTTCTTGGGGGAACGGTCTGTATCGCTGTGGCCGAGATGCCAGTCCCCATCTGACCTGAGGATCAGAGTGTTGACGTGCTCAAGGTCTTCGACCATGTCCCACGGGACTTGGTAAATGATCTGGCGACGCCCGGGCTTGCCCGAGGTCCAGGACATCGAGGTCTCCTCGCCTAGGGCCTCGTACTCGTCCCCAGCTATTGCCCGGAAGCGTTCATCCGCATCGAGGCCGTCGATATCGAGTGCGATGAGGCCCTTGGAGTGCCGGCCGGTGAGGACCCCGATGCCGTTGTAGTCCGTGCGGGTCTTGTAGGCCTCGATGCACTGCTGTTTAGAGAGAGGCTTGGTACTCCACTCCTCGATGTAAGTCTCTTTACCGGCGACCGGTATAAAGGACCACGCATCGGGGAAGTAGTCGTTCCGCAGCAAATCAAGGGCGCGCATGCTGCTGTCAGGTGCGCCACCTCTTGCGGATGAGTCGGTTGCCATGTACGTTCTGGTCGCGTGAGACTCGCCCAGATCAGGGCACCCCGAAGCCTCTCCCTTCAGTCAGGGAGGGGCTTTTTTGCCGTTCGGCCTGACCCGAGCAAGCCACCGTAACGGTGCAACCAGAACCGGACAAGGGGTAGATCCGATGTAGATCCTTAAGGGAATTGAACGGCGCCTCGAAACCTTTTAAGGTCAAGTCACGAAACGTGGGCTTTCAGACCCAAACTTTGAACCCATGACCAAACAGGACACGTTGGTCGACCACCGCAGCCAGTTCGAGCACGGAGTACGCACCTTCTCGCTGCTGTTCACCCGCTGGATGGACACCAACGGCTGGTCGCACCCCACGATGGTGGCCATTGCCAAGGCCGCGATGGGAGGGGTGGGTTGGCTGCACTCGAGCCAGATCAGTGGCCTCCGTCACGGCAAGTTGCTCAGCCCGGGCCCAAGGACGTTCATCGCCATAGAACGCCTGAACTACTACATGCATCGATACCAGACGACGAAGCGCCTCATCCCCAATACCGAAAGCAGCAACCTGTACCAAGAAGCATTCGCCATCACCGAGAACGGTGAGCCCCCGAGCTTGGGCTGGTGGGTGGAGGTGTTCTGCGGTCAACGCGAGCCCAAAGATATCGACCTACGGCAAGCCTGGATTTCGGAGAACCAAGCCGATGAGTTCTCCAGCAACTGGGGCACGCTGATCCGCAAGCTATTCCGCGACAAGGATTTGGACCTGATCGTTGAGCTGGATCGCGTTCTCCGTGAACACTATCCAGCAAGAGATGCATCACGTCTTGATCGCATCCGTGCGGTGATTCAGGCCCGTGAGGCGTGGACTGCCGACGAATTCACGAACGAACTTCCCGCAATTAGTGCCTTGACCGCCCACCTCGGGGGACCCCAAAACGAAGACGAGCTCTTGGATCTGCTCCGCCGAGGCGCGGTCTCTTAACATTTGCTAAAGGTTTTGTAGATCACCTGCAGTGCGATAAGCGGCCGCGCACGCCAAATCTGCATGTAAATTGCGTTACCTGCTTCGGCGCGATGTGGCCCCGTCCACGCCTTGAATCCCAGTGCGAACCAGGCGCCCTATCGAGAGCGGAGTGGGAGTACAAGGCCCTCACCGACATCGAGATCCTCGATGCACCGACGGGACGCTTCGCCCGCCTGATCTGCGAGCACGATTGCGGTGGCGAAATGTTCATGGCGACCTGCGCTGCACGTCACTTCTCCTTCCTTGAGCCTTACGCCGAACTACTGCGGGTCCACCAAGAAGACCCCATAGGCATAGAAAAACCAGTGGTACCGGTCCGTTTCACCGAGAGCGGTCGCGCCGTGTTCTCCCTTGCAGGTGCCCGCGCCGACTATCCATGGCTTAAGTCAGCCCAAGCTCCGCGTCGTCTGCCCAACAGCTTCACCCCCGCCCTGGAGGAGGCCGACTGCACCTCGCCAGGCCAATGGCTTAAGAATCTCTTCAAGGGATCTTGACCTGAACAGGTTGACGTGAGCCCCTTTCCGGCCTAGGGTGCGATCAGTTGACCTTTTGGAGTGAGCACGAAGCACCGCCTCTACGGCGAGCTGAAGCGCAAACGGCATCTGTACCTCACGGATACCGCCCACAGACATCTGGTCGACCTGGCACAAGGCAACGACACATCGCCATCTGAGGTCTGCGAGCAGATCATCCGGCACCACGTCATCGCCATCGCCATCCCGTCAACACCGCCAATCGAGGCATCATGACAACTGCATTTCTTTCACTCGACCTTGTTGATGAGATCTCCCGGGAATCAACCGGGCATGGTCGCTACATCAACCCCGCCAAGCTTCAAGGCGAAAAGCGTCTGCGCTTCTTCGGTGCAGGCATTACTGGCCATAGCGCCTGGACCAGCGAAGGTAAGCCCATCCGTTGGGAGCAAAAGCCTGCCGAGTTGCCGAGCAACATCCAGCCGGACATGAACGGCAAGGTCGGCACGAAGCGTTTCCTCGCCGGCCTTGTCTACGACTACGACGAGCAAGACTTCAAGATCCTCGAGCTGACCCAGCGCACGCTGATGGAACAGCTCTTCAAGTTCATGAAGGACACCGACTACGGCGACCCCACCGGTTACGACATCAAGATCAGCAAGACCGGTGAAGGGATCAAGACCGAGTACTCCCTAGTGGCTGCGCCCCCCAAGCCCGTGAGCAAGGAAATCGTCACGGCGTCCGAATCCGTGAACTGCAACCTCAAAGCCTTGTTCGACGGAGACGACCCTTGGGCAGATCCCTCGGCCTGATCTGACCAGTTCACAAACAGGGTGGGCGCCAACCCACCCTTTTCGTTAAGTTGAGCCAAAGCTTTGCGCGAATGCCTGAACAGCGTCCACCCCTGCTCACTGTTTACGCACGAAACGTTGAACACTGCGCCTTTAAACGTGGCTGGCCCCCTACTCGACTGGCCACCGAGCTTGGCGTCACGCTCAGCACTTTGAACCGCATCCGCTTCGCCCGCAGTCGCTACATCGACCCTGAAGTCTTTGTGGCCCTGTTGGAGATCTTCGGCTGCGAACCCAATGACCTCCTCAACCCGCAGCCTGGAATTGACTACCCCGTCGACTGAGCGGATTCGAGCCCTTCCTCGCTACGAGCCGGTCCGCACCCACACAGAGAACGAACGCCTTTACACCACGCCAGTCGGGGCTTTGCCTTCGGTCACGACCGTCCTCTCCGGCTCTCGCGACAACACATCGCTTGAGCTATGGCGTGAGTCCGTCGGTGAAGCGCGAGCTGACTTCATCAGCTCCTTCGCCTGTTTCCGCGGTAACGGCCACCACTTAAACATCGAGCAGTACCTAACCGACGGCACCGAGCCCGA
>CAZXGO010000144.1:3596-5511 GCA_964640035.1 uncultured Chitinophagales bacterium
AAGCATTTTCCCTCTCATTCCTACTGCATTTTAAGGGGCCCAGTTTCAAAAGTCAAGCTTCTCATCTTTCACTCCCTACTGGAAGTCGTCGCGTCTCTTCCTCGACACCATCGACACACCCCTGCTCCTCGAGGGCGCGATCTGGCATAGCGACGGCTTTGCCGGAACGCTGGATTGCATCGCCTACCTCCAAGAAGACGGAGCCCAGCCCACCCTGTTGGATTGGAAAACCGCCGACACCCCGAGGAAGCCCGACAAGATCTACGACTATTCGCTGCAGTGTGCTGCATATGTCGCCGCCGCGAACTACGTCTACGGCCACATGGGTTTGAACATCACCCAGGCCAAGATCGTCATCGCCATCGCCGATGCAGCGCCCCAGATCGAAACGCTGGATGCGAACGCCCTAGAGCAGCTGTACAAGCACTTCCTCGCCCGGCTTCAACGCTTCACCTTTGCCCGAGGGAAGCGCAAGTGACTGACCCCAACAAGCTCGAGGACTACCTCAGTTCAGTCATGGCCGGCAGCTTGGTAGGCCAAATCGCCCGAGCCCGTGAGATCCCTTTCCAGGAGATGTTCTCCTCCGAGGGCATCACCTCCTCCCCCGCCGTCCGCGCCATCGCCACCGAGCTCGACGAGCTGGGTATCGACCCCGAAGTGCTGGCTAGTCAAACCCTTCTGGCGCTCGTTGCCCTCTTCGCCCAAGAAGCGAACGCCGACCTAATCATCGGCCAGTACACAGCCTTGCTCTGGTCAATCCTCGGCGACCCCAAAAACGGCGGAAGTCCCCCCGAGATCTACCGCCGCGCGGGTTGCGCCATGCACCTCACCCTCCTCGGAATCATTGACCCCGCCCTCGTCGAGAAGCGCCCCACACCATGAAACGCCCACCGCGCCTGATTGGGCTGTATAGCCCCGCCGCTCAAAGCGGCAAATCAACCGTCGCCAGCTACCTCACCGAGCACGGCTACCGCAACATCCCGTTTGCCGCGCCAATCAAGGCGATGCTGCGCACCTTCCTGATCAACCTTGGTCACACCCCAAGCGACATCGACCACTACCTCGACGCGGGCAAAGAAGACAGCATCCCCGGGATCAAGACCACACCACGCCAGATCCTCCGCACCCTCGGCACCGAATGGGGCCGTGATTGCATCCACCCCGAGGTGTGGCTGATGTGCTGGGAGCGCAGCGCAAAGTACAACCTCGAGCGCGGTATCGACGTCGTTGTCGACGACGTTCGCTTTCCCAACGAAGCCGCGATTGTGCGGCGCCTCGGCGGTGAACTTTGGCGAGTCGAACGCCCCGGCACTGAGCGAGGCACGTCCCACGCCAGCGAGGGCGGGTTGGACGACTACCCCCTGTTCGACCGCCGCGTCGTCAACGACGGCACCTTGCTGCAGCTCTACGGCGAAGTGCAGCGCGTCATCAGTCCCATCGCCGCCTGAGCCATGCCTTTGATCCCCACTGTCCCCATGACCCGGGCGCCCGAGCCCACCGAGACGACTCCTTGTCCCTACCCCTGGCGCTTCCGCATTGGTGAGTTGCTCCACGTCGTCGGCCGTCCGTTGCACGACACCTTCACCGTCGTCGGCGGCGAACTCTGGATGGGCTGGCCCCACTACAAGCTCTACGACCACCGCACCGGCATCACCTGGCGCGTCCCGCAGATCCACTGCTCCATCAAACCCATCACCTACAAGAAAAGCTGATGGACCCCCATTTCCGGGTCGAAGTCCTCGCTCGCACCGAGCATCCCCAGACCCTGTGCTGGTGGGCAATGCACCAGGACTACAGCGAAAACTTCGTCTTTGATGAAGACCCCCCGAGCGAAACCGAGGCCGGCGCCCTCATCGTCAAACACCTCCTCGCCGGCGAGCGCGGCCACTACGGCCCCTTGGAGCACCCCGCCATC
>CAZXGO010000145.1:0-5443 GCA_964640035.1 uncultured Chitinophagales bacterium
TCAGAAAGTCGACGTAGTGTTACACCTGCGCGGCAAGACCATCGAACAAGAACGCGTGGCCGCTGAAAAGAAGATCAATCAAGTCCACGAAGAACCCGAAGACAAACCCGCCAAGAAGTCCTAGGCGCCCACGCTTTCGCGGAGTTGATCAAGGTCGACTCCGTGTTGGCGATACCCTTCTTCCACTGACTCCACATAGTAATCGCTGGCACGATAGCCTGAGTAATCAGCGCGGCCTTCTCGCGTGAGTGTGTAGACCCAGGCGCGATATTCCTGCTGGCCCACATACACCGACGTCAGCACACGATCATAGAGGTGCGGAAATCCTTCTCGATAATCGCAGGAGCGCAGGATGTCCTGGTCGATCTCCCACAGCACACCGCCAGTAGATACTGCCGTACCGGGATGCACGTTGGCGAAGTTCAGCATCTCGAACTTCCATCCTGGTGCACGTGCTGCACCGATGAGTCGTGCGCCCGGGTCCATGATGTCTCTGTTAGTGAGCATGCCATACGTGAACAAGTAGTGTTTCATGATTTCCTTTATTTGCTGGTGGCACGGTAGGTACCGTCCCAGTTTGGTGGTAAACCTTCTTCCATGCGCTCGATCATGGCCTTGTAATAGGCATTGATGTCGACGGCATTGAAATCGTTGTGCAGCTCCCGAGCGATCTTGATGGCGCGTTTCCAGTCTCCGCGATAGTAGGCTTCGAGATATTGATCGTGTTTGTAGCCGATGGTCTTGCCCACCGTGTAGATCTTGACGCCTTCGGTCTTGCCCTTGACTGCGATACAGTCTAGTTCGACCACTGGGAACTCGTCTTTTACTTGCTGGGCAGTCTTCGGACCCAGAACGATCTTGACCCCGTAGGGTTTGGATTGGCCTTCAAGCCGGCTCGCAAGATTGACCCCATCACCAAGACAGGTATAGTCAAAACGCTGATCACTGCCCATGTTGCCAACAACAACGGTATCTGTATTGATGCCAAGGCCCATACCAAAGGGCGGCACTCCTTCTTTGCCAACTTCTTCATTGAACTTCTCCAGGTCGCCCAGCATGGCCAGGCCGGTACGAACCGCGTTCTTAGCGTGTTCGGCGTCATCCAGCGGCGCGTTCCAGAATGCCATCTGCGCATCGCCGATGTACTTGTCTAGGGTACCGTTGTTTTCTATGATCCTCGCGGTCATAGCGGTCATGTAACGGTTCATGATCCGTGTGAGGCCTTGTACATCCTTACCATAGTGTTCTGATATGGAAGTGAACCCGCGCACATCTGTGAACATGATGCTGAGCTCTCGGCTGTCGCCGCCCAAGGCCAGCAGGTCGGGGTTCTTCTGCAGTTTCTCGACCATGGCAGGACTCAGGTATGTGCCAAACTGTTTCTTGATCTGTTGTTTCTGCAGGAACTCGCGAGCGAATCTAGCGAACAGGCCGTGCCCATAGATCACCGCGGCAGCGAAGGCCACGTAGTAGATGTCCAAGAGATAACTGTGGTTCTTCCAAGCATACATGCCAGCACCCCAGACGGAACCCAGGCTAGCGAACAACAGCACGGCCATGGCCCAGATCGGCAAGCGTGGTGCCAACACTATCACCACTATCGCGAATGCCGCGATCATCAGCATCTCTGAGGTCTCTGCCCACCAAGGTCTGCTGGGGGCGGTGCCGTCCAACAAAGTCTGCAGGCTTTGCGCTTGTATGTCATGCGCCCAGCGTTCGCCGCGAGGTGTGGCGATGATGCCTCCCAAGCCTTCGGCTGTGAGACCCACGATGACTATCTTGCCCTTGACAGGGATGTCGCGCTTGGCCATGTCAGTGGCTTCGTAGCGCGTGAAGTTTTTGTTCCAGCGCAGCCATACACGGGCGTTGGGGTCGGTGTCGATCACTGGCTGGCCCTTGACGCGCACTTTCTCCACGCCCAGTTCGTTGACCTTCATCTGATAACTCTTCTCGCCAGTGATCACGCGGAGTGCCTCTAGCGTGACATTGGGATAGTATTCTTTGGCCACGTTGACCACCAAGGGCATGCGCCGTACTACACCGTCGATCTCCGGAGCCACCGCGGCCGTGCCCACACCACTGGCGCTGAACGCCAGTTCGGGTCTAGGTGCCACTGCACCTGGCCATGAGAACAAGTATGTGTAAGGGTCTTCGCCGATCACGCTGACACCGCGACGTACTGCGTCGGGCTTCTTGTTTTGGTTGGTGGGTGCTTGAGCGATCACCGAAGGCGTGCGGGCCAGCTCATTGGCCAGATACGAATCGCCACCCAAGCGATCGCGCTCGCTCATGACGATGGGCAACACCACTGCAGCCGCTTTGAGATCACGCAAGCGGGCCACGATATGAGCCAGTTCGCGTCGGTCCCAGGGCCACTGACCCAAGCGTTCCATGGATGCTTCGCCGAGGTCCAGCAACACGATCTCGTCGCTGTCTACCGCCTGCTCACTGCTGAGCAGCATGTCGAAGCCTTTGAGCCTCAGGCTTTCCACCGGCGCTGGATCTTGCGCTCTCAGATACAGCATCAGGGCGGCAGTGATGGCCACCCAGATCACGCTCCAACGGGTGACTTTACGCATAGAAGCCCAAGCATGTTGGGCCGCAAGGATATAAGGGTTCATTGACATATTATAGCACTCCTGGGGTATTTAAGTCAACAGTCTGGACCAAACTGGTCCTAGGCTGCGTAAGGGCTGACGGTGAAGTCGCTGTCGGGTCTGCTGGCCAGGCTGGGGTCCACATCACGGGCCTTGGCCAGCGCATCAGCGGCACTGGCCACTTTGAAAAGCATCTTGCGTCCATCGATGGCCACTTGCCAGCGTTTGGTGACCAGTTCAGGTGGTGTGGGTTTGGCCGCACCAGGATCTTTGCGGCTCTGTGCCACTTGGACCAAGTAGTCTTTGTACTTGCCCAGTTCTTCTTTGCTGATGTCACCGGACAGATATTTGGTTATCACTAGGTTCACTGGTTCGGCTTTGGGACCCGACACACCAGTGTTGGCGTCTTGTACTATCTTGTAGAGCTTGGTGAGATACTCGCGTCGATCCATGTCAGGATCTGCTGCGGATACCAAGGCGCGCACATATCTGTAGATAGTGTTGGTGATCTTGGGCAGTTCGTCGATGTAGTCGTTGCCCATGCTGCGGAACTCCACATAGTTCTCGCGCCAGTTGATGCTGACGTATTTGCCAGTGGTGCCTTTGCCACTGAACACTGTGTACTTGAGCGCGGTGCTGGCCTGTTCGGCGAGACCTTTCTTGAGTGCGTCCACGGCCTGTGCCACTGTCTGCGAGTTGCGGGTGGAAGCGATCTTGCGGAACACGCTCTCGGTGTAATGATTGGTGGAACGCTGGAACTGCTTGAGCACATATTCATCGCCCAGCAATATGGCCAGCTTGACGTAGTCCACGCGGCTCATATCTGGCAAGCTCACGCCCACGTGCAGTCCTGTGCTGCTGTTGGTGTAGCCACCATGCTCACGAGCCCAGTCCAACACTTTGCCGAGGCTGTCGATGGCTTTGCCCAAGCTCATGGGTGGCGAGACGATCTCGGCCGATGCGTGATCACCTTCGGGCCTGATGCTGGAGTCGGGTTCGATGATGAACAGGTTGTCTTTGCGTTCCGCAGAATGATATCCAGTGGCCACGCGCACAGGCATCTCTAGTTGGTTGGACAGGCCGTCGGCGGCCATCTCCATGCTGTGGGTATCATAGCCATCGCTGCTGGTCTGGTCGTAGTGAGGCCATTCGAGTTCGTATTCGAATTTGAGATCAGACATGCTGTTGATGCCTCGATCCATCAGCCAGGCTCCGATGGTATAATCTGATTCTTCGTAATACTCTTGGCGCAGTTCTTCTTCGATGTCGTCTCTCACGCTTTCGATCTCGTCGATGAGCTGATCATCGATCACATCCATCATGTCATGATAGATGCCGTAGTCAGGGTTGTCTTGGATGTATTTCTCTAGTTCGTTTTTGCTCCAGAAAGTGGGAGCATCAGCGCCAGCAGCCATCACAGACTTCACGCGCTCATCGTCTAGTCCTTGGTCGCTGAGATAATCTCGCTCGAGCTCGCGACGCTCACGGCCAGACAACACACGGTCCAAGGCACGCTCCTGGAAATTGTCCTCGATGAATTCTCGAGCCTTCTCATCCAAGGCTTCTAGATGTTCTTCATCGAGCCGAGCCCAGAACCTATCATTGGCGTTGATGGTTTCGCTGAAGAAGTCTTTGATCTCATCCATCGTAGTGGTGACATCTAGGCCGACGTCAGCGTCCCAATTGGGTTCCCACTCGCCCGTTGAAGCGTCGATGTCAGTGAAGGCCAGTTCGGCTTCGAAACCAGCACGTATGCCATAGCTGTCGGCTTGGTCAGCGAACTGCTTCAGTGCGCCTGGACTCATGGCGATCTCAGTGAGCGCTGGCTCGTCCAAGTGCTGGCTTTCCAGGGCTTTGCTGAGTTTGATCCAGTAATCGCGACCCAGGGGCAAGCTCCAGCGTTTCAACAGCATCTCGATGTCGCCCAGCAGGGTCTGAGACATGCGGCTCTGTGGACGATTGATCAGCATGTCTATGGTCTTGCGTAAACTGTCTACTGCATCGTTGCCGCGCACCTTGAGCAGATCTTCCAGGGCCTTGTGTAGGTCAGCATCGGTCTTGATGATGCGACCCATGAAGTTGGCTGGGGGCAATGCTTTGGGAGCACCAGGTGCGCCCAGCGTAGGAAGTTCTGTGAGCTGTTGTACGTCCATGTTGATTTATTTGATGTTCAGTAGATTGGGAGGAGACTTTTGAGAGCCCTTGCCTTCTTTGTTTTCCATGACGAATGGAGCGATGCCCTTGCCAGATCCGATCACACAGTAGAGATTCTCTGCGGGTCTTTCTATCAGGGTCCAAGTTCTTGTCTTGGGATTGGCGAACAGTATGGTAGGAACATCCATTTTCTGTTCCCCTGCTTGTCGCGTCGAGCTCATGACCATCATTGGGATCTCTTCAAATTTGGTCAGCACTTGCTCGACTTCTGCGTCACTGGCGCATATGATGTCGAGCTTGACTTCGGCTGGTTCTGCTGCTGCTGATGCGGAGATCAGCGCCGCCAGCAAGAAAGTGATGTGCTTTTTCATGGTAGGATCCTTTGCGTTATTTAGCTGGAGGTGTCTTTGGCATCGCAGCGGTATGATCCCACTGATAAAACTCGAAAGGACTCTCGGGCTCGTCTTTGTTGCCCTTTAACTGCATGATGCGTCCTTTCTTGGCTTCTTTGACTGCTCGATTGACTTTTTCCTGGTTCTTTTCGGTCCAGGGTATCTGATGTAAACGATGCCCTTCTTGATCTACTACCCAGATGTAAATCCAGGGTTTGGCATTGATGCCGTGTACTAATCTGCTGCCTTCCTGGGGCATGCTGGCCACAGGTCGGCCTCGTATTTCGTCGTAGGCTTGCC
>CAZXGO010000146.1:0-1892 GCA_964640035.1 uncultured Chitinophagales bacterium
ACCTTCATTTTCACTTGTTGAAATTGCGAGATCTGCAACTGCCCAAATTGTTGTTGCCTCTTGCCAACCAACAATCGAGACATTCCCCGGCAGGTTCGCAGCAACCTCATCCAACATATCTCCCCCGCCAACCAAAAGGAACCTAGCCTCTGGAATGAATTTGGCAATCTCAGCAACTCTCTTTGGTGCTTTTACTGAAGTAATGCGGGCCATCCAAATGATGACTGGGCGCAATTCTTCAGAGATTCCTAGTTCTATTCGAGACTGTTCTCTGTCTTGGAGCACAAGAGCCGTTACCCCAGGTCCAATGGAACGGTATTGAGATTTGACCCCGATCCCGACTTCCAACAGTTCATCAGCAACTTTGCGGCCAACGGTAACTAGGTACTTAGTTTTACGTGCCAACATTCTTTCTATCCAAAGGATAGCTCGCAATTTAAGCCCTTGGAACTCTGGATCCTTTAGAAGATGTCCATGGAAAATGTGAATTCGAGGAATAGAATCTTTAATGGTTCGCGAAAGTAAACCCGCCTTGAAAGTATGCGAATAAACTATATCTGGTTTAAATTCCTCTATAACATTTTTTAGCAAGGATCTTGCTCGCCAATCGTTGATTGGCGAGATTTTTCTGCCCAAATGTTTAATTCGTACTAACGGAAGATTAGCAACAATTGAATCCTCACGCTCTGATCCCTGTACCTTTCCGCTAACTACCAAGACATCATATTGAGACCCATGAAGACCCTTTACTAATTCACTTATATATTTGGTAGTTCCGCCAACATTAAGGCGAGCGATAACAATTAAAACTCTGGGCATCTTTTTATCTTACAAATCATAGTATTTCCTATAAATCGAATTTTCATCTATAAGAATTTTAATTCGATGTTAAAAAGTTAGGAAGGATGACTAACCTGATCGAATCCGTTTTAACCCTGAATCGGTGAAGTCGCATATCTTTTCTAAGCCCTTTAGCTTTTTTATGCTTTGAAATGTGCCACCGATAAATATACTGGGACTGAGCGATAACACAAATATTCTAGACCAAAAGTAAAAACTTGGTAGCGACTCTTAATCCTACATTAGATCCGAACCTCATCTATCTAGGACCTGAACGAAGGCTTTGTGAATTTGCATTCTTACCATAATCATATATTAAATTAAACTTTCACGGCTAGTTTGGCTTACACCCATAATTTACAATATTATAAAAACACTTTCCAATTAGAATTAATGATTCCTAGTCAAAGTAATTTTGGCCACTCACTTACTAAAGAGGAGCTTACATCTATCACGGGAACGCCAGCTCCCTTCCATACCTCATATTTAACGCCGTCATGATGGGTCACAATAACGCCCAAATCTGCAAAAGCCAATGGTTTCGAAATTTCTCCCTCGTGCTCGCCAACTAGTTCATCATGCCATGTGACCAGAGCACCCATTTGCCTCAAAGCATTAATTAATATTATGGCTGGTGACTCACTTGTGTCTGCTACATTTGACTTGTATGAAATTCCTGCCACTTGAATCTTTTTGTCCTCAAGTGAACCTCCTAATAGATTCAATATCTTATCTGCCACGTATTTTGGCATTCCAGAATTTATCGTATCTGCCAAATCTATTAATGCTGATTGAAAACCCACTTTGTTAGCTGCAAACTGCAAGTAATGTGGATCCACAGGAATACAGTTGCCCCCAACTCCTACACTTGGCACGAAAGTAAGGAAACCAAAAGGTTTAGAAGCCGCTGCTGCCAAAATTTCAAATGTAGGTATTTGAAGTAAATTTGCGATTTGAGAGAGCTCATTCACTAAGGCAATATTAACTTGCCTGAAAGTATTTTCAAATAATTTGGACATTTCGGCAACTTCTGGTGAAGAAACCACAGTCAC
>CAZXGO010000146.1:1902-3208 GCA_964640035.1 uncultured Chitinophagales bacterium
GGACGCTTCTGCACTAAGCCCTGCCACTAATCTGTGTGTATTTGAAATATTCCATTCAGTATTTGCTGGGTCCAATCTTTCGGGAGCAGAAGCGTACAAATGATTTTCACCCAAAATGTCTGCAATAATGTTTCTCAGCGTGCCAGGAAATGATGTACTTTCATTAATGATTAGCACAGAGTGATTCAAAACGGATTTTAAACGATCACAAGCAAGGTTAAGTTGAGTTAAATTAGGTTGTTTTTGCTTATCTAGCGGAGTAGGAACTGCAATAATCACTATATCGGAACCTACGACAGATCTATAATCATCAGAAATTTCATAGCCCAAAGATTGCTTAAGAAGTGAAATTTTGCCTAAGTCTGTTTCTATTCCTAAAACTGTTAGACCAGCTTTGTGTGCTTGTACTCCAATCGAAGTTCCCACAACTCCTTGGCCAATAACTGCAACCCTCATGTCTAGAGTGTAACAGCCCGAACTAATTCTTTATAGTTATGTCCGGTTATCATTCCATTAAATTAGGATTATAAGGATCAATTGCTTTCATCTTAAGTAGAACGTCGCTTCTTTCAGTCACACTTAAGTTTGGATTTTCCGATAACAACTTCCAAGCATCAAAGTCTTGCGAATTAATCTCGATTGACTTTTTGGCAACTTCAAGTGCTTGGTCATTTAATCCATGACTGAGTAAAAAATCTCCTGTGTAATTCAAATAGAAATTATTTGCTGGAAATTGATTAGATACTTTAATTATTCTTGTCGCATCTCCTCTCTTCATCGCAGATTTCATTGAAGCATCTTTAACTACCGGCCAAATTGCCAACAATAAGCCTCCAGCCAGGCCGACGCACCCAAAAAAAAGAGAATTCACCGGAAGTAAGTTCCGCTCTTTATGTTGGAACTGATTTCTTTTATTAATCGGGGAACTTTCAAAAAGAAAGTCGTATCCTACAATTGCGCCCCCCAGGACCCAGCCCCAAATAGCTAGGCCTAATTGATTGATACTGATGATTGACTGTGTTTGGTAGGCGATCCATGTGACAACTAAACCTACACCAATCGAATCAAAAGTCTTCCATCTTTTAAAAACTCTAAATACGGATCTGAAGATTAAGCCAGTGATCAGCATGTATGTCAGAAGAAGTAAAAATCCTCCATTTGAAGAAATGTCAAGGAAGACATTATGAGCTGAATTCGAGGTAACATCTGGACCACGACGTAGAGCAGCAGCCTCATCGCGATAGTATCTGTACCAATCTCCGTATGAATCAAGTCCAATTCCTACAAAGGGATTGTCAAGGGTCAT
>CAZXGO010000146.1:3218-5387 GCA_964640035.1 uncultured Chitinophagales bacterium
CTCCAAGCAGCACGCCAGTAATCGCCACGAAACGAGAGAGAATCTTGATAAATATACTGCGACATTGGTCCCTTTTTAAAGATGCCCAATATGCCAAGCAGAGTCAAAGTGATTAAACAGGAAATATACAAACTGCCTAAGATTAGTCTTTCGCGAAAAAATCTAAAGTATAGTGTTATGCCTGCACCCAAACCAGAAATTAATAGACCCTGTGAAGATTCAGACTTGAAAATGACAAATAGAAAGAGCAGAATGCTAAGAGTAAGGAAGATACCAGTTCCCACCTTTATATCGCCTAAACATAAATTAAGCGCGGCCAATGCTGCCATACCTAGATGCGCAGAAATGAAATTAGAGTTACCTAAGGTGCCTATTATTGGATTGTAAATATTGTTCCAGAATACTGGATCCAAGTTCAACCACTGAATCAATCCATAAAAGGAATTTATCACACCTGTAAAAACCAAGGCGTACAATATTTTGGAAAAGAAATCAAGAGTCGATACACAAATTACTCCCCAAAAAAGAAGTGTCAATGAAATATAACTTAGTAACCCTGTGTTTCGGCCAAAGGTTCCAAATAGTTGATTGGGACTATCTGGATGAGAGAAATAAACCAAGAACAACATCAGAATGAAACTTAGACTTGCTAAAGTGGGGATTTGCAATTTGCTTCGTTTTTCAAAAATAAAATTTGGCCCAATAATTCCCAGAGTTAGGAATCCCGTCATTATTAAAACTAAAAACTTTGGAAGATTTACTGGATCAAGATTAAGCCAGGGCGTAATCAACAAAGTAGTCAATACTAAAGAAAAAACAATTATAGTTTGAACTTTAAGCTTTAAGTAAGGGGTTAACACGACCCTATTATAGTACGATAGAAGGATAGTATGTTTTTATGCATTATATTTATTGTCAATTCACTTCAGACTTTCGTGATGCTCTTCTAGGATGGAAATTCTTTGTCAGCTTGGGAGATTCTATTTGGTGAACCCATGAGGAGTACTTATAAGCATCTGGTCTGTTTCATATATGCTTTTGAGAAGACCTTGTTTGATTCAATTAAAGGAGCTGTCTGGACTTCTGGGAAGCGCTCTGGGATTATTACAGTTAAGAAGTTGAAATTAATTTTCATAATACCGAAGGAGTCATAATGTCACTTGCTACCGCAGCTAGACGCGAAATACTTCGCTCTAGAAATCAAAGATTGGTTGGTTAATGTCTAAGGTCTACGTAGCAGGCGAGGCGCTCATAGACTTAGTAGATAAGAGTGGTCAGTACATGACACACGTGGGTGGTGGTCCAGCAAATACCGCAAAAGCATTAGCCCGCTTGGGTTTGTCTAGTTTTTTTGTGGGCGGGATTTCAGTTGATGAATTTGGGTCGTTGATAGAATCTGAACTTTTGGGTAGCGGTGTCGATTTGTCATTGTCCTTGCGGGGATCAAAGCGGACCGCTTTGGCAAATGCTGCGATTGACGAAAATGGATGGACATCTTATTCATTTGAATTTGAAGGTACTACTACCTTTGATTTTTCTTTGGAGTGGTTGCCAGCGGGAAATCCTTCAGTTGTACATTTGGGTTCGTTAGCGACTTTGTTGGAGCCGGGGGCTTCGGAGTTGTTGAGTTGGGTGAAGGGTTTGTCCGTACCGGTGGTTTTCGATCCAAATGTTCGACCATCAATAATGAGTGACAGGGATTTGTATCGGGCTGCGGTAGAGAAGTGGGTTTCGGTTGCTTCGGTGGTGAAATTGAGCGATGAGGATTTGAGCTGGTTGTATGGCGATGATGAGGTCGGTGTTGTTAAACGTTGGTTAGGTGATGGAGTTTCTGCGGTTGTGGTGACAAGAGGTGCATCGGGATTGCGGGGATATGTTGGTGATGTGGTGATTGATGCGCCTGCGGTATCGGTGGATTTAGTGGACACAATTGGTGCTGGGGACACGATTGGTGCGGTTGTGGTTGAGGGCGTTGTGAAATTTGGATTAGCGGGATTGGGGGCCAATCTAGATGCGGTATTGCGGCGTGCTGCTTTGGCGGCCTCAATTACCTGTTCGCGAGCGGGAGCAAACCCACCCTGGGCAAGAGAATTGGCCTAGGAAAGTCCAGCTTTTTCAGCGAGCTGCACTACCGCCATGCGGTTGTTAACACCGAAGATGCTGTAGATC
>CAZXGO010000147.1:0-5338 GCA_964640035.1 uncultured Chitinophagales bacterium
CTCCACCATATTCTTCAAAATTATTAATGCTTAGTCGAGACTTGGCGGATCGCCCAGATTTTTGACTATGGCATGTTCGGTAACATCGAGTTTAAATCGCGCAGTGATGAATATTGTTGCCGATGGTATGAACACGGAGAGGGCACTGCCGAAGTTCCCAAAGCTACGGAGATGCGCTACGCAGGCGCAATGGCTCTCCCTGATGTTGTGTTTCGCGGCCTCCGTAGCATACTCGAAGCCAGCAGGTGACGACGAAATGATGTCTGTTGTCGATAGTCATTTGCCAAGCGAGGAGTTGCTAAATCCTCTGTGGTTCGCTAGCAAGGGGGAGCCCGTCAGCGCTGATCGCCTTACCGAGCAACGAGCCAACTTGAGAGACACCGCGCCCATGGTTGTAGCCATGGCGGGTGTCGACGTGCAAAGCCTTTATGACAGTCATGTGGCAGATACGGTGTCGTCGATCTGTATGACATGCCACCGTAATGGAGGGGTGGCCGCCTTCGCCCAGCCGCCGGCACAACTACTCTTTACCGGTGATACGGTAATCGACAGGCAACGGTTAAATTACTTTGTGGCGAAAAAGGGTTCAGAGCGTGTGTTAAATAAAGTTCAAGGCATCAATCATGGTGGCGGCACTGTTCTGGACCCGAATACGACAGAGTTCTCTCTGCTCGCCGAATATCTTGAGGCTGCCGAGCCGGCAACGCCGGAGAAGACTTTTGATAGGCTGCTCAACTCTCTGCAACGTTTTAGGGGGCAGCCATAGCCGAGCTTTCGTGGCGCGAGCAGGTATGGAGGTTCAGAGCAAGCCGAAGTCGACGTCGTCGAAACGGTGTAGGTTAGGGAACACCTCTGCGATCAGCGAGTTAGAGAGTCCAAACCAACGTGCCAGATTGGCGGTGTATTGCTCGACGCTAAAATCCGGTATGCAAAGGTTATAAAGCATTTTTTCGGTTTCAATGCCGAACTCTGGCACCTCGCCTATGATCTGCCCTCCTTTTACTGGCGTGCCCATTAAAAAGTTGTGCCCGCCCCAGCCATGATCGGTTCCGTTGGCATTGATGGTGGGCGTCCTGCCAAAATCTGACTGACTGAAGGTCACGACTCTTTCATCAACGCCTCTGGCTGCAAGGTCACTCTGAAAAGCCTGCAGGTTGCTAAACAGAGAGCGAATCAACGCGGGGAGAATGCGATCTTGATTGTCATGCGTGTCATAAGCGTTCATCTCGACCATGATCACCTGTCTGGGATGGTTCAGTGCTGGTGCGGCTTCAATCAGTCGAGCCGCCATCTTTAGTTGTCGCTGGAGAATCTGGCCCTCGATAGTTCCGTCTGATGGATACGCTACAGAGGATTCGTTAGTCTCGCCCACTACTTGGGCAAGGAAAACCGAGCTTTCATGTGTCCGTAAATTCCTGGCGGCGAGTTCCTGTCCCAAAAGCCCGTCTCTGGGCGCCCTCTGCAGTGCATAAAACAGATCCAGATCAGGGTTCTCTCCGCCTGGGGAGGGGGGGTCGAGAGAGGCGAAATTTTGTATCACTTCGGGATTAACGCTAAACGTGGGGGTTTTGAGTGTGCTGGTGAACAGCTGGTTTCTTGCCAGCGAAATATTTGGCGTCACCACACTGGTGCTCGATTGCATGAGGTCGAGCATTCTGGCTCCCCAGCCTTCTCTGGCGTTGGGGTCCACAGTCGCGCTGTTCCACATGATTTGCTGCGAATTATGCGCCCCAATAAAATAGGGCATGGCGCGCTCGTCATTTTGGATCATGGTTTTCGTCGTGGGCTGCCGCAGCGGCCCGACGTTACTAACCCACGACAATTTTTTGTTGTTAAACAAGTCCAACATGTCAGCGCAGTAGTCTGGTGATGCGAGACCGTTGCTACCCAACTCCATGAGGTTTTGCTGCGGGGTGGCCAGATGCTGTCGCAAATCCTTGTATTGTGCGTACGATTTTGAGTCCGATGGAATCAGAAGTGCCAGTGAGTCGACGCCCCCCTTTAAAAAGACCATCACCAGGGACTTATGGTCGTTGAATGAGGTGCTACCCAGCGCTCGCGCGCTGTTGAGGAGCCCCAGCCCACCAAGCATAGTTGTGTTGCCAGCGCAGGCAAACAGCGAGCCCAAGGTCGATTTCAGTAAATCTCTGCGTTGCATAACGAGCTCCTAACGCTGCACTGAATATTCTGGTGTACTGGAAAGCGCGTAAACCATGCGCGCGACGATGGAGTCTATCCAGCTCTGTTTTTCCAAGTCTTGCCAATCCGACTCCAGGACCCAATCTACTACACCCGCAAACCGATCCATGAGAGCGCGCCTGTGAGGGGGTGTCAGCCTACCTTGCAATAAATGCGAATCTGCGAAGGTGATTGCCGCATCCAGGCCTTCATCGAAAATCAGATTGGAGAGGGGTGACAAATCGTAATGGATCCAATCTTGTTTCTCTTCCTCAGAAAAATTGGGGTGGTTGGCCTCCCACATGGCAATGGAACTCACATAAGCAAAGTCGAAGGAGTCCTGAATGAGCGCGTCACTTGTCAGTATTTCCAATTCGGGCGCCACCAGCTTGTCGGCGGCAAAAGCGGCATTGGGGGTATGTGTGGGGCTGAAAAAGTTGAATACGCTAGGTGAGCGCATAAATTCTTGACTGGGTCTGTTCCAGGCTAGATGGCGACGGTCGCCCGCGTAGCTCTGTACATTAAAGAATCGTTGGTAGTTGACGTATTTCAGCAGCGGATCTTTGGCTCGGCCGAAGTGTGTGGGCTGCTCCGCCAATGGGAGTCGGGCCTCGGGGTCAAATAGCACCGCTTGAATCACTGACGCCAAGTTGCCGCGCTCGCCGTTTTCATTGCTATTAAATACCGCACTTACCCGGGCAACGTAGTCGGGGGAAGGGTTGCTGGTGATAAAGGCCTTAATCAAGTGCAAGGAGACGTGGGGTGCCAGGTTTGGGTGAAAAAAGAGGCTGTCCAGCACCGTCTCAAGGCTTTCCTCGGCAGTGGCACCGGCGGGGATGTAGTAGTTCCGCAGGAGTTTTTTCTGGGTTTTCTGATGGTAGCTATCATAGGCGGTCATCGGCGCTAGCCGATCCGACCACTCCACGGAGTGGAAGGAACTTCCGAAGCGGTAGGATTCAAGGTCCGCGAAATACCAACCGGTCAATGCCGCCGCGTAATTCTGAACGTCTTGGGGCCAGTAGGTCTGGATTATTTCTCCGTTTGCATCCGTCAGGGGCGTACCGTCCTGATTTAAATATTTAAGGCCGATAGTGAATAATTGCATCACTTCACGCGCAAAGTTTTCGTCAGGCCGGATATTTCGCTCCGGATCCGCTTTCTGATTGCCCAGCATGGCGAGATACAGCCCCATGGCGGGGTGCAGTGTCACCGCTTTCAGCAAGTCACGGTAGTTGCCAAAAGCATTGGTATGCAGCACATCGACGTACCCCTGCACGAGTTGGTCATGGTGGCTGAAGTCAAAATTTGCGGAGACCACCAGCAGTTGGCTGAGGGCGTAAGTCATGCGCTGGCGTAACTGATCGGGACTCTCAAGCGCGTTGAACATGAAAGCTTCGTGCGGCAGCTCAATGCCGTTTGCCTGATCGTTGCCGTCCACATCGCCAAATTCCTCTGCGATAGCGGCCCATGCATCCAGATAAGTATGGGGTGTCATGGTGATCTGTTCGTCAAACCATGCGTCAGCGCCAATTGCCATCAAGTGATCGATGTCCTCGATCCGCGGTCCGAAGGTCGCCTGATACAGCAAGCGGATCGCGTCCGTTTGGTCTTCAAGCGCCGCTTGAGGCGGATTGGTCGGTGCGAAGGCGGGGAGCGGATCGGGCGTGGGCAGTGCGGGTGTGAAGGTGAGCTGATCCTCCGCGGTCTTGCCGGTCATGTCGGTGACTCTGAGAGTTAAGGTGTAAGGCGCGGGCGTATCGGCTTCAAAGTAGACGCCCCCGTTATCAAGGTGAACTAGTTCAGTGAAGCTGCCATCGGGCGTGTCGAGACTCCAGCTAAAGCTCTTTAGGCCTGCTTTAGCGCCGCTATTTTTTGCGTTGAACTCGAGACGGTCCCCCGTTTGGTAAGTGCTGGCGCTCTCACTTATTTCTGCCCAAATCGCTTGGTTAACCGCGCAGCCCCCGCTACGTTCAGAGGGTGCCTGAACGCATTCAACTGACTTGAGTAGTTTGGTGAAATTAGTTAGAGGATTTTGAGCGGCCGCGCTCACAGGCAAGAGTGCTGCGCAAAATAATGCCGCGAGTAAAAGCCGGGACTCCCTTTTTGGTAATGAGAGGCAACTCACTGTGGCTGTCATGGACGCCGCACCTCGCTCAGATCAAAACAAGTAGTTTTCTTTCTAATGCATACTTGTGCATCGCACAAGTGCCGGGAACAACGCGGCGAGATATCGCCAATCCAAATGCCTGCCATTGCGCGTCATATCGAGTTCAAAGCGCCGGCAACCGAGATGTTTTTTTGGTCATCTCCACTCTGCGAGGGGCTGATACAAGCAATAGGGGAATGGGCACGGTAGGGCAAATCACGCTGCGCGATCCATTGCTACGCGCAGCCGCCAGTCTGCAGCGGAGGTGTGCAGGCAATGCTCGGCACGCATCATTTCGACCCGCAGAGCCAAATAGAGAGCCTTGGCTTCACGATCGTTACCACCTGCCGAAGACCACGCTTTAGCCCACAGGCCAACCCGAACCGTATTTTGTATGAGTTCTTGAGTTGCAATCGCGTAAAGCTTTTCTTCCGTCGCCTTGTCATGGGCCTCTAGAATTGAGGCGCCGCTATATTGGGACATTCCATGTCTCCCGCTGACCAGTTGGCCGAAATTCGGCAATTTGCTGTCAGCAAGAATCGATTAATCCCGCGCTATTTGATTGCTAGGTTCTGCCAAGATTTTATCTAAACGCGCCAATGTGAGTCGTTCGCGAGCGATGAGGTTCTGGCCATCGTGATCAGCAGAACGATGTGGTTGAGCCGGGTGAGGCGGCCCCCCTCGGTAAATGGCGAAGTGTTTGCTCGCTTTAAAGCATAAATCGCCTGTCGAGTGTTTATCCGCCCCTTTGATCCCGGAGTTCGCTGCGCCGAATTTTGCCGGCCTCATTGCGCGGCAGTGCGTCCAGGAATTCAAATGAACGAGGCACTTTGTATTTGAGGAGCTGCTCGCTACACAGTCGCAGCAGCTCTTCTTCCGTTGGAGGGTCGCTCGGGTCGAAACTCTCGACAATGGCATGGACGCGTCGACCCAAATCATCATCCTTGAGGCCCACTACTGCCACATCTTTCACTTTGGAGTGTTGGCTGACGATGGCTTCGACCTCTGCCGGAA
>CAZXGO010000148.1:0-4071 GCA_964640035.1 uncultured Chitinophagales bacterium
AGTCAGAAATTGCATCTTCAGTTGAAGAGACCACACATCCGTACTTTGACTTCAGCTCGTCTAATCTTTCAACTCTCTTGTCAGAGATGGTGATATCACTGGAAGAGAATCCAGCTTTCATAATCGCGGAAATTAAGGCCTCACCCATAATGCCTGCGCCGATTACTCCTACCTTGATTGATTTCATTAGCACTTTTTCTCTATTTTAATGCTGATATAGATTCTTTGCTCGACCCAAGACGTGGAAATTCGCGCCCTGCCAAAATTCCTTATTTAATATTCCCCGACCATCCAAAACCGTCTTAACGTTCGGAAACATCTCTCGCATATATTCTTGATATTCTTTATGATCAGCTTGAACTACGATAGCGTCTACCGAATCTCCTGTTTTATAAACTGCGAACCCCAATTCCTCTAGTTCTGAATCTGAATAAATTGGATCTTGAACAAATGGTATGGCGCGCCGCTTCTTGAGGGCTTCCACAACCGAGAACACTCCCGAGAAGGCCACTTCTTTCACACCACCTCTGTAGCTGGCTCCCAGAACTACAACTCTGCAATTTTCCAATGATCCGTGAAGTTTCTCTAACACTTCGATACATTTTTCGGGCATTTCAAGATTAGCAGATCTAGCAGCGCGCACAATTGTGGCAGAAGGATCAGACCAAAGGTACATTTGAGGATATATTGGTATGCAATGTCCTCCAACAGCAATCCCTGGATTATGAATATGGCTAAAAGGTTGTGAGTTCGAAGCTACGATTACTTTATTCAAATCAATGTTTAGGGTTTCTGCAAATAAAGCGAATTGATTTGAAAGCCCTATGTTAACGTCTCGATAAGTGGTTTCAGCCAGTTTTGCGAATTCCGCTGCTTCGCAACTACCCATGGACCAGACACCATTCGGTGCATGAAGATCAAATCTTTCTGTGAATTCGAGAGCTTCTGTATAGAAATTAATGCCTCGTAATTCAGATTCACGGTCAATCCCACCTACTAATTTTGGATACCTCCTCAGGTCTTCAAAAACTCGCCCCGTAAACACTCTTTCTGGCGAAAAAACAACATAAAAAGACGAACCTGCCTTTAATCCTGATAACTTTTCGAGGTTCACTGTAAATCTATTTCTGGTTGTTCCGATAGGAAGAGTTGTCTCATAAGAAATCAATGTGTCTTTTTGTAAACCTTGCGCAATTTTGGCCGTAGCCGAATCGATAGAACTAAAATCTGGACTCCCAGAATCATCTACATAAAGAGGTACTACAACTATAACGACACTTGAAATTGCCACCGCTTGTACAGTATCGGTCATTGCGTTAAGCAAACCTTTTGCTAAAACATCTTTCAAATGCACATCTAGATTTTTTTCTCCCGGAAATGGAACAACTCCCAAATTTACTTTATCCACAACCTTCGCGTTGGAATCGACCCCTTTAACAGAGTAACCCATGCGTGCAAATTGAACCGCGAGAGGCAATCCAATCTTTCCTAGCCCAATGACAGTAACGGTTCGTGAACGATTCACCTCTTTACCACCTGAACTTCTCCCATATTCTCTGCACTCAGCAACATAGCCTCTGCGACTTCCAATACTCTTGTGCCTTCTTTTAATTCGACTATTTCGCTTGTCTTTCCAAGAAGTGAATCTCTAAAATGTTCATGCTCTATAAGTAACGGTTCCCGCCGACTAATTGCAAATCTAGTAATATCCCCTTCGCTTACCCCACGAAATCTAGCCATATCTTGCCATTCGTTTTTAAAAATTCCATTTTTATAAAAGGTTAAATCCACACTCAACGTGTCTATTTCGAAAGAACCTCTTTCGCCGGTAAGTATAACTTTTCTCTCTTTTATGGGTGAAAGCCAATTAACTAAATGATTTGAGATTGCTCCAGTTGTCAAGGTACACGTGCTTGAAATAAGATCTTCGGAGGGCCGTCCCGACTTAAATAAGGCCAAAGCGCTGACAGATGAATAATCCTGACCGGTTAGCCAGCATGTAATATCTATGTCATGCGTCGCCAGATCTTTGACAACGCCAACATCTAATATTCGACTAGGGAAGGGCCCTTGACGTCGCGTTGAAACTTGATACAAGGTGCCGATGAGATCTAGTCGTTTTCTAGCCTCTCTTATTGCTGGGTTAAATCTCTCAATATGCCCAACGGCCCCGATTAACCCTTTTGAATGGAAAGCTTTTTCAATCTCCCTTGCTGACTTAGAATCATGCGCAACCGGTTTTTCTATTAGAGCGTGAATTCCATTTTCCGCAAGTGTTAATGCAATTTCGAGATGAAATTTGGTTGGAACCGCGACTACCGCATAATCAATCTGTTTTTCCAACAATTCATCAAGACTCTTATGTAAAAGTCTGTTTTGACTCTTTGAAATGTCTTTGTAGAAGGGATCATAAATCCCAACAAAATCGACATCTTTTAACGAGGACAAGACACGGGCATGATTCT
Source organism: uncultured Chitinophagales bacterium (assembly GCA_964640035.1). Taxonomy (GTDB): domain Bacteria; phylum Bacteroidota; class Rhodothermia; order Balneolales; family CAYWCV01; genus CAYWCV01. The sequence continues at coordinate 2,466 of CAZXGO010000148.1, forward strand.
TACCCATCATACCCAAGCCAATTAAGCCCGCACGAAGTACAGTCATTAGGAACCTGAATTAGCCACTTTACTTACAGTTTTAGAGATTTTTTCTAAGTTCTTTTTGCTTAAAGATGGGTGGATAGGAAGTGACAAGACTTGTTCACTGGCAAGTTTTGTATTCGATAAATCTAACGAAAGATCAAATGATGCAAGCTTGTGAATTGGCTTAGGATAATAAACACCGGTACCAATTCCTCTTTTTGACAATTCATTAGCAAATTCATCTCTGTTGTGCCCTTCCACTCTGATTGTGTATTGATGGAATACATGGGAGTAGCCCTCAGGAATGATGGGGGTAATAACGCCGGTTAAATTATTGTTTAGGTAAATGGCATTTTGCTGTCTTCTTTCAGTCCACTTCTCAAGTTTTTTTAACTGAACTCGACCTATCGATGCGTGAATATCCGTCATTCGTGAATTAAATCCGACCAATTCATTTTCATACCTTTTCTCCATGCCTTGATTTCTCAGAAGTCTACACACTCTCGCGTGTTTGGAAGATTCGCATACAATCATTCCACCTTCTCCGGAAGTCATGTTTTTTGTTGGGTAGAAACTAAACGTCGCAAAGGAGCCGAATGTGCCTACTGCTTTTCCGTCTATAGTTGCCAGATGGGCCTGAGCAGCATCTTCTAACAAAACAAGCTCATATTTCTCTGCTATTCGAATCAGTTCCTTAACATTAGCAGGAAGTCCATATAAGTGAACTGGCTGGATAGCCTTTGTTCTACTCGTAATTGCAGCCTCAACCGCTTCAGGGCAAATATTAAAAGTGTCTAAATCTATGTCAACGAATACAGGTTTTGCTCCTGTAATTGCCACAGAATTTGCCGTAGCTGCGAATGAAAATGAGGGGACGATCACTTCATCCCCTGGTCCAATTCCAGCTGCTAATAGAGCTAGATGTAGTCCTGATGTTCCACTGTTTACTGCAACACACTCTCTATTTTCAAATCGTGATGAAAATTCCTCTTCAAAAAGTTTTACCTCGTTGCCTTGGGCAAGATTTCCAGAACGCATTACGCGATTTACCGCTCTTCGCTCTTGCCAAGTTATAATCGGATTTGCAATTGGAATCATGCCAACACCAAACTATTTTTCTCTTTCAATAAATATCTTTCTCCAGTTTTAGGACATTCAAAAAGGTGCGTGGAAACATGAATTAGCGGAAATCCTGATCTTCCAACCCATTTAACGAATTTCGCAGGGTTGCCTGAAACAAGAGCAAATCTTGGAACATTCTTGGTTACAACTGATCCAGCAGCAATCAGAGACCATTCCCCCACTTCAACAGGCGCAACGCATATAGCCCCGGCTCCAATACTTGCGCCAGTACGAACTACAACCCCGACTTCTTGCCAGTCGTTCTGCCCCTTGAGTGTGCCATCAACTTGAATAGCTCTAGGAAATCTATCGTTTGTCAGAATGACCCCCGGGCCAATAAACACTCCGTCCTCCAAGATTGCAGGAGAGTACAAATATGACCCATTCTGAACTTTGCAATTTGATCCCACAACCACATTAGTGTCAACATACACAAACTCACCAATAATTGAATTTTTCC
>CAZXGO010000148.1:4081-5314 GCA_964640035.1 uncultured Chitinophagales bacterium
AAAAGCTTTATCCCTTACATGAGAGTTGTTCCAAATAACGGCGCCTTCTTGAACTACAGCCTGAGAGTCAACTTGAGCGCCTGGGTGAATCACGCCCAAAGTGTACGACTTATTTAGAAAATTAAAGCTATTTTGGATTTCGTATTTAGATCTATCCGGACATATTTGCCACAAGACTAAATCTAGCCCTTTGGTCTGCTAGCAAATTGCCGTCGCGCCACTTCGATAACAGAAAAACATCATTGAGGCCCTATTCACGATATCATGAGACGATAGTTGCCGGCTCCTGAGCGTACATCTAATATCCACTTTCACTATATTGAGATTGCCAGAAGCTGCGCCTTCGGAGAAACATTGAGCAAAGTCAAAAAGATGGAAATCTTCAACAGATGATACGAAAGACATTACGAGAATACGAACACTGGTGCTAGATAAACTCCTTGTCATACAAACATATTCATCAACTTATGGAACCCTCCTCTCCAGAAATTGAAAACAGACGTGTGGAGAAATTTAGTATCGTAAGAGAATCAAATTAAAACTCTATATTAACGTAGTTCTTATAGTTATTGGGCCGAATACCACTCTTGATTTCTAGAAAATAGAAATCTAATTCACCAATACTTGCAGCTGGAAGTGAATGGACTTTTTAAAAGAGATACTGAACATATTCCATTACTAACTGTTATTCAAGTCGAGTTAGATTTACGCCATTGTATTTTCATATGGATAAGGTTGATATTGCATTACTGGAGATAGCAAATTCTTTTAAGCAATGATGGGCAAAGTCATATTCTGAGCCATATAATTCAGACTTTTTTAGAACGAGACGAGAGATGACAAATTTCCCCAATTCTAAAACATTATATGCCCAGAAAGGCATGGGGTTAATTCATCAGTTTCAAAGAGTTTTTTGCGCCATGATGACAATTGATGGGTATCAAAAATTCGCATTTATAGATTATGAGACTGAATATCTTTTAGCGCATTTGAACGCGACCAGGTTGGGAATAGACAAGCAATATTCGAGAGTAATGAGTTTTCTTGCTCTTAATGTTGACATTGATACGAAGTTGCAGTAGTTCAAGTTGAATACCTTGCCTCATGTTTTGGTTAAAAACTTATGATTATTTACATCCTAAGTGTTCCTCCAAAAGTTAACTTTTCCGCTTAGGAGTATGCTTATCTAAATTGCGGAATCACGGATATTTGCTTGGTATCATGCGGAGAGTT
>CAZXGO010000149.1:0-5295 GCA_964640035.1 uncultured Chitinophagales bacterium
GGGATTCGATCCGGGAAGTCCTCCGCCAGCGAGCCCATCGAGTTGTTCAGAGCATTCGATTGGTACATGGCCCCTGAGGTTGCCCAGTTCGGGACGATCCCAAGCAGGTCCCAGCTTTCATGCCAGAACGTATTGTTCGGATCCCAGGTTGCGGGGTTTACCCAATAACCGATCGAGACGTGGTTCGAGCCGCCCTGATCGCTTTTCTCGTCCCAAGTGTATCGATACCCAACCGTCACGTTCGTTCGCTCGGTCATAGCGTAGTCCAACTGACCGAACAGTGCCTTCGAGGTAACCTCTCGGTCTGGTTGCACAAAGGACTGTCCAAGCGGGCGCGGCGAGCCACAACACCAAGGAACTTCGACATCGAAGCGGATCGCGTTTTTCTCTGAGAGATAGAACGCGCCGGCAACCCAATTGAGTCGATCTTCACCCTGAGACTTGAACTGCAACTCCGACACCCAAGAGTCGTAATCCGACCATCGAGTCGTCAATTGCAGATCCTCGAACGGCATCAGAGCATATGGAGCGAAGCCAGCATTCGTAATCGCTTGTGCATTGCGGATGAGCAGACCGCCACCACAGCACAAACGATTGATGCCATAAGCCGGGTGATCTGGGTCCGCAAAGAAGCCCCCGTCACCATCATAGGCTTGGTATCGGCTCTCCTTGGAGTTCGCAATTCGATGCTCCATGACGATCGAATCGCTCAACGCAAAGACCAACTCTGAGCGGAAAGAGTCGATAGTCATATCCAACTCGCCCGGAACGTTGACCGATGCAAACCATTGCGGATGATCACAGGCGAAGAAGGTGCCAGCCGCTTTTTCACAGTCTTTCAAAGAAATTGAACCAGCGCCACCATCGCGATAGTGCTCGTACGACAACAGCCAGTCGATGCGATCGGATGGCGTCCATCGTGCACTCAAGCGACCCGCCCATCGGTTCGTATTGCCGTATGCCTCCGATGCATCTACCGGACGATTTCTTCTCTGGTCGGTGTTCGGGATACCGTCGGCCGGGACATCGAATTGGCCTGTAGTGCTGCCATCACCGTCCGTATCCCACGCCAAGTCAAACGTATCCATACGTTGATCGATATGGCTATCGGTCTTGTCGATCATGTATGACGCACGGATAGCGAACGAATCACCCATCGGCACGTTCAGCCAACCACGCGCCAACCGATGGCGATAGTTTCCGAGCTCAACCTCCATATTCCCGGCGAACGAATCGACATTGGGACGCGCCGTGATGACGTTGATCGCTCCGGCGGTCGAGTTTCGTCCGAAGAGCGTACCCTGTGGCCCACGGAGAATCTCAATGCGCTCAACGTCATGAAGCAAGGCCATTCCGCTTTGCGGACGCGGCGAATACATGCCATCGACATGAATGCCTACGGTCGGATCGCCCAACTCCGTGAAGTTATTCGAAGTGATTCCGCGAACCGTGATTTGGACACCCGAATCCGACGGCGAAAACCCAATCTGCATATTGGGCACAAGTGCGCCAAGATCACGCACATCTTGTACGCCATCACGGCTCAGCTGTTCTTGATTGAATGCCGATACCGCGACCGGCGTCGTCATCAAAGCTGTCCTCTTCTTGGTTGCGGTTACGACAACTTCCGCAAGTTGATCGATACCCGCTTCATCTGCTGGGTTGGCGTAGGTATCGACGGCAAACAAAGTGAGCGGCATCGCCAGAGCGACCGCAACGGCGTATTTAGTTGTTCCCATGGTCCCCCCCTCTCCGGGCTTGGTTTGCGTTGATATACCGAGCGTTGACAACGTTGTCAATTGAGATGGATGCTGAACATAAAAGCAGTCGGTCATTTCTGGGAGAGGCTGGCGCTGCTTTTAAGTAATTGATTATCAATATTTTATGAGTAATGATCCGAACGCGGGACCGGTCACTTTGACAAAGCCAATTAATGACAACGATGTCAACTTAACCGGACATTATTTGGGAACTGTAACAGGGGTATACCGTGCCGATTCAGCCGATCCGTGACACCCAGTCAACGAACTCCGCCAACGGCGGCGTCACTCACCCTGCGTACCTGCCCGGATTCGTGATGGCTCTCTTTTTCATATTCGGCGGAATTACTTCGCTCAATGACGTCATCATCCCGAAGTTGAAGGAGCTATTTACGCTGAACTACACACAAGCCATGTTGGTTCAGTTCTGCTTCTTCACGGCCTATGCAATCGTCGGGATCCCCGGCGCGCGTATCGTCAAAGCCATCGGCTACATGCGCGGCGCCGTCGTCGGACTTGCGACGATGATGGCCGGTTGCTTGATGTTCATACCGGCGTCGATGTACGCCCGCTACGAATTATTTTTGCTGGCGCTCTTCGTACTCGCAAGCGGCGTCGTCATCGTTCAGGTGGTCTCGAATCCCCTGATGTCGATGCTCGGCCCTGCCAAAACAGCGCATAGTCGACTGACCTTTGCTCAAGCTTTTAATTCTCTCGGAACCACCGTTTTCCCGATTGGCGGTGCGATATTGATTTTGGGGAGCTTGGCATCCGTCAGCGCAGACCAACTCAGCGGCCAAGAATTGATCGATTATCGAATTGCCGAAACAAACGCGATCGTAGTCGGTTACTCATCTCTTGCACTAGCTATCGCTGTAGTAGCCGTAATAGTTTGGTGGTTCCGCAATGCCATCACCGACGAGAAACATGAAAGCAGCTCTTTCTTTGCTGGTGTTGATTTGCTCAAGCAAACACGATTTGGATTTGGTGCTGCGTGTATCTTTTTTTATGTCGGAGCAGAAGTTGCCATTGGATCTTTGATTGTTAACTACTTATCGCAGGCGCACATTTTGGGTCTCGATGAGCAATCGGCCGGCAAATTGGTCGGCGTTTATTTCAGCGGCGCCATGATTGGGCGGTTCTTGGGATCTGCTGCATTGAGAGTCGTAAGCCCTGGCAAACTACTGGCTATCGCGGCAGTGGGCGCTCTCATTTTGCTGACCTTTGCCTCGACGGCGTCGGGGGCGCTCGCCGGTTATTCACTCCTAGCTATCGGACTCATGAACTCGATCATGTTCCCCACGATCTTCACGCTAGCATCAGAGGGCCTTGGCCCACGAGCTGCAGATGGCTCGGGAATCATCAACGTAGCGATCGTTGGGGGCGCCATCGTGCCCTTGTTGACCGGAGTTCTAGCCGATTTAAGTGGTAGTTTGTCGATAGCGCTGATTTTACCGGCCGTCTGCTACGCGATAATCGCGGCGTTCGGCTGGTATGCCCGCCTTCCCTACGAAGACACACCCCGCGCAAGTTAGCTTCTGAGCCATCGCACTCTCTAGGCGCGGTTTCCTCTCGCGCTTTTCCTGAAGTACTCAAATACGATCGACGGTAATTGAGCTCGGCAGTCGCTGGATATCCGGCACCGTACACCCCGGCGCTGGATGCCCAACCACAAGCAACAAGAAAGGACGCTCACGATCTCGCGGCCGACCCAAGATGTCATTCAAGAACTTCATTGGACTAGGCGTGTGCGTTAGGGTGGCAAGACCAGCTAGATGAAGGGTCGCGATCAAAATGCCGGTTGCGATTCCGACAGATTCGTCCGGGTAGTAGCGCTTTTGCTTTTTCCCATCGGGCTCGACACCGAAACGTTCGACGAAAATAGCAATCAACCACGGTGCCGTCTCGAGAAACGGCTTGTCAGCATCAGTGCCAATCGGTCGTAAGGCATCGAGCCACTCTTCACTGGCTCGGTGCGTATAGAACTCTCGCTCCTCTGATTCGGCTGCTTCACGAATGCGACGTTTTACATCGGGGTCGGACACTGCGACGAACCGCCACGGTTGCTGATTAGCACCGGACGGCGCCGAGCACGCCGCCGTGAGCGCCGCCTCGATCACTTCCCACGCCACCGGTTTGGGGTCGAAGTCTCGGACGCTACGTCGCTTCGAGAGAGCATCAGCAAGCTCTCGCGCGTGCTTAATCCGAGTCTCCTCATCAAACGAGGTGATTTCATAACTTACGCGCTCAGTCACGACGAGATGACTCCTCTGATCGTCCTGTAATTTTATCGCAATAGTGGCGACGATGACCGATACGCTACGATCGCTATTAAGCGACACTCAGTCTTGGAGCCTCAAATGAAAAACTATAAATTTATTGCGCTTCAAACCTTGGCGGGGGTTGCGATCCCCGCAAGCATCGTCATCACGTCAAACAAAAGTTCTTTTTTATTCGATGTGCCATCGGCAATTCTTGTTTTCATTCCAGCCCTCGTAGCTGCGATCTGCCTTCGTCTTGGCACGGGCCAACATTGGGCGAGAACCTTTTTAGTTCTCGGTGTGCCGCTCGGGTTACTTAGCACTTCGATTGGAATGGTTCAAATCGTCAACTCGATTACAGAAGTTCAAGCTACTGGTCCAGCGATGGCTGTATGCCTGATAACGCTATTGTACGGGGGCCTGTTGTCAGCGATCGGCTTCGCTGCGTTAGATAAAGAGGATAAGACACAGCATCGAACTGGATCAGTCTTTTGGTGGGCTTTTCCGATAACACTGATAGTGATCTTGTCAGTGTGGGCCATAGGTGCAAGCTGGACGCCGCAATTCCTACGCGGTGACGTACTCCTCGTGACGATCGCGTCCATCGTCACGTTCATGTCCTTCAGACAACATACGCCGCTGCTCACCCGATGGACCGAGGCGACCCTTTTCTCCTCGATCATTTGTGTCGGTATTGGCGTACTCAACTGGTTCGGTAACTCGAACTATGCTGACGGCAATATCGACATCGACGCGATGATCTTCGCAACGATTGGCGTCCTGTACGGATCAGCCCTATACCTTGGCGCGTACTTTTACTCATTCCGGTACGGCCAATCCGAATTCACTGACGCCCCGCGCATGAACTGGCACTTTCTCGAGGTAAATGCTTTTTTGTATTTCATCATGATCACACCGACTTCCCTACCAGAGTCGCTACTCAAGATCGAATCGAGCAAGCAGACCGCAGCTCAGCAAAAGGAACTTTCAGAGCGAATTAGTGCTCTTGAAGCGGAGATCAAAAGACTGGCGAGCAATTAACTCAAAATGCTCACGACAAGATAGGGTATGCCCACCGCGCCTAGCCAACCGAGACAAGCGTAGCGATGGTAGCGCGGTACTTGATGATTCCAGAGCCCCAGAGACCCAAATGCCCCCATCGCGCCGGCACCCGGAATCCAAAAGCCTGCAAGTCCAAACAATCCGGCCAATCCAAGTAGCCTGATGAGACCGCCTGATCGACCGGGTACGATGGGGCGCCGAACTCCCAACAA
>CAZXGO010000150.1:0-885 GCA_964640035.1 uncultured Chitinophagales bacterium
GAATTTTCCTTCTCCATGCGGGAGAAGGTGGCCGTTAGGCCGGATGAGGGGATTCTGGTTTGGTATGGTTTTTTGAGTAGTGGTTGGTTTTGAAGTGGTTTACTTGCGATAAGGCGCAGAGACGCGAGGCAGCATCGGGAAGTGCTTGACGTTGAGCGTGGCCAGGGGGATCTGCGAGGCATCCGCACAGGCTGCGATCAGGGCATCGATGATGCCAGTGCCGTGACTTTTGCCGTACTCTCTGCGCCACAGGCCCGCTTGTTGAGCGATCTCGGTGCTGATCTCAATGGTTCGTAGCACTCCCACCAGCTGATCGAGTACCTCCCGTTCCCGCCCATCCCGCACTCCCACGTAGAGCTCCGCGACACTCACTGCGGACACATGGAATTCGCAGTCTGTGTCTTCCAGGAGCTGGACCGCTTGCGGTTGTCCCCGTAGGAAGTCAATGAGCACATCCGTATCTAACAGCAGGCGCTTCGTCACTCTCGAAACTCTGGATTCATCCGGTCGGCTTCAGCCCGCAGTGCCTGGAAATTGACGTCTTCCGAGGGCTTGGTGTCTGACCACAAGCCGGCTGCTGCCTGCAGAATCGTGGAGCGATCTCGTCGCTGGGATTCCTCGATGAAGCGATCAATCGCCTGCCGGATCAGTTCGCTCTGGCTTTGTTTGAACTGTCGAGACAGTTGCCGAAGCGCAGATTGTTCTTGTTCGGTCAGGTAAATTTGTGTGCGTACCATGGTTTTCTCCGTGTAATGTATATTAGTGGTGTATACTTTGAGTGGAAAGCCTGGATCAGTCAAGCTGGGCTTTTCAGTGAACGGAGCAGCCTTTATATTGTCCCTCATCCACCACTAACGTGGCCCCCCCTCTCCCAAAAAATGGGCG
>CAZXGO010000150.1:895-2751 GCA_964640035.1 uncultured Chitinophagales bacterium
AACGGAGCAGCCTGTGTTGTGGCCCTCACCCACCAGCGCTGCTGGTCCCCCCTCTCCCAAAAAATGGGCGAGGGTTTTCAGAAAAATCGGCTAAATTCTTTATTTTCTCTGTTGGGAGCAGGTGGCCGCTAGGCCGGATGAGGGGATTGTTGGAATTTGTTGACCAAGACCGGAGAAACTCCAATTCCTTGAACAACGTGGTGGAATTTTGTAGGAATGGTGGAAGCACTGAGTAGCTGTGGAGGCCTACACTCACCAACAAGGAGGAAGCATGGGCAAGGTAGTGACCAAGGCGTGGTTACGCAACAACCAGGATTTGACGAGGCTGGCAGATGGTCGAATCGTCGTGGACCAGGTGCGTCAACAGGAGCAGGAATTGATTGTTGATACGGGAGCCCGAGCGGTTGGTCTGCCTTTGTCGATTATTGAACAGCTGGGGTTGCCTCCTACACGCAAGGTGACCGTGACACTCTCCGATGGCAGTCGGCAGGAGCGGCAACTGTATGGAGAGTTGCGTGTCCAGGTGGGGGATCGCGATGATGTGTTCAGCTGCGTAGCCAAGCCAGAAGGGGCCCCGTTGCTGCTGGGGCAGCTTGTCTTGGAAGCCCTGGACCTGGTGGTGGATTGTGGCCAACAGCGGTTGATCCCGAACCCAGAGGCTCCCGACGGAATGATGCTCTACGAGGACTACTAGCGAGCTGTTGAATTACCCTCACCCACTGCTTGTGTGATTCTCTCTCCGGTGGGGTTAAGGTTTTTGGCTGACGAGATCTAGAAATCACCAATCGTACGCTCTACGCTTTTGATCCACGCCGCAGCGCAATCCTCTTGATTGGTGGTGACAAGACAGGAGATGATCGCTGGTATGAGACGAATGTGCCACTGGCAGATAGAATTTATGCAGAACACTTGGATGAACTTAGCACGAGTTACGGGCAGGGAACAAGCAGGAACAAGGTGGCGATCCATAAGTGGACTGCCGCGTCGGGCTACTCCCTCCTCGCAGTGACGAAATCGACTATGAACGTCATCGCGAGGGTCACAGACCCGCGGCGATCCAAGGTAAGACAAAGCGTGATAGGACGAGTGGGTGAAAGAAAACAGCAAACTTCGGAAGGAGAGATAATCAATGGCGAGAAAATTCTCAGACTTGCGTGCACGAATGTCTCCTGAATCGCAGGAGCGTGCTAGGAGCAAAGCTCGTACACTGCTGAAAGCCGTGCCCCTCCGGGAGTTGCGCCAGGCCCGGGGATTGTCCCAAAAGGACTTGGCCTCTGCACTACATGTTCAGCAACCCACAATTGCTAGGATAGAAAAGCGAACTGATATGTACATCTCCATCCTACGCAGTCACATTGAGGCAATGGGGGGAGAGTTGGAAGTGATTGCACGCTTCCCCGAAGGTACTGTCAGGATTTCAAACTTTGCCGAGTTGGGTGAAGAAAAATCTAACTGAGCAAGAAAGAACTCCGTAGAAGATTATTCACCATCACAGTTCCATCAGGGAACAGGTGGCCGCGAGGCCGGATGAGGGGGTACATTTAAAAATCTACTGCCTACCGATAACTCTCTACCAATCGTAACCAGGCCTCTCGCGAATTCTCAATGACCGAACTCGGACAGCAGTAAGAGAGCCGAAAGCAACCGGGCCAGCCGAAGCCGGAGCCGGGTACCAGCAAAATCTTTTCTTCCTGGGCTCGGCGCACGAAGGCCACGTCATCTTCCTCCAGCGCCTGCGGGAACAAATAGAATGCTCCCTGGGGCCGCACACAAGAAATTCCGACTTCTTCCATCAAGCCACAGACTTGATCGCGCAACTGCTGATAGAAGCCGATATCGACCTGTACTCCACGCAG
>CAZXGO010000150.1:2761-5261 GCA_964640035.1 uncultured Chitinophagales bacterium
GCGATGTAGCCGATCCGCTCTCCGGCCAGTCCCAGGTCCTTGGAGTGCGAAGTAATCAGGATCGAGTGGGGATGAGCCTTGAGTACGGAGCCGTTGGTCACCTCATCAAAAAGCAGCTTGCGGTAAGGTTCATCAGCGATCAGGTAAATCGGACGACCAAAACGCTGCTCCTGGGTGCGTAACCAGGCACCAAGCTCATCGAGTACCTCCTGTGAATAGACCACACCGGTTGGGTTGTTGGGCGAGTTGACAATGATCGCCCTGGTTTTTGGAGTCATCACCGCTTCCAGCGCGTCCAGATCGGGTAGAAAATCCTCCTGCCGAGTCTTGGCCACGGTCAACACTCCTCCGTGATTCTGCACATAGAAGCCGTACTCCACGAAGTAGGGTGCCAGCGCAACGACCTCATCTCCTGGTTCCAGCAAGGCCTTGGCGACCACGTTCAGTCCTCCTCCCGCACCAACGCAGAGCACCACGTCTGCAGCTACAAAAGGCAGATCCTGCTCTTCCTTCAGCTCGTTGGCCAAGTACTCCCGCACCGCAGCAAAGCCTCCGTTGGGCATGTAGCGATGGTGTCCGGGGGCTGGGTCATCAAGCAGGGCGTGCAGGGTCTCGTGTACCTTGGCAGGAGGTTCGAGGATCGGGTTACCAAGCGAGAAGTCAAAGACCTGGTCGGCCCCATACTGCTGCTTGAGTCGGGCGCCGGCTTCGAACATCTGGCGGATCCAGGAGGCACGTTGGAGGGAGTTGGCAATCGGAGCGGCAATGGTCATGGTTCCTGTTTGAGAGCAAGGACAAAGGATTGTTGAAGATCGTTCAGGGACTGCACGTTGGAGGCCTCGGGCCAGCCCCGCCAGCGAGCACAGCTGCGATAGACTGCTGCCGGTGTGTATCCCTGTTCTTTCAGTATATGTAAAGACAAGGCGCCATCCGACTTGGAAAATTTACGATTGCCCTCATCGGTCAGCAGTGAGTGGTGTAGCACAACCGGAGGTGTTCGTTCGGGTTCCAGCAGTCGAAGCAGATGAGACTGGGCAGCGGTGGAGGGTCGCAGGTCCACACCACGGATCAGCAGGTTCATCTGCCAGTCAAGGTCATCCACGCAGGACGCCAGCTGGTAGGCGACTTGTCCGTCACGACGTTGGATCACAAAATCGCCCATCTCGTCTGTGAGATCCAGTTCTTCCCGACCACTTGGCCAATTCTGCCAACACACCGTAGCTGCTGCTGGTAGCCGAATCCGCCAACTACCGGGTTGTTCGGCAGAGTGCTGTTGATGACGACAGGTTCCCGGATAGCGTCCTTCTTCACCAACCAGAGCCTGCCACTGGCGACGACTACAGGTGCAGCGATAGAGTGCTCCAGTATTTTTGAGTGTTGTCAAGGCGGATAGGTAGCGCTCCGTACGCAGCTGCTGGGACCAGCTTTGTTGAAGTGCAGCCACACTGCGAGGGCCCTGATCAGTATCCAGTCCAAGCCAGTCCAGTTGCTGGAAGATGTCTTCGACGTATTCAGGACGTACCCGAGCTTGATCCAGGTCATCGATTCGGAGCCACAGTTCCCCACCGAGATGGCGAATCCAGAGCCAGGTCAGCAGGAAGTTGCAGGCGTTGCCGAGGTGCAAATAACCGCTGGGGGTCGGAGCCAAGCGGCTACGCCAGTGGGTGGACTCAGAGCTGTTCGCAGAGAGCACGGATCTGGCCGCGGGCTTCCTGTGGAAGGTTTTGGAGTTGCTCCGTAAAGTCCTTACTCTCCAGGTTCTCAAGAGCTTCCAGTGGCAGGTACTCACTCAGGAAGTTGTCCTCTCCCAGTGACTGGGCACCGAGTCCGAAGGTGATCGCACCACCAGTCAGCAGTAGTACCCAGAAGAGCAAGCTGAAGCCCTGCAACAGAATTCGATAGGCAGCAAAGAGTCCAATCAGGGAACCAATCGCCAGCATCGTATAGGAACCCCAGGCAATATCAGGCATGGGTCAGTTTTTGTGAGGAGGTTGTGTCAGCGGGTGTGGAATGTGGGAAGCAGGAACTGAGCAGGCTTCCCACGAAACCTGCCCAGTGACAATTTAGACCTTACCTTGCAGAATGAAGGCGATCACGAGTGCGTAAATCACGAGGGATTCGATCAACGCCAAGCCGATAATCATCGGGGTGAAGATCTTACCGGAGGCATTTGGGTTGCGGGCGATGCCTTCGAGGGCGCCGCGCATACAAATGCCTTGACCGATTCCACCACCGAGAGCGGCAAAGGAGATCGCCACACCTGCACCCATGGCAAAGCCGAAGGTGGCCAATTCACCATACTCTTGGGCGTACAGCGGAGCTGCCAGCAGCATCAGAAACAGGACCAACATGAGTCTTTTGTTCATGGAACTTCCTTTTGGTTGAGAACAGTAAGAGCGTGTACGGAACAGAACGAAGGGCCGATCAGTGAGCTTCACTCATGGCAACTTCAAAATAAATTGCAGACAGCAGTACGAAGACGAAGGCCTGCAAAACACTA
>CAZXGO010000151.1:0-5233 GCA_964640035.1 uncultured Chitinophagales bacterium
TCAAAATTCCAACCCTCCCGTGAAGATTAATCTCATCCCACCCATTATCAAAATAGTTGAGATAATCAATTGCCCCTGGAATAAGTGCTTTCCATTGGTAGTTGATGGATCTGACATAGGAGAGTTGTCCGAAAACCATTAAATTTTTAATTGGGAAATTCCAAACCAATGAAGCCATTAAATCAACCCATTGACGATTGAAATCTCGAGATCCAGAATTATAGTTGTAGCGATAATAGAAATCAGGATTATGTAATAACCGCTCTAATTCAATGCCGATTCTATTTTGTTTTTTTACCCATGATACTTCTATACGTTGTGCATTACCACCCGGGCCAACCGGTGCGCCTAGTACTTGTCCCATATGTGTAAACCCATGACGTATAGCACTATCTGTGTACCAACTTTGTGCATTGTTAATTAACCTAAGATTCGGTGCTTGAAGATGTATGACTTCAATGCCAATTTGCATATAATCATCCTTAGCTTTTGAAGTATGAAGTGGAAATAATTTTCTTACACCTGCAAGATAACCACGGGGTATTCCGTTTCGAAAAAGATTAAGTGGAGAGGCAAATTTATCAGACCTTCCGTATTGCACATAAACTTCAGCATGATCATTTGGGAGGACAAGCCTTGTAAAAATAGAACCCATCTTTGCTGTTTGCTTTTTAGCACTATTGAAATAGCGTATACTCATGAGATCTGCACCAACAAAAAGTCCTTTTAATATTTTAGGTTGCCATGAAAAAACGCCACCAGTTAAAATTCTATCTCCATTGCTGTTTTTTGGCTTATACAAGAACTGACCACCAAAAGAGCGTAATGGCTCTAAGGGATCAGTGCCTGAAGCATTTATTGTTCCTGATATAATTTGCCACTCAAAAGATCCAAGAGGTGTTTTTAATGGCTGTTCGCTATGAAAAGAATAATGTAAGAACCCTGGCGCATTGTTACTCATCAAAAGTGAGTTATAACGGCCTGGCCCCCACCATAGGTTTTCAGTAGAAACTCCTATTGCCAGTCCTTTAAACGCGTATTGCAATTTTGATTGTCCACCAAAAAACCTTCTAATAGGTTCATCTTTATAGCGTTCAGGCAAATCAATTTTATTGAGCCACTCATATTTAAATTTCCAAAGTATATTAAAATGATCTGTAGGGAATGTAGGAAACTGCGCATTGAAAGCCCAGTTGTATTCCGGCCTTAGTCTTGCTGTAAATCCTTTGTATTTCATTTCTATACCAGCAGAATAATTAAACTGCCAACCCCGGGCATGGAACATCGAGCCATCTGTATAATGCAAAGGCCGGTGAGAATTAAATTGTTGAATAAACTGAACAGGCAATACTGCAAACTCAAATTGTTTATTCTTACTATCTGAATTTCTTAAGGTGATGGGTCTAACTGTAAAGGAAACATCATTTAAATGATATTCACTAGAATCATTGATAAGTTGTTTTCTTCTAAAAATTTCTTCTAAGGGATTATTCATTACAGCCAAAGTAGACTGAGCCAATACTTTAATTGACGTTTGAACAAAAAGAAGAGAAAGAATAAAATAAAATCTGTACAAAAAAATAAACTTTAAATCACGCATCAATAGAAATAACTAATTCCAACAAGTCCCATTAGGTTAAATCGATTTCGATTCCCTTCCCAAGCATAATGAACTGACTGTATGCCACTGATCCTCGTATTAATTAAAAAATTATTGATTTTCTTTCTTCCAATAATACCTAGACTTAAATCAGTCCATCTGGTAGCATAATAGGTAGGATCACGCTGTACCCTTTCCATAATTAAACCCAATTGGCTATATCCTTTTTTAAGTATGAATGAGGCTGTAAAAGCATTTGCACCAAAACCAATTCCTGAACCAAGTACTTGACTTGAATGAGAGTAATCAGATTTATACCAATGGATATACCACAGATAAGCATCTCTAACCAAATAATCTGGTGACTGTTCCATTTGATTATGTTCAAGCGTAACATCTAAGGTTTTACCTCTTCCCAAGTCGAATAACTTTTTAACGCCAACAAGATAGGCAGCAGAATGGGGGGGTGACATCATCATATCACGAATGTTCCATTTGTGATCATTCCATCCATATTCCACATAAACTTCACTTTTTGATTTAGGGAAATTGATTCTTAAAAATAAAGATGCCAATTGGTTCCATTTCCGCGCATTATCGTCTACATATTTGTCTTTAAATAATTTTCCTAGTATGGGAAGATAAGCCCCTGTAAACCCTTCGTTTTTAAGGAGGTTATTATTCAAGTTCAACACCGAACTGACGAAAGTCCTTGTAATTCCTACTGACACCCCTTTCAAAAAAATAGGTTGATAGGACAGCCCTACACCATTCATATACTTTTTATTATCAATTGAATCAACAAAAGGCCTATACACACTACTATAATTTGTTAAATACCTGAACTCATCCGGTTGATATTGTATGTCCTGAATTTCCGCACCAATAATTTGCCACTCAAAGCTACCAATAGCCGTTTTCAATGGACGATTGGTACTAAAACTTAAATGTGGAAAACCAGGGGCATTGTTACTCATCATGATAGCTGAATATTGTCCGGGCCCCCACCAAAGATTCTCTGAAGAGGCTGCCAAACTAAGTGGACCAAAATTCAAAGCAATACGTGTTTGACCTGGTAGTATTTTCTTGTAGGCACCTTTGAAAACATTTGCACCATAATTTTGGGCTCTTTCATAAGGTTTATTTTCTGCATACAATACCTCTGGTTTTACCTGTATGTAGAGTGGTCCCAGTTTAAGATAAGCACCAGCAGAAAACAAAGTTTGAAAGCCATTTGCTGGGAAAAGAGCTCCATCAGACCATCCATAGGGGTGGTGACTTGTGTATTTATTTACAGTAGACACAGGCAGTAATCCTATTTTTCCTGCTTTACCCCAAAATTTGATTTCTGGCTGTTTTAATGGCTGTTCTTTTTCACCTGCTATATGCTTATACAATGAATCTAGGGTGTATTTATTGCCTAATCCCATTGGTCGAATATTCAAACTAAGTTCCTCGGGTAGTTTACCTTGAAGTTTAAGAAACCTCAAATCATCATCAATTGAAAAAGGAGTAACTGTAATTGACTGAGCATTTGAATGCAGTATAGTCAAGTTACATACGAGACTAAAAATGATTATTCGTATCATGAAAGACAATGAGTACTCTTTTTTCAAATTATAAGCGCAATAAGGTAATTACAACTGCTGCAAGAGACGCTATTGCACTTGATATACCAATGAACTCTGTAGGAGATATTTTTACTTTCGCCGGCGGTTCTTGTGGCACAATTATTTCTGCACCTGGGTTCACCTTGGGATAATTCCTAAATATTAAAAACTTCTTGGTGGTCGCAGCTTTACCATTAGCATATACAATATAGGCGCTACGCCTCCATGCATCTTTAGAAAATCCACCTGCGGATGAGATGTAAGATTTAAAATTTTTACCAGACTGATAAGGTACCTGAGTGGATTGCAAAACAGATCCACTTATTCTCACTTGATCATCAATTTTAGGAATGATTAATTCATCTCTTGATTTCAGCACCACATCTGCTGTTGAGCCTGGATTTTTCAAAATCACCTGCATATCTAAGGGAATCTTATCGTATTCTTTTTCTACATCCTTTATAATACGAGATGCAGAATCAGAAAAAAGTGACTGTAAACGACGAGCATCCTCAGCAACTCGTTTGCGTTCATCTTCAGTTTTAAACCTTTTCAAGTAAGCACCAGCTAAATTAGCTGTTGGCAAAATTCCACCTACCCTGTTATATAAATCACTAACACGTTCGTTGGCGGTATTCAATGCATACGGACCAGGGAATTGAACTTGCCCAACTACCAATACTGTTTCCACCTTATTATAGGCTGGCTTTTTCCTTACCGTAACCACATCATAAGGTTTCAATGGAATATCCAATTCGCTTAATGTAAGCGCATCTGTAAGCTTTATATTTTCAATCAAACTAGATCTAAGATCATTTTCTTCAACAGCTTCTCTAGCAATCATATGTGCTACTTCAATATTTGCAGAAGAGGCATCTGTAAAACCCCCTGCTTGTAAAATCAAACCTTTTAAAGTCAATCCTTCAATAAAAAAATATTCACCTGGCATATGTACTTCACCTTGCAATGTAATCCACAAACTATCTTTTAGATCTATAATTGAGCTTACCAGCAATTCGTCTTCTTTCTTCAAAGGAAGATTATGTGCTGGATCATCTTGCATAGCTTTCAAAAGATTGATTGATTTCATTTCCCTGGTAAGGTCATCTTTTTGACGAACCAACAAAGCCCTTTCTAAGAAAGCATCCTCAGTGGTACCATCTGCTTTTGAAATCAAATCAGCTACTTTCATACCTGGAACAAATTCGTAGATATCGGGGCGAAATACCGCTCCTGTTACGCTGATGCGGTTGGTATAGCGTTCTAAAATTCTTGCCACTAGGTATTGGTCGCCTGTAAAAGGAATAAAGCTTTTGAATAGAGATGCTGGGAGATCTTTTACTTCTCTTTCACGCTCATTTTTACGAATTACTTTTACTGAGGCAGTGTAGGCTGTATCATCAAATCCACCTGCAAAAGAAAGAATATCATCAAAGGTTTCATTTGGCAATACTTCATATAGACCAGGACGCTTAATTTGACCGCTTAGTTCAACACGGTTAGTATAGGCAGGAATACGAATTACATCATTGTCTTTTAATCTTATGTTATCAGTTTGATCACCTTTAGCCAATAGCTTGTAAAGATCAATTATTTTAATTACTGAATTATTGCGAACTAATTCAATATTACGGAATGATCCCATATTGGTGGGTCCTCCTGCTTTTGACAAGGCACCATATACACTAAAAAGAGAGGGAATATCCAAAGTGCCAGATCTATTTGCGCCTACAACAGTTATATGAATTGTTCTGATTTCGCTCAAGGTTAAGCTAAGTTTAGAGCTACCTGAAGAAAGAGTAGGGTATGCCCTTTGCATAGTCTGTTTAAGTTTGACCAATGCCGCCTCAATAGTCATGCCTCCAATTTTTACCAGCCCAACATTTTCAACATTAATTGCTCCTTCTCTACTAACTTCTAATTCATCAGAAAATTCTTGCTGACCATAGACTACCAACTGTACAAGATCACCCGGACCAAGTTCATAGTTAACAGGCGTGGCCATATTAAATACATCAGATTG
>CAZXGO010000152.1:0-5200 GCA_964640035.1 uncultured Chitinophagales bacterium
TACTGATACCCTCCACCTTCTCCACCTCTTCAATCTTCAATCTTCAACTCTTCAATCTTCAACTCTTCAACTCTTCAACTCTTCAACTCTTCAATCTTCAACTCTTCAACTCTTCAACTCTTCAATCTTCAACTCTTCAATCTTCCTTATATTTCCTCTTGACCACTACAGCCCAAAATCCCATTCAAGTTCATCTATGAAAATCGCCATCCTAGGAGCAGGTACTGTGGGTACCGCGTTGGTAAAACTCTTTTCGGATAATCCCAAAACGGAGAGTCTGGTTTTAATCGACAGCAACGGCATTGCCCTCACCGAGATCGAAGAGACCATCAATAATCCTGTCTTGGTGACCTATAAGCTGAGTATCGAAAAAGAGAATACCATCATTGGGCTTCTGAAAGGCTTTGATGTACTTATCTCAGCACTTCCGGCGAAATTCAATCTGGATCTAACTCAACTAGCCCTAAAAATCGGTATTCACTACATCGATTTAGGAGGTAGAGATGGGATGTTCGAGTCTCAAAAAACACTCCATGAGGAGGCTGTGATGGCCGAAAAATGGATTATACCAAACTGTGGATTAGCCCCGGGCATGCTGAATGTGATGGTCATGCTAGGCATGGATAAATTCGATAAGGTTAACGCAATCCGAATGCGCGCTGCCGGATTACCGGTCGAACCCATACCGCCGCTCAACTACCAGCTAGGTTTTTCCCCGATCGGACTCATCGACGAATATATCGAGAAGCCATTAATTATCCAGGATGGTAAAGCATGTTATGTGAATGCCCTTGATGGTTACGAAACGCTAAGTTTTAGATCACGCCCAGATCTTGGTGAACTCGAGTCCTTTTACGTAAGTAGCCGTATAACCACCCTTGCCCGTGAACTTGAAGGCAAAGTGGATCATCTGGATTTCAAAACAGTACGCTACAAAGGTCATCGCGACATCTTCAAAGCACTGTTTCTACTAGGATTCGATTCAAAACAAATCATTGATATCCGTACCAGCTTAACCTTCCGGGATCTGCTCATCCGTCAGGTTTCCCGCAAAATGCCTTCAGGAGGAAAAGATTTCGTGGTAGGCAAGGTTCTGGTGGATGGCACCTTTCAGGGGAAAGAACGTAAGTTGGATGTCGAACTCTTCCATGAATCACCCACTGAGGGCATTTCCGCCATTATGGCTTGCACAGCGATTCCTGTAATGGTGATGGCCGAGTTTATTGTTGAGGGTCATCTCAAAGGTAAAGGAGGCGTCTATGCTCCCGAACATATCGTTCCTCACCAAGCCTTTTTGGATTCCCTCATTAAAAAGGGCCTCGATATAAAAATTAGAGTTGAGGACCTTTAAGTTCACCCTCAACCCTTTTACCTCTTATTCTTTCTTCTTCTTGCCTTCGTCGGCGATGCTTTTCCGCATCTCAGTATCTGAGATCACGTTGTTCATATTGTAATAGTCCATCACACCCAATTTGCCTTCACGGAAAGCAGCGGCAATGGCTTCCGGAACCTGTGCTTCGGCTTTAACCACACGAGCACGCATCTCTTCAATCTGAGCCTTATTCTCTTGCTCCAAAGCAACGGCCATGGCGCGACGCTCTTCAGCCTTAGCACGGGCAACTTTAAGATCAGCCTCAGCCTGATCCGTTTGCAGTTTAGCACCTACGTTTTCTCCTACATCCACATCAGCGATATCGATCGATAAGATTTCAAAAGCCGTTCCACTATCCAAGCCTTTTTCAAGAACTACTTTTGAGATGGAATCAGGATTCTCAAGCACACGCTTGTGCGTATCGCTTGAACCAATCGTGGTAACAATCCCCTCACCTACACGAGCGAGGATGGTTTCTTCAGTCGCACCTCCCACCAGTCGATCCAGGTTCGCGCGCACTGTAACCTTGGCCATCGCTCTGACCTGAATACCATCTTTGGCCATAGCCGTAATGAGCGGGGTGATAATCACCTTTGGATTAACAGAGATTTGCACGGCTTCGAATACATCTCGTCCGGCAAGATCAATAGCAGCGGCTTTTTCAAAGGTCAAACCCAAATTGGCTTTATCAGCCGATATGAGAGCACGCACCACCTTGTTCACATTACCACCGGCAAGATAGTGGGCTTCTAAACTGGACATATTGAGTTTTAACCCTGCTTTAGTAGCCGTGATCATAGCCCGTACAATGGGTCCTGGTGACACTTTACGTAAG
Source organism: uncultured Chitinophagales bacterium (assembly GCA_964640035.1). Classification (GTDB taxonomy): domain Bacteria; phylum Bacteroidota; class Rhodothermia; order Balneolales; family CAYWCV01; genus CAYWCV01. The sequence continues at coordinate 2,208 of CAZXGO010000152.1, forward strand.
CGCATCCCAATCAGATCTCTAAAGATGGAGACACGGACCCCGCTGAAGAACGCCGTGACCCATAAGCCGATGGGCACAAAATAAAAGAATAGCAGAACCCCTAGAATGATGAGAATGAGAAAACCAGATCCTAAAAGAGCTTCCATAGTGTTTGTATTAGAGTATATAAATGCGTTAGTACGTTATGATTGCTTGCTTACAATAACTTTACCGCCGACTACTTCGACAACCTTTACTTCGTTTCCTTTGTCGATAAAATCTCCATCGCTTACTACATCGTAGCGTTTCCCCTCAATGAGAACTGTTCCAGCCGGCCGAAGTGTACTTAACGCTGTACCCTGCAAGCCAACCAAATCGTCATGCTCTGTATAGGTCATATACCCAGATGCTGTATCGGTCGATTCTGATAAGACAAGTTTATTGAATAAGCGATTTTCGGGCAAATAGCGGGCTAGCGAACTGATCAATAGAATCGTAAGAATCAGCGTAATGGCTAAGGTCCAAATCGCCTGTGAAATAAGTTCTAATTCTGGAAAATCCAATCCAACATTCCCTACCAGAGCGGCTCCGAGACTAAAAATAATGGCTAATACGCCACTTATACCCACAAAACCAAATCCCGGTACGATAAATAACTCCACAACCAAAAGGATTACTCCAATCACAAATAGCACGATTTCCCAGCTTTCAGCGAGTCCCAAGATGTAGAGCGGTGAAAAAAATAAAAGAGCGCCCACGGCACTAATTGAACCGGCAAAGCCAAATCCAGGGGTTTGAAGCTCAAAATATAAACCCCCAAGCATCATTAGCATCAAAATACTACTCACAATAGGATTTGCTAGAAAACGCAATAAGGATTCCATCCATAATTCCTTGATGTCAATTTTGGCTGCATCTGACCAGTTCATCTGAGCTCGAACTTGGGTCATCGACTCCATTTCAGCATCGGCAATGCCGAATGTGATGGCTTCACTGGTACTCAATGTGAGAAGTTTACCTTCTTCTATAATGCCTTCGATAGCTATGGTTTCATCAACCATAGCTTCTGCGATACGTGGATCACGACCATTCGCCTCAGCCGTTGCTCTCATGAGTCCTCGCATATAGCTTTGCATCTTCTCGGAAGCCTTCGCACCATCCGCACCCTCTATAACAGTGGCAGCTCCAATGGAGGCCCCCGGTGCCATAAAAATGGAATCACAGGCCAGAGAGATGAGAGCTCCTGCTGAAGCTGCATTCTTGTCAATGAAAGCAACCGTGGGGATGGGAGCATCCAGAATCGTCTTGCGGATTCGATCGGCGGCGTCAACGAGTCCCCCAAATGTATCGACATGAAACAGAATCCCCCGTGCATTACCCTCAACAGCTGCTTTGACCCCGCGATCCACATAGGTGGCAAGTCCATTATCGATTGGACCATCGATGTAAATAACATATACATCCCGCGCTTCCTGACTAAAGGCCATGAAAGGCGCTAACAGAAAGAAGACAAGAAGGTACAAACGTTTCATCGCGATCCTGTGTTTAGGTGATCTAATAGCCATGGGTAGTATACAAAAATCAGGGGGAAATTCCTGTCGGCATATCCTTTTATCATACGATAAACTGCTGAAAAAGTTTTACTAGCGAAACTGTTTTTCCTGATTGAACGTACACTGCTGATATTCGCCATTTTACCTGCACAAAAAAACTATGAATCTACAAACGATGGTTTTCAAATCAGGCTTATTCATCATCTTTTTATTTGCCCTTTTGTTGAGCCCACTTGAATCATTTGCTCAAAAAGCGTCTGTTAATGGATATGTTAGAGATGCTAAAAATGGTGAAACCCTCATCTCTGTAAACGTAGTCCTTGAAGGAACAAATAAAGGAGCCGCTACGAATTCGTCCGGGTATTATTCTATCACGAATTTGGATGCAGGAACGTATACGATAAGGGTTAGTTATATAGGATTTAAGCTTTATAAACGAGAAATAAGCCTGAGTGAGGAGCAAAACATTCGCCTCGACATCAACCTTGAACCTGAAGATCTTCTGCTCGGCGAAGTGGTAGTAGTAGATGAGACATATAAGGAAGAATCACGCAATCTGGGTGTGAGCCAAATTCAGGTGAATCTGATCAAAGAACTTCCTTCTGTCTTGGAAGCCGACGTATTTCGCAGCATCCAACTACTGCCTGGGGTAAAAGCCGCATCTGATTTTTCCAGTGGACTCTATATTCGTGGAGGAAGTCCTGATCAGACCTTGATTCTGCTCGATCGCACCACGGTGTACAATCCAAGTCATTTTTTTGGATTCTTCTCGACCTTTAATCCAGATGCTATCAAAGATGTACGCCTATATAAAGGGGGCTACCCTGCTACATATGGAGGAAGATTGGGCTCCGTTTTGGATATCTACAACAAAGATGGCAACCGCAACGAATTTGAGGGAACAGCTACAGTAGGCCTGTTGGCATCCCGAGTAGCTGTCGAAGGGCCCTATGAAAAAGGCTCCTACATGCTTGCCGCCCGTCGCTCTACGATCGATCCCATATTGGCTATCCTAAAAACCACCGATACAAATGTTCCCGACCGATTCTACTTCTACGATGTAAATGGTAAAATCAATTTTGATGCTGGCGATAATGACAAATTAAGCCTGGCATTTTATGGAGGTCAGGATAAGGTTCTCTTCCCCTTTGCTGCTGACTCAAAATTTGATTTACTCTATGGTAATCGGACTGCCAGCTTAAACTGGACACATATCTTTAGTGACAAGCTCTTTTCGAATTTCACCGCTACGGGATCCAGGTATTTCAGTGAACCGGTAATAACCATTGGAGGCACCAATATTGAGCGAAAAAACAATGTATATGACTTGTCTCTTAAGGCCGACTTTGAATATCAGGCAAGCTCAAAACATCGTATTGAAGCTGGTTTCTGGGGCGGAGATCTAGTCCTTCGCCTCAACGATAGCTTCGATAACACACCCACTTTTCGAAGCCGTATCCG
>CAZXGO010000153.1:0-4589 GCA_964640035.1 uncultured Chitinophagales bacterium
TAAGTTTTGAAAAATCCATAATATTTTCCTTTTTAAAGAGTGTTTGAGTGTTTGAGTTGAAGGCATTGGCAACGAGGTTACAATTTACCCCCTTTCGGAAGAAATTGCTAAAGGTGATGCCCGGATTCTGTCGATTTGGTTCTAAATCTTCGTCATTACAGCTAGATGTGCCCGAAAAAGTGTATTCGGTCATAAAACGACCAGCTGGAGTTGGAGGAACCACTGGACCGGTGTAATTTGTAAAGAAGGCACGCCTCACCAGGGTACTGTCGAGGACGAAGGGATTTTCCTTACCCGACTGCATACGGCCAATTTTTAAGGTTCTCACGTATTCCATACCGTCGACGGGATCCTTTTCATGAAACTGGCGCAAGGTGTTCATTTGAGAGGTAAAATAATCCCGATCGGCAGCCAAAGCTTCAGTTTCATACATGGTGTAGAAATAGAATTTGGCCCGGGCTACGTCGCCTTTTGACACGTCACGAGGTTCGAAGAAGGAATCATCAAAGGTTTCCCCTTTTTTCGTTTTGCTCCACTCACCCAAATTACCGGAGGGGATGCTTGACTGACTCACAGCTTCGCGCCAGAAGGTGGTCACTTCGGATGGGTTCAAGACCTTGAATCGGTAATTGTTTCGAGAGGCATTTACATCGGCTTTCGTAGGGCGCAGGTGATGCAAGTCAGAATAGGGATTGCCCCGACCGATAAATTTGGAGACTGGCCAAATGTGTTCGGTGTTATATCCGGCATTTTGAGCTTCCACACGAGCATTAGATTGACTCACTTTAACGATATTACCCGTGTAAAAACACTCGATTCCTCCTGCCTCGTAGTTAAAGCTTTTAAACATAGAATCGCGCGCTACATCGTAACTGGCTACAAAGCTAGGCTTATAATGCTTGCGAAGGCTATCGATCAGGGCGTTGCCGGTAACCCCAGGGAAAAGGGTTTGTTGTGCCTGCGTGCTTAAAAACGTGAGAAAAAATAGTGATAGGATAGAGAATACACCGAAAGTTCGTTTATAGAAATTGTTCATAGCATGTAAGTGAAGACCAAAAGCGCAAAAGATAAGAAGAAATGAAGAGTTGAAGGTTGAAGAGTTGAAGATTGAGGAGTTGAGGGGGAGGGGAGGGGTTAGGAATGCATTTCCTTTTTGTTATTAAGATGCTCTCTTGAGGCCGATTTTCTCTACTGGGATGGGTTTAAATCCCATCTTGAATGCCTGAGAGTCCTTTCGAAGGCGGAAGTCAAGGTTTTCCAGATCCATAAATCCTGGATTGCCTTGCATAATGACATTCCCGTCTAGTTCGCGTGCGATGAGTGTATCCCCATTGACATAGACTTCCTGTGGTGCCCCGACGGCTCTTTCCCAGGTAGCCACCACTGGATCAGCAATGAGGTTATCCCGATACTCAACCATCTTGAAATCCACCCCTTCGATCAGGTTGGTCCAGGTACCGCCATACGATACATTTCGAAGTACTTTGTTGCCTTTTGGCAGATCAGGCTCGTCCTGATAATAGTTCAAAAGCTCCGGATACCGCTCGCTGTATGGAGGCTGAGTATAATTCATTGCCTCCATACGGTCAAAAAGCGTATTTACATATAAGGGGTTGTTTTTGTCAAAGTAGTAGACCGCCCAACTGCGTCCACGCACATCAAAATGCACGGATGGCTCACATTCAATGAAGACATTATTCTCGATCAGATTATCGCGACCACTTCCTACAAACACGGATCGACCCGAACGATAGAAAATATTCCCATAGATGATGGTACCACTGGCCCAATCATCCAGGTAGACGGCCATCACCCCGTGCAATCCTGGTCCTTCCAAATCATGAAAATAATTATGGCGAATAACGTTGCCCCTCTGGGTCCAGTCGCGACCGATGTAAAAGGCACCGACATCACCCGTTTGCTGTGCCAGACGGTGGAGCTCATTGTACTCAATGATATTTTCATTCCCGTTCAATAATATCCCCGTATGCGGGGCGTCGTGAATCAGGTTGTTCGCTATTCGATTGCCAACCCCGTTCAGGTTGATGGCTCCAAGGTAGGTACGTACCCATCCACTGTAATGATGGATATGGTTGTTTGTGATCTGGTGCTCGCCCGGTGTAAGGCTTTTTCGGTCTCCACCATTTACTTCCATTCCGGCTCCACCGATATGGTGGATATCGCAGGAATCTACGGTATGTTTAAATCCACCGCGGATGATCACACCTGTTCCGCCAATAAGAGTAACCGTACACTCTGTGATGATGGCATTCTTCCCACCATTAATTTCGATGGCATTTCCACGACTGTATGCCAGGCTGATCCCCTCCCATGTGATATTGCTGGTGTTATCCAGAACGAGCAATGGCTTTTCAAGAAGAGAAACAACTACGTCTCCCTCCTCGATTGGAGATGGAGGCCAAAAATAAAGTAGACCTGCCTCGCGATCCAGATACCACTCGCCGGGTTGATCGAGTTCTTCCAGGATGTTCATGGCATAAAAGCGTTGCTCTTTGGTATAGCCGTATCGGGACATCCCCTCGGCAGGCCAGATCTCCTTCTTCATCGGATCGATTCGATCGATCTTCACAAACTCATCGAACCAATCCCAGGTCCAATAGCCATGCAGGATGACCTGATGGGTTTTTGTCCAGCGTGAGGGGGCATCCTCGCTATAGTTGAAGCGACCATAATGGCGTCCAACAATTCGATCATGCCGCACGTGAGGAGGGTCGCCCGCATAGACGAGCGATCCTGTTTGTGGGACTTCTTCGATCTGAACAAAACCTTCGTTGGGCCAGCGACTCAATTGCATACGCTCCTCTTTGAAGAAAAGCTCAAGGCTGGGCCCACCACGCGGTGTGATTTCACCCAGGTCAGTGATGCCTTGAGCACCCAGATCGACCACGACGACCTCTGAGCGGGCAATTTCGGGCAAGCGTGCCAGCTCCTCTGCGTCTTTAATAGGAGTAAAACCAGTGATGGATTGACCACCAATAAGGCGAACCTGCTCTCCCTTGGCAGCCGACCAGATTACGGGAGTTGTCTCCGATCCAGAGTCGAGGCTGTCGAGCACAAAACTGTCGTTAAGAATGTAGTCGCCAGCTCGGATAATCACCTGATATTGTGCATTAACGTCAGGTGTATTCTTGTGCTCACGTAGAGCCTGGCGAGCCCGCTCCAGTGATGCAAACGGTCCGTCGGTACTATCTGCATTGGGCTCGGCTAAGGTGCCTGACCAGGCATCGTTACCGGTAGTAGAGATGTAGAAGTTATTCTCGTTGGAGCAAGCGCCCAATACCAACAAAAAAATCAAAAAAAGCAGGGGATGGCTTTGGTGCTTGCTTAAGAAAGGCATCGCAGATGGGAACATAAACATATCTCCTTAAAGTGATAGGAATAGGGGATAATAATCAAAAAATGATTCTTCGGCTCCTATGGCGATCGTATATTCCCGAAAGTTCCCGGTTCCTAAATCGTTTATCATGAAAAAAATCATACTCGGGCTTTGTATTGCCCTCAATGTATCTATAGTTACGGGCTTTGCTCAGAGCTCTGACTATACGGATGTAAATCCATATCCACGCACCGAGTTACTCTACCTCGAATCGGCCTCCGAGACTCAGCGGGCAGCTATTGGTGCTCTTGGTATTGAAATCATCTCCTGGGTACGAAATAATCTGTACATCATCGCATCCACTACAGAGCGGGATTTGCTTATCGAGCGAGGTTACCCCTTTAGAACGGTGATGAGTCACAAGGATGAGCTGGTGCTTTACAAGCGTGCCATGTATGGCGAAGCGATGAAGCTTTCACCCGTTTATCATACGTATGAGCAGATTCTTAAGACGGTGGATGACCTCGCAGCTATGTATCCTAAGCTGGTCAGGAAAGAAGTGATTGGACAAACACAGCAGGGGAAGCGTGATATCTATGCCGTCAAAATTTCTGATGATGTGTCGATCGACCAGGATCGTCCGGTCGTATTCTTTTCTGGTGCGATTCACTCGCGTGAGCTGGCTACTCCTGAAATCAACCTCGAACTGATTAAACGCTTGGTTCTGGGCTACGGCAAGGATGCGCGCATCACGGATTGGTTGAAATCCTATGAGATATGGCTCATCCCGGTGATTAACGTGGATGGACATTTCATCGTAACCAATGATATCGATCCTCGCTGGCGTAAGAATGCCCGGGATGCTACATCCGATTGGAAGTCGGTGAAGTATCCACTTGGTATTGATCTGAATCGCAATTATGATTTCAACTTTGGGATTGGCGGATCTGACGATCCTATGAGCGTGCGTTATCGTGGAGAACAGCCATTTTCAGAATCCGAAGTAGTAGCGGTGAGTAATCTTATCGAGCGAATCCGTCCGGTGATGTCGATCAATTATCACAGTCAGGGTGAGGTCATCTTTTATCCCTGGGATTGGCGTGGACTCAAGGCTCCCGACGACAAGCTGCTCACGGAAATCGCCAGGGGAATTGCGGATAACATCCCCAAAATGGATGGCTCAGGCTCCTATGATATTGCCTACGGAGCTGCCCTGGTGGGACAAAGCTATCCCTGGCTCTATGGAAGATAT
>CAZXGO010000153.1:4599-5107 GCA_964640035.1 uncultured Chitinophagales bacterium
ATCGTGGAAACTGGGAGGGGAGCACATGTTTTTCCACCGGATGAGGTGCGTGGCATTGTAGAAGCCAACATCCCTGGTGCTTTTTACCTACTAGATCGGGCTAAAGGTCCAGGATTGCATGTACAGGTCGTTGACGATGCAACAGAAGCGCCTATTGTGGCTCAGGTGTGGACTCCGGCCATTGAAACTGAAGAGTTGGATCGACGCACTACCAAACCGGGCACTGGAAGCTATTATCGTCCCCTATACCCAGGTACATATACTCTTGTGATTTCAGCTCCAGGCTATCAAGCACAAACGCTTCGTCAGGTCGAAGTAAAGCCCGGAGAATGGACGAAGCGGGTGGTAAGGATGAAACAAGGCAACAGATAAACAAGGCAACAGGAAATCAAGGCATCAGAAAATCAAGGCATCAGATAAACAAGGCAACAGAAAATCAAGGCATCAGATTATCAAGGCAACAATGCATCAATTAAACAAGGGTTCTCAATAAAAGACTTGCATCGTA
>CAZXGO010000154.1:0-2741 GCA_964640035.1 uncultured Chitinophagales bacterium
TTCTTTAGCCCCCGTATTAGCATTATCAAGGTTACTAAGGACCTGCTTACTAGCAGCGTCCCAATCGAATTCCTTAGTGATTAGATTAGTCATTAGTTATCTCCTTTGTTGTTCCTAAGGTTCTGGTTAAGCTTACGCCTAACGAAACGGCTATCGCTCTTCTTAGCCCTATGCCTACGCTTAGTAGACATACCAAAGCGATTGCAGCACGGGCACTTGAAGCCCATGCCACCATGAGAGGCCCTGATGGCCTTGGAATCGGTCTCTGCGTAGTGGCGCATATGTGTATGGTACTCTATTCATCGGCTCCCGTGGGCACCTTTCTCCAATCTATGTAGGCAAATTTTTGAGGGTAAGTTTTGAAATGACAAGAACTTAGGGCCACCCGCCCGGCGGCTCCCGCCCCAAAAGGCAAGAGCAAATCCCGAAAATCAGTGAGAGAGGAAGCGAACGGTCTTGGGAGATTGCCAGCACAGGCCACAGTCACCACAGGATGCGGCCTTACCCGTTTGTTCAGGGCAGTCGAAAGACGGACCCTCAAACGATTCCTCGGCTGCAAAGATAGAGAGAGGATCGGTGGACTCTTGATTAGAAGAGATGCGAACAGCCCAGCGATTAGGATACCGAAGGTTGAGAGCCATAACCTCACGCCCAATATCATCGGTGCGAGCGGTATAACCCCAGACATGTAGGTTAGGGTGCAAGCACATAAGCCCATCCCAAAAGCGCACATAACCGACAGACATGAAGTCTCCTAGAACGTGCAAACGAATAGCTACCTTATCATGCTTGGAGCATAGCGCAGCAATTTCTTCCGTGAGCTTATCCTCTAGATCGGGACCATGCTGGAAACGGTGAGCAAAGGGCATATTGTTCCCATAGCAGTCATCCCAATGGTGACAAGTAAGGGGACAAGTAAACCGCTCTCTAAGCGTTAGCGAATAGATATAAGCGCCTTTCCACTTGCCTTTGGTAACCTTACGGCCTAGCTTTTTGTTATTGCCGCCAGACTTCAGGACGTTCTTGACGGAGTACGGGTGCTTGACAGACTTCAGGTAGCGCGTATCGTTCAGTTTCATGCCCTCAGTATACCCGATCCAGGGGGAGATGTGGTAGCAGTCGTCGGTTTTATTTTCGATCCTAAGTTCTGTGCTGACAAGCACTTAGGGCCTTCGGCCCCGGCGGCGAAGCCGCCAAAATCCACAAAAACCCCCCGAAAGATCGCACTCGGTTATGATCTTTCGGGAGGCAGTGGGAGGGAGCGGATCGCGAGTAGACTCTAGCTCACCCGCTCCCTGTCATCTATCAACCCTGGTTGGTCAGGTTGCGGGGAAGCTCATCCCCCTGCGTGGCAGAGTGAGCCGCATCGGCTCCCATGTGCCTAGCATCCTTGAAGTTGCCCTCGCGAGGAAGGCATCGGCGCACTTCCTTGTACGCTTCGAGGATCTGAAGAGACAGGTAGGTAGGGCTACCGTCAAGCTGCACATCCTTCTTGGTGTCGCGATAGACACGGGCGAAGATGTCGCCAAGCTGAACGGAGATACCCTGAAGTTGCGCCATCGTGGCGTCGTTGCTGAAATCTTTCATGCGTGTATTATACCTCGGTTTGGTGTGATTGTCCAGAAAGAAAAGGGGAAAGATCAGTAGTCGTAAGTCTCGTCCATGCCGAAACCTGCGGACCCGAACGCTTGCTCATCATCGGCAAGATCCAGGTATTCGTGGGATTCCTCCCATCGCCAGTCCGCATCCGCATTGGACACCTCATCCCAATCGACGTAGCTGTCTGCTTCGTCCATCGGTTGGTCCCACTCGGTCACGGGCTGTCGGTCGGTCGGAAGGGTGGGGTCGAAACCCTCGGGGTAGTCGTTTTCGTTCATGTGTGCCATTGTACTCTATTCATCGGCCTAGGTGGTGAACTATCTTGAGTCTGGGGGGGAGAAATTTCGTGCGTAAGTGCTGTGCTGACAAGCACTTAGGGCCTTCGGCCCCGGCCCGCCCCTGCCCCGAAGGGCAAGGGCAAACCTCGAAAGTTTAGCTTTCTAGAGCGTCGATGTCTGCGTCAGGGAGAAGGTCCCCCACAAGGTCACCGAGGATGCTTTCGATTTCTTCGAGCGTGAGTTCTTCGTCCATAATAAAGCCACCTGACAGGTTAGAGAGTTCGTCCATCAGACCAAAAAGGTAAGAGAGATCCAGAGAGCGGCAGTGCCCAGGACTGCCAGGAATTCAAGGGCGTTGTTCTGTTCTTCCATCAGACCCAACCTCGGGGACCACGGAGTTCAGCCATATCGGCCTGAGCTTGCTCGTAAACCGAGCGTTGTTCTTCGATCATTTCGTCAGACCTGCGGCGAGCCTGAGCAATGCCAGCGTCGATGAACGCCTGAGCGTCAGCCTCCGAAGTGTGCCAGGAGAGGTTCTTCTGGTGACCGTTGAAGGTCACGCGCCATGCGGCCCAAACGGTGATCCCGTTGCTATCCTCAGCTTCGAGGTGCCAGGAGTCGCCGTTGCAGTCGATGTTCTTCTCGTTCTTCATGTGTCCCATTGTACTCTATTTATCGTCATTCGTGGGCACCTTTCTTGAATTCAAGGGCAGAAACTTTCGGTCCTAAGTTTTGTGCTGACAAGCACTTAGGGGCCTCGGCCCCGGCCCCCGAAGGGGCCTAAGTCAAGCGGACTCTTGGTTTTCCTCCTCTCTTTTGCTCAGATGCGAGAGGTGAATGGCGGACTGCTGGCGCACTTCCCAC
>CAZXGO010000154.1:2751-5107 GCA_964640035.1 uncultured Chitinophagales bacterium
AGATCCTGTGCCACCATAAGGATATCGTCGGTGAACATGGTCACCTCGACATCTTCTATGTCGTCCCCATTGAAGGAGTTTCTGCGCTTGGCCCTAAGAGTGATCCAACCTCGGCCATCTCTGGAGTGGTCAACCTGAGGAACGATCTCGTGAACGTCATGGATGTTGATGCTAGTCATACGCTCCCCGAAGGGAGCCGCTCAGGGCCTAAATGCTATTTAGACTCGCCCTGACGAGTGGGGGATCATCAGGCCCCCATGAAGCGATGGTTGCTGCCGTTGGGCGTCACGAACTGGCGAGAGTTCTTGAGGTGACGATTCCAGTAGGCTTTGCACGCATCGCGTGTACCGACCTTGATGGTCTTCTGAGTCTTCACATCCACGATGCTGTAGATGGCAGACGAGGCGCAGCCATTCCCGATGCGGAACATGACGGCGTTTTGGTTGGAGCGGACGATGTTGGTGATGTCGTTGAACATGATCTGATTTTGGTTGATGTTGGATGATGGGGTCTCCCCCGTGTGAGCCCCATTATACCCTGGGGCGTTGGGCATTTCAATTCATTTCGGCGTTCTTTTTCGCCTCGGCAGCGTGAAGCCTGTCGGTCTTCTTGATGCCAGCCCTGATCACGCCATCCAGAAGGTCCACAAGCTCAGGCTTCTGGATGGTCTCCTTGAACAGACGCAGCGCATCGGCAGAGGTGGGAACGATGCAGGACTTGCCAAACTCCCAGCCAGCCTTGAAGATGCGGTCCATCATGTCGAAGGCTTCCTCGTTGGTCAGGCCAGGGAGGTGGTTGTCGTCGTTTTTCTTCATGTGTGCCATTGTACTCTATTTATCGTCCTAGGTGGGCGTGTATCTTGAATCCCTTTGGATCTTTTTTCGTTCGTAAGTGCTGTGCTGACAAGCACTTAGGGCCTTCGGCCCCGGGGCCTGAGCCCTCCCCAGTCAAGGGAAGAGCCCAGGTTTTTTGGTCAATCGACCCAGGTTTTGGTGCGGATCCACCAGGTGTGGTTGACAAACTTGTCACCGTACTGGTTCCGCAGGTAGCCCTCGATCAGGGCGTCGATCTCCAGCCTAAGATGCTTGTCCATGTGGATCTGCGTCTTGAAGGTCTCTTCAATGCTGCCGAAGTTGCTGTCCAGATAGCTAAGATCGGTGAGGGTTTCGGTGTTGCTCATCACTCAAGCTCCGAGAGAAGGGTAGGGGTGAAGTAGATGTCCCGCTCGATACCGAGACCGAGAGGACCACGAACAGAGCCAAGCTCCGAGAGCATGACGTAACCCAGTTCGGGGTAGCCCATGCCCAGGTCACAGAGGCCGAACATGCGAACGTCGTAGGGCGATCCGTCCTCGTCCTCGATAAGCTCTGCGTCCGAGATGTACCAAGTGGCAGCACCACAGGGGTTGAAGAACTTGAGCCGCGCCATGTTGGAGTCGTTGCCCATCTGGAGCATGACGAAGGCGCGATAGATCGAGTCGTTGGTGACGGACGCACCGAAGTCGTCCGCGAACAGGGGGTGGGTGTTGCTTTGCATGTTGCTCATTGTACTCTATTTATCGGCTCAGGTGGTGAGCTATCTTGATTCTGGGGGCAGAAACTTTCGCTCCTAAGTTCTGTGTTGACAAGCACTTAGGGCCTTCGGCCCCGGTGCCTGAGCCCATCAGGTCAAGGGTTTTGCCAGCAAAGGTTACAGAACCAGAGGTCACCTAGTGCCCGCAACCTAGAGCGAGACAAGGACAGCCTGAGCCGCTCCGCTTGGAACCACTTGTCTTGAGACCAGAAGACGCTATCGTCTAGCACCTTGCCAGAGTACCAGAACGGTCCAGGCTGTCCGAAGAACACAGAGCGCAAGGCTCGGTCTTTTTGATCTTGGGTCATCATGAGGTAGCGTTACGCTTGAGCCACTTGAGCGCACCGCTCCGAGTGCTGAAGCTGGTGAAGTGGCCCTTGGAGGAGCGACCAATGTGGAGGTCTTGGATGTGAACCCCAGGCGAGTGATAGATGGTCCAGGTCACGCCCTTGGCGTCCGTGATGCTCTTGCTTTCTTTCATGGTGTGCATTATATCAGAAGATGCCGAGGATGGCAAGGCCAGCGAGCAGAATACCCTGAGATTTCAGAGCCTTTTTCTTCGGGCTCGGCTTGATGGTCTCTTCCATCAGCCCCTTCTTATCGAGGAAGTAGATGATGGCGCAGGGAAGAAGGATGAAGGTGATGAGAGCGATCTTGAACATGCCCCTATTATAGCACGATCCCCAGGGAATGCAACCCCACACACTAGTTTCTTAGCAGGTTTTTTCATGCCTAAGTGCCTTGCTGACAAGCACTTAGGGCCGAAGGCCCCGGCGCTCCTGCC
>CAZXGO010000155.1:0-5072 GCA_964640035.1 uncultured Chitinophagales bacterium
ATCAGTAGCGAGGCGAGCGGCAACAAGTTTATTGATGGCTTCTCGGGTTGGTACAAGGACTTTTCCTCCCATGTGTCCGCACTTCTTGGCGGATGCTAATTGGTCTTCGAAGTGTACTCCAGCAGCACCGGCTTCGATCATGGCTTTCATGAGTTCGAAGGCATTGAGCACACCACCGAAACCGGCTTCAGCATCGGCCACGATGGGCACGAAGAAGTCAGTGTCGCCGTGTCCTTCCATCCACTGGATCTGATCAGCACGAGTGAAAGCATTATTGATGCGGCGCACCACTGCAGGTACCGAATCGGCAGGATAAAGGCTTTGGTCAGGATACATCTGCCCTGCCAGGTTGGCGTCACCGGCCACTTGCCATCCCGAAAGATAGATGGCTTTGAGTCCGGCCTTGGCTTGTTGTAGGGCTTGCATGCCTGTGAGGGCACCAAGGCTGTTGACGTAATCTTCTTCGTGCAGTCTACGCCAGAGTTTGTCAGCACCCATGCGAGCCAGCGTGTGCTCGACTTGGATGGATCCTCTGAGGTTGACTACATCATCGGCGGTGTAGTTGCGTTTGATTCCGGACCAGCGAGGATTCTCGCTCCAGTCCTTTTGCAGCTCGTATGCGGCTTTGCTTTTGTCTTGTCCCACGGCATATCTCCTGAAATGTTATGTGCTACTTTTTGCTTCGCACAATCAGGATTACTTATCTGCGCGTTGGGCTAGATCAATCTCCGATGGTGCCCCAACCGGTCTTGGCTCTTATAGCGAAGGCCAGTTCGCGCATGCGGCCGTATTCGGGCGATCCTTTTTTGTGTGGTCCGGACTTTTTCAGGGCGCGGTAAGACTTCATGAGATCGTCCACGTTCTTGCCCGAATACTTGCCGCGCTCGCTGGGGCTGACTTTGGTGTCAGTGCCCCATTTCTCGGCAATCTCTTGGCTTTCTTTGAGATACGCGATCTTCCGCTTGGCCAGCCTCACGGCATTTTCAGCCAGGGCTATGAAGTCTTTGACTTCTTGTATCTGTTTACGGGTAACCATGCTGGCCTCTTATCTAAGGGTGGATCTCAGCATCCATGAATGCTTCTGATGCGCATCCATGCGCTCGGCCGCGAAGTTGGCCAAGCCGTCTTCGCCTAGATCGTTGGCCAAGTCGAACACGTTCTTCATGACTCCGACCATGAGGTCGCTGTCGTCGAGCAGCTCTTTGACCATGTCCAAGGCGCTGGGGATCATGAGCTCGTCATCAACGGTGCTGAGCATGGAGAATCTAGCGAACGAACCAGGAGCATAAGCACCTAGCTTACGGATGTTTTCCGCGAAAGGATCGATGCTGCTGAATGCTTCTTCATAGATGTCGCTGAACAAGCCGTGATATTGATAGAAATCTGGACCTTCTACGTTCCAGTGGAAATTGTGTGCTTTGAGGTAAAAAGCGAACTCGCTGGCGAAAGCGATCTTGAGTGCTTTGACTAATTCGTCCATGATTTGTCCTTTGCTGCGCGACCTTGGTGGTCTACGATGATATTTAAGATGTAGTAGTGTCGACAACCAATACTATAGTGAGCCTACTACTTTTTATCCGCGGGCTTCTTGGGCTCGTAGTATTCGCGATACTTGATGATGATCTCTCGCTGCTGCGCGATGTGATTGCGTATCTGTGCCATGTCGATGGCCAGCTGCTCGTAGCCATCGTCGGTGAGACCGAATAGTACTACGTCGGCATTCTTTTCGCGCAGGCGTTTCCATACTGCTTCAGCATTTTCGGGCGTGACCACGATCCATTCCACACCTTCCAGTTTCAAGGGTGCAGGATCGGCGAGATTCAACGGCGATCTCTCCAGGGGCTTGGAGATCACTTCCACTGGTTTGACGCTGTCGCCAAACAGCTTCAGGTTGGCGCAACCGCTACTTAGAAATGCTAGGCAACAAAGGCTGGACCAAGTTAGGACACTCTGGATTGAGGTCTTTGCTGGTCTTGGCTGTTCGTTCTTTTTCATTGAGTTCTGCTCCTGATGCTATCTCGAAACAACGCATGGCGTTGACGGTTCCGCGATTCACAGCACGCTCTATGCTGTCGGGCTTGGCTGCTGCGATGGCACCAAAGTCTCGGCGTTCGCCCTTGGCATTGGTGGTGAACTTGTCGCTCAGCGAAGCGATGTCTTTTTTCTGGCGCTCTACTGTTTCGTTCATCTGGCGATTGATGTCTTGCTGCAATTTCAAGTCGCGCTGCATGGCTTCGATGGCTTCTTTTTGTGCGGCCATGGATTGCTGTAACAGTTTGGCGTTCTGTTCGGATACTGCTAGGTCACCGCGCAGCCCAGTCACATACCAAACAGCAGCCGCGAGGATGACCACGATCACCAATGTGGTGATGGCTTTGATCGCTGGTCCTAGTCCTAACATGTCAATTTCCTTTGTGCCTGTAGGTTATGCGCCCTTTGGTGAGATCGTATGCGCTGATCTCCATCTCTACCCGGTCTCCGGGTATGATAGTTATCCGATTCATGCGCATCTTGCCAGCCAGATGGCCCAGTATGATCGTGCCATTTTCTATCTTGACTCGGAATTGGGCGTTGGGTAGGGCTTCTACCACTTCACCGATGACGGTGATGCAATCGTCTTTGGCCATCAGTATTTGGTGAGGTGTCTCAGGCGCTGATAGTAGGAACGGCTCTCGGGTGGGAGAGCGTAGATCTTGGGATCTTGTATGACATGGTAGTTGAGATTGGACAAGGTGAGATCTCGCCGCTGACCATCCATGCCCACGAACTTCCATTCCACGGGTCCCGTGACATGCAGTATGTCCTGGGTGATGTCTAAGATCTTCTGGTTCAAGCCCGGGATGCGTGTGAGTTCGATGTAGACATGGAATCTACCGTCCCGGTCTGATGCTTCAGATACTTCCACGTCATTGATGCCTTTAGTACCCCATTCTAGATAAGCACCCAGATCCGTCGCGGCCTCCTGCGTGGTGGCTTTGAAGGCCACTACCACTGTGTCAGCATCGTCGCCTAACTTGGGCTTGTAACGATCGATCTCGATCAAGGAGTCTACGGTGTCGACCAAGTCACCGGGGCGGAGATTCTCACGAAGCAGATACTTGGCCATCTGTGGTTTCCGTGTTGGTGTCGGCTGTGTTTTCCAGGCCCTTCTCGCCGTCGAGCTCTTGGTCATAGGCTGATTCTACCGCTTCGAGGTCGATGTCGTCGCTGATGTCTTTGACTTCTTCGACCACGTCCAGGAGATTCTTGGGCATGCGTATGTTGACCAACCATACCTTGCGCTTGACGGTCTTGGGCAAGCGTTGACCATCTTCGGTCTCGATGATGTCGTCGCTGCTTTCGACCTTGCCGAAGGTCTCCAGGACATCCTGGCCGAACTTGACCTTGCAGCCGTTGCGCACCAAGCGCATGGCAGCATCGGGGTTGGGCATGAGTTTGTGAGGGTACATCAAGGTGAATTCCACCCAGTGGCGTTCCACGAAAGGACCGTCCACGATCTCGCCTTTGAACCAGTTTTCATAGGCATAGACGTCCAAGCGGTCTAGCACGCGGTCGACCTCGATCAGGGTGCCGATCACGTTGGGACTAGAATGTATGTTTTCTAGGTTTTTGTAGATGGTGTTGATATGGGGCATAGCGAGATATTTATGAGTTTGTGTCCGTAACCATAGCCAACTTGGCGTGGACCAGTAAATACTTTTGGTCCCGCAAGGACCGTGCAAGTTCAATCCTATCAGAAATGAAAGGAAAACGATGAAGAACAAGCATCGCAGGACAGGCCAAGCCCGCAGATCCGACTTCGAAGGAAACGCGGTACTGGACTTAGAGCATTTCAGACAGCAGCAAGAAGTAAAACCCAGCAAATATAAACGGGTGGAAATCCTACCTCGTAATCTGCGCCAAGAAGACTATCTAGCCGAGCTAGAAAATCCCCAACGTGATATGGTTTTCGCACTGGGCCCTGCGGGCACCGGCAAGACCCTGTTGGCTACACTGTGGGCGGTCAAGCAACTCAAAGGGGGTGAAATCGACCGCATAGTAGTAACCCGACCCGCAGTCAGCGTAGACGAGCAGCATGGATTCCTCCCAGGCGATCTCATGAGCAAGATGGCACCCTGGACTCGTCCAGTATTCGACGTATTCCGCGAATATTGGAACGCCCGACAGATAGAGGCGATGCTCCAAGAAGGCACCATCGAAGTAGCACCCCTGGCATACATGCGCGGACGCACATTCACGAGATGTGTCGTGATCGCGGATGAGATGCAGAACGCTACTCTGCAACAGATGAAGATGCTACTGACCAGGATCGGTGATGGCAGCAAGTTCATCGTCACTGGCGACCTCGAGCAGCACGATCGCGGCTACGAGAACAACGGGTTAAAAGATTTCATAGAAAGGATGACTCAACCTAATCAAACAGCGAGCCGTCGCTTATCCTTGGTCAAGTTCGAGAAGCAACATGTCGAACGACACCCAGCGGTAGCCGATGTGCTGAGTATCTACCAAGAAGGTTGATTGATCTAACGATCCTTGCGGGATCAACCTCGAGTCAGGCGTTCCAGTTCCACGAAAGTGGCTGACAAGTTTATTTCAGGGTCAGCAGCCATGCTGTGATTGACCAACCCTTTGCGCACGATCAATAATGCTTGATCTTGTGTGTCTTCGTCCTTGCCCCAGAAATCCAAGTTGCGATACATGAAGCGATACATGTCTTCGTATTCTTCCAAACTGATTTGTTGGATAATCATCTTTCTAGCATCGCGAATGCGGCCCTGTCGGAATAGATCAACCATAGCAAGTTTATAATCGCTTTCTGAATCCTCAGCCTGCGGTGGTTCAAGTCGTCCAGTAGTGCTACGCATTTGTATCGTATTGATTGCTTTACGCAGATCTGGATATGTGGCTTTGAAATACAATTCCAATACCTCAGCATCAATTTCAACGCCTTCAGAAACTAAAATAGTAGCCAGTCTAGACATAAACTCTGTTTCATCTAGGCGCTTGAAAGTAATGGTTTGTAATCGACTGTGTAGTGCTGGAATAATTTTATTGGGATAATTGCAGGTAAG
>CAZXGO010000156.1:0-3807 GCA_964640035.1 uncultured Chitinophagales bacterium
GGTTTGGCCAGGCCGGTGCAATTCGGCACGGGATTACGCGAGCGCTCCTTGAGTATGACGACAACTTGAGGGCGCCCCTTCGAGAAGCGGGATACGTCACGCGTGACGCCCGATCGGTCGAGCGGAAAAAGGTGGGTTTGCGGAAAGCGAGAAAACGGCCGCAATACTCCAAACGATAAGAAAAGCGAGGCTCCGGCCTCGTTTTTTTTGGGTGCTAAAACGCTGTGCTTGCCGCCCTATCGCAGGTCTTTGTGTTAGAATGCCGCCGCGTTTTGCGGGGGTGATCAGAGGGTTTCTGGTCGCCAAGCGGCACAACTATGGAGATAGATTAGTGAGTGAAGATGGCCTGAATCCAGGGCGCAGGAATTTCCTGCTCGGCGCGACCGCGGTGGTCGGTGCTGGCGGTGTAGCGGGTCTAGCCGTGCCCTTTGTCGGATCTTGGAATCCGAGTGCGAAAGCGCTTGCTGCGGGCGCACCCATCAAAATCGACGTCAGTCGCTTAAAGCCAGGGGAAATTTTGGGCCCTATTCCCGCTTGGAGGGACAAGCCCATTTTCGTGGTCAAACGCTCGCAAGAGATGCTCGATCGTTTGAATGAAAAGAATGATCGGCTCGCCGATCCGGATTCAGAGCGTCCTCAACAGCCCGAGTATGCCAAGAATGAAACGCGGTCACGTAAACCTGATGTCGCGGTCCTCGTGGGGTTATGCACCCACTTGAGTTGTTCGCCAAAATACCGACCTGCGCTGGAACCTCAAACCTTCGATCCGGAATGGATCGGAGGCTTCTATTGCCCCTGTCACGGGTCGAAATTTGACCTCGCTGGCCGTGTGTATGCCGGCGTGCCCGCACCTTCGAACTTGGAAGTACCGCCGCATTATTTTGAAAACGATGATGTCGTTGTCATCGGAGAAGATGGAGGACTTGTGTAATGTCCGCACTGGAACGATCGTTTCGCAATGTCATGGATTGGATCGATGATCGACTTCCAGTCACAGAAGCGTACGAGAAACATCTCTCAAAGTATTACGCACCGAAAAATCTGAACTTCTGGTACTACTTCGGTATTTTTTCATTCGTCGTTCTCGCTAACCAGCTACTGACCGGCATCTGGCTCACGATGAATTACGTGCCGACGGGGGAGGGCGCATTTGCTTCGGTCGAGTTCATTATGCGGGACGTGGAATACGGTTGGATGTTGCGCTACATGCATTCAACGGGCGCTTCGGCGTTTTTTGTCGTCGTTTATTTGCACATGTTCCGCGGGTTGATTTACGGCTCGTACCAAAAGCCGAGAGAATTGATTTGGATCCTAGGCATGCTGGTTTACGTGGCGCTGATGGCGGAAGGATTCTTTGGTTACCTGCTGCCTTGGGGCAACATGTCCTTCTGGGGTGCCCAGGTGATTGTTTCCTTGGCAAGTGCGATACCGGTTGTTGGGGAGGACCTGGCCATTTGGGTTCGTGGTGACTTTAATATGTCCGGTGTCACATTGAACCGTTTTTTCGCACTGCATGTGGTGCTCGTGCCCTTATTTTTGTTGGTGCTCGTAGTGCTTCATGTGCTTGCGCTTCATGAAGTTGGGTCGAATAACCCCGATGGCGTGGATGTGAAGGCGAAACTCGATGATGAAGGCCGTCCGCTGGATGGTGTTCCATTTCACCCTTATTTCACGCTGGGCAAGCTGCCCGGGATTATTGTGTTCTTGGGTATTTTTTCTGCGGTGATGTTTTTCTATCCGGATGGGGGTGGGTATCTCATCGAGCATCCAAACTACGAACCTGCGGACCCCTTAAAGACACCAGAATTGATCGCGCCAGTGTGGTACTACACACCGTTTTACTCAATGCTCCGAGCCGCGACCTTCCCACTTGCTGGTTTAGATGCGAAATTCTGGGGCCTCGTGGTCATGGCGGGCGCCATTGTGATTCCCGCTGTTCTGCCTTGGCTGGATAAGTCGCCCGTGAAGTCGATTCGTTACAAAGGAATGGGTAGCAAGATTATGTTAGCCCTCTTTGTGATCTCGTTCTTTGTACTGGGATACCTTGGCACCGTGCATCCGACGCCGGCTCGAACGTTGTTAGCTCAGGTGTGCACTGGTGTTTATTTCGCCTATTTTCTGCTGATGCCTTGGTACACCAAGGTAGAAAAGACAAAGCCGGTACCGGAAAGGGTGACGATGCCATGAAGCCATTAAAATTTTTATGCCTGGTTTTAATGTTCCCCGTTACTGCCCTCGCGGTAGAAAGTAGTTTTCCGCTCTATGACATGGAGCCGAACCTTGAGGATCAAGCGTCACTTCAGCGGGGTGCGGCGACCTATGTGAACTATTGTCTGGGATGCCATAGTCTAGGGTATCAGCGTTATAAGCGAACGGCCGCGGATCTTGGGATTCCGGAGCGCCTTATGCTCGAGCATCTGATCGTCGACCCGAACGTTAAAATCGGGGACTTGATCGAGAATTCGATCAGCGACGATAACTCCAAAACCTGGTTTGGTGCAGCGCCCCCCGATCTGACCCTGTATACACAGTTAAAGGGTGGCCCTGAATATTTGTACACTTATCTTCTGACTTTCTATCGAGATGAATCCCGCCCTTTGGGCGTCAACAACTTGCTGTTCGAGAACGTAGGTATGCCCCACGTTCTGCTTGAGGAGCAAGGGATTCAAGAGAAGGTCTGTAAGGAAGTACCTCGGATTGCCTCTAACGGGGGTGAAATGATGGATCCCTTGTCACGTGAGTACCTCACGGAAGAGGTGTGTGGCATGGAATTGGTAGAAAGAGGATACAGCCCTTTACAAGTGGTCGAGGGGACCGGTCGATTGACTCAAGAAGAATATGAGCAATTGGCTTACGATTTGACCAACTTCCTTTACTACGTGGGTGATCCGTCAAGGCTTGAGCGTGAACGAACCGGCGTGTTTGTTCTCATTTTCTTGGCGTTCTTCTTTGTGCCTGCCTATTTGCTGGCGCGCGAATACAAAAAGGAAATCCACTGATCCACCTCAGCGTGGAATTTGAAAGGAAGGTCGTATGAGCGTCATCTCTAAGCACTCATCTATGGTGTTTTTCTCAGATGGGGAGGATCACTACAGTCAACGCGTTCGTATGGTGCTCGCTGAGAAAGGCGTTGCGGTAGACATTATCAACGTCGAAAAGAATCAGTACCCTGAGGATTTAGCTGCGCTTAATCCCTATAACAGTCTACCGACCCTGGTCGACAGAGATCTCGTCTTGTACGAAACGATGATCATGATGGAATACTTGGACGAGCGATTTCCTCACCCTCCGTTGTTGCCTGTCTACCCGGTGGCAAGAGCACAAAGTCGATTATTTGCTCACAGAATCCAAAAAGACTGGTGCGGGTTGGTCGATACCATTGTGGCTGGACGTTCGAAAGAAACGGTCATCGACAAAGCTCGCAAAGAATTGAAAGAGGGCCTGATCACCATCGCGCCGATTTTCTCGGAGAAGGAATTTTTTATGAGCGATGAGTTCACGCTCGTAGACTGTTGCTTCGTGCCGATTCTGTGGCGATTGCCAGTCCTAGGCATCTCCTTGCCGCCAAAGAGTGCAAAGCCCTTGAATGACTACATGAATCGTATGTTTCGAAGAGAGTCTTTCCAGGTGAGTTTGTCCGAAGCTGAAATGGATATGCGGGACTAGATCAAGTGGCTCTCAAACCCAGGGTAGGGTTCCTGCTTCCTGGCGCCTTGAATTGGATTATTGAGAGTGGTGAGACGCCTTATCTCATCGTATTTGCACGTCACCACGAGGCTGAGGTGCCCGAGACGTACATTCAGGAAG
>CAZXGO010000156.1:3817-5044 GCA_964640035.1 uncultured Chitinophagales bacterium
CTGAACATTTCAGGTCATGCCATCCGCAACCTAAGTTTTGATGACGACGGCGTGAGATTTGATTCTCGGTTTGCTGGTCAGCCACATTTAATCTTTGTTCCCTATGCTGCCGTTCTCGGGCTGATCGGTCGAGAGTCTGGTGAAGGGATTTTCTTCCCAGAAAACCATACAGCAGATAGACGTGTTGCAAGCTCGCCTGATGATGAAAGCGCCCGGACCCATTCCGATTCTAGTAACTCGGAGCGCCCGACAGATCAGGGGCAACCCAAGCGGCCGACACTCAAGCTTGTCGATTAATTCTTTCTCGATTAATTCAATGACGTCTGACGGAGTGCTTGGGTCAGTTAATGAATTCGAAGGCTTGGACGATCTTCTGAACGCCAAAGACTTCTCTGACTTCTTCCACGGCGGCACTCGCCTCATCTCGGGTGACTAATCCGAGTAGATAAACAACACCATTGTCCACGACCACTTTGATACGCCCGGCTGAAACTGATCTGGAGGCGATCATGCGGGCTTTTATTTTGGTTTTGAGGACGCCATCATTGGTTCTGGAAAGTAAGGCGGTTGGGCCGGCAATATCGATTTCGTTGTAAACCCGGGTCACGTGCCTGGGTTGTGCAGCTATCTTTCCGGCCTGTTCTTTAATGGCATCCTCATTGGCCTGTCCAGTGAGAAGCGCGACTCCGTTGTAAACGTGAACGTCGATGTTCATGTCTTTAACTTGAGGCATTGCGGCTTTGAGATTTCTTTTAATAAGACGTGCTGAGCGACCGTCGTCGAGTCTCGTCCCAAAGGTGCGTTTGCCGCGATCGTCATCGCTGGGTCCTGCTGAAGCGCAACCCATCAGGAACAATACCAGGCATAAAGAAACGTTAAGCAGCCTTGTCATAGGAGGTCCTCAATTCAATGGGCGTATGTTGCCGAACTTTAGTCAAGAATCAAGTCGTCCGCGGAGAAAGCACCCTGAATCCAATGAGTTTTTTCGGCGCAAGCCAAGACGTCAAAACGAATTCGGTCGAAATGGTCCGTCTGGCGTTGTTGCAAGTAGGTCATCGCCGTTCGGACTAACCGTATTTTCTTTTGGTTTGTGACTTGTGCCAGTGGAGTCCCCCAGCGCGCACGGGAGCGAAACTTAACCTCAACAAAAATAAGCGTCAGATGAGATTGCCCGATAATATCGATCTCGCCCCAACGACAACGAAAATTTCTCTCTAGAAGTTGAAC
>CAZXGO010000157.1:118-1484 GCA_964640035.1 uncultured Chitinophagales bacterium
AGAAGTCTAAGAAGTCTAAGAAGTCTAAGAAGTCTAAGAAGTCTAAGAAGTCTAAGAAGTCTAAAAGAAGTGCACCTAAGAAGTCTAAGAAGTCTAAAAGAAGTGCACCTAAGAAGTCTAAAAGAAGTGCACCTAAGAAGTCTAAGAAGTCTAAGAAATCTAAAAAGTCTACGAAAAGAAGCGCTCCTAAAAAGTCTAAGAAATCTAAGAAATCTACGAAAAGAAGCGTTCCTAAAAAGTCTAAGAAATCTAAAAAGTCTAAAAAAAGTATTCGAGTCGAAAATACTCATTCAAGTTCAAGTGATGATGTATATTTTGAGAAAGAAGGTCTTGACGATATTTTAAAAGAAATAAAAACAGACATGATAATATTAATTGGATATCTAAAAGATAAAAATGATCCAAGATTTAAAATGTGGGAAAAAGATACACAACACGTACTTGATAGTGGTCGTATTAAAGCATATTATGGATTTAAAGATAATGTAAAGTATGCTATTAAACGAGATAAAAAACAAAAAAAAATAGTAACAGATTTATTAAAAAATTCCGATAGATGGGTAGCAAAATATGTATTGAAACATTTAAAATCTCGAAAAATTTTATAATAAAATTATCCTTAAATATTAAAAATTTTATTTTAATTAAATGAATTTTTTTTAATTAAATGAATTTAAAAATGAACTATTCAAAAGACATTGACTTGAAAGAATTATTTCCACAAAAATGGATAGAACATATTGATTTATCTATTTTAGATAATGTAACAAAACATTTAAATATAGAAAAAGATAAAAATAATAATTTAGAATTTTATCCTTTTAATCAACATGATATTTTTAAAATTTTTCATCTTTGCAATTTAGAAGATGTTAAAGTAGTTATATTAGGACAAGACCCTTATCATTCATCTAAATTTCAAGCAAATGGTATTGCTTTTTCGGTTAATAAAAACGTAACAATTCCACCAAGTTTAAGAAATATATTCAAAGAAGCTAACATTAAACCTAGTCATGGAGACTTGACAAGTTGGGTTGAACAAGGCGTGTTTTTATTAAATTCTAGTTTAACAGTTAAGGAGAATACACCTAATAGTCATGAATCGATATGGCGAAAGTTTATAACCCATATTATTGATGTTATAAACGAAAAGTGTAATAATTTAATTTTTGTATCTTGGGGTAACTTTGCCTTAAATAGATTTTCAAATCTCGACTTAAATAAACATAAACTTTTAGTTTCTAGTCACCCTAGTCCTTTAAGTTGTTATAAAACCGATAAACCATTTATAGGTTCAAATGTATTTAATAAGATAAATGAATTAAAGCCAGATAATAAAATTAATTGGAAATTTATTTAAAAATAA
>CAZXGO010000157.1:1584-3926 GCA_964640035.1 uncultured Chitinophagales bacterium
ACGTATTTTTTAATGGTATGAAAAGTCTTTATGGAGAAGCAACAAACTTACGAAACACCTGTTGACCGGCGTGACGGCCTCGCAGGCCGTGCTCGACATCGCTGCACAATCGGGTGCTGACGCGCTGCTCGTGCATCATGGTTATTTCTGGCGGGGCGAGGATGGCCGAATTACGGGGATCCGCCGGCGTCGCATCAGCACTTTGCTGGCACACGACATCAATCTGTTGGCCTATCATTTGCCGCTTGATGCGCACGCCGAGATCGGCAATAACGTCATGCTGGCACAGGCGATGGGCGTCGCTGTCGAGGGGCGTTTCGGTGATCAGAATCTCGGTATGTTCGGCAGCCTGCCGGATACGCCTCTGACTGAACTGGTTGCGCGGCTGTCGCAGGCCTGTGGCCGAGAGCCTCTGCTGCTGGGGATCGTGGACCGGCCGGTAAGGCGTATCGCCTGGTGTACCGGGGCTGCCCAGGGCTTTTTTGAGCAGGCGATTGCGCTGGACGTTGACGTATATGTCAGTGGCGAGGGGTCCGAGTACAACACGCATCTGGCGCGTGAATCGGGCGTCGCGTATCTGGCGGCGGGGCATCACGCGACCGAACGCTTCGGCGTGCGTGCGCTCGGAGAGCACCTGGCGGCGCGATTTGGCCTCTCGCATCGTTTCGTGGATGTCGATAATCCGGTGTAACGGTCAAGGGGCGCACTGGTACAATCATCCAATCATGCCTGACCCCGTCCGCTTTACCGCTTCCCCCAGGCATTCGGGCTGAAAAACCATGCCAGGCGGCCAGTCCATTCGTTCCCGTTTTGTTGTCAGCGTGCTGGTGCTGTTAAGCCTGTTTTTCCTACTGGCTGTCGCTGTGCATTATGCGCAACGTGAGGTGCAACGCCTGGTGGCCGCGGCGACTGAGCAGCAATATGCGTCGGCTGCGCAGCTGTTGCGGTTTGCGCTCGCGCTGGAAAGGGGGGCGCAGAGCGGCGTTGCCACATCGTCCGCCGGCAGTTTCTCTCAGTTGCCGGCATCCCCGGGGCAGGCGCTCTCGATGCTGGATACGATGCTGAACAGTCCCCGCTACGGATTCTCCGAGGATGAACGCCAGCGGCTGTCCGATTGGCGGCAGACGCTGTCGGGCACAAAACCGCCGGAAGCCGGTGTGGCACGGCCGGATGCGGTCCAATGGCTGCCCCGCGATATCGGTCTATCGGCCCTTCGTCTGTCCGAACGCAAAACACTGGCCGCCGCCCAGCGCATGCGCGAAGCCGAAGCGCGTTTCCAGTTTCTGGATCTGCTCCTACTGGCACTGTGTTCCGTTGCCGCGATGGTGGCGCTGGTGCTTATCGTGATGCTGCCGCCCGCGATCTTCCGGCCGATCGGTGCCTTGATAGACCGTCTTGATGGCATGCTGGGCGAACAGAGTGACGACTGGCAGAAACCCGTCAGGACCGGTGTGGTCGAACTTAATCACCTCAGCGACGCGGTAGAACGTGTCCGTGCGGAATACAAGCAGTTAAAACGCGACCGCAAGGACTGATCGTCGCGTATTGAAGGTCCCTTCAGGATGTTTGCACGAGTGAGAGACGGCGTGCGAAACAGTCACAAGAGGGTGTCAGTTTTGCAGGCGTACGTGATGTGCGATGCCTTCGCAGTCTTCGTCTGTTTTCAGGCCGGCGTTGCGTATGCCGTGTGCGGCAAGTTCTTCGTCACGTGCTTCAGTATCGCCCGTGACACCCACTGCGCCGAGCAATTCGCCATCAGCAGCGCGGATGAGCATACCGCCGCCCTCTGCGAATATGCGATCAGCTGAGGCCTTGAACAGGAAATCCATGAAGAGCGGCTTTTCCTGGGCGCGTATCCGGACCAGACTCGATGTGCGTCCCATCGCCAGTGCTGCATAGGCTTTCCCCATCGCCATCTCAAAGCGCATCATGGCAGAGCCGTCTTCCTTCTTGAACGCCTTGACGATGGCGCCAGGTTCAACCACGACGACCGATATCGGCCTGCAGTCGAGTTCCCTTGCGCGGGCGAGTATTGCATCGATGATGCATTCAGCTTGTTGCAGCGTGATCATGGTCATCAAAAGCCTCCAAATTGCGGTATCCTGCCATAGTACGCTGACACAGTTGTGAGTCTTCGCGTCTGGATATTCTGCGCGCAGGCTGCGGAAACAGCTACATGACAGACAATCCGAGGAGATCACTATGAAAAAAAATCTTTTTGCTGTTTTGATGGCGGGGGCGGTCATGGCAATGCGGGCCACGGCCTTGGCACCTGTGCGCAGGGGGCGGTAAATATTTGGGATGATGTAATTCGTAAAGAGTTTGATATTTCAAAAGATTAC
>CAZXGO010000157.1:3936-4994 GCA_964640035.1 uncultured Chitinophagales bacterium
CGGAGGCCTATCCGACGCGTCCGATCCGTTTCCTCGTCGGTTTTGGTGCCGGTGGTGCCAATGATCTGGTGGCGCGCCTTGTTGGCACACACCTCGGTCCGCGTCTGGGACAGCAGGTGGTCGTCGACAACCGCCCCGGCGCCAGTGGCATGATCGCCCATGAAATTCTCGCGAACTCCACACCTGACGGCCATACGATGGTTCTGGCTGCCGTGTCTGCGATGGCGATGGGACCGGCCTTGCGCGGCGGCAAGGCGCCGTTCGATGTGAACCGCGACTTTGCGCCGGTTGCACAGGTGGTCGACGCCGTAACCCTGCTGTCGACCAATCCTTCGAGTGCGTCGAAGTCGCTGAAGGACTTTGTGGCGCGTGCGAAGCGCGACCCGGGCAAACTGACGGTCGGTAATCCGGGCATCGGCAGTATCGGCCATCTGGCGTTTGAACTTTTCAACAGCACGGCCGGCATCAAAGTGATCAGCGTGCCGTACAAGAGCGGCGGATTGGCGGCGACAGCGGTTATTTCCGGGCAGGTTGAACATCTGGTCGGCATCATTTCCTCCGGTGCACCGCATGTGCGCTCCGGCAAGCTGCGTGGCCTTGCGGTGACCAGTCCCAAGCGCTCGGGCGCGCTGCCCGATGTGCCGACCATCGCCGAGCAGGGCTATCCCGGCTTCGAAGCGAGCGGCTGGCTTGGCATTGCTTTTCCCGCCAAAACACCGGATGCCATCGTGCAGCGCATGTACAAGGAAATTCAGGCTGTGATGGGGGCCCGAGAGGTTCAGGCCTCGCTGGGCAAGGTCGGGCTGGATATCGTGATGAAAGATCCGAACCAGTTCCGTGCGTATATCAAGACCGAGGTCGGGCGCTGGGATAAATTGGTCCGGGACGCGGGCCTGCAGACGAAGTAAATACGGGGTAGGGGTCGCGGGCGGTCCTGTCCGCGGACACTGAGCCACGGAGCCCCGATTGTGCTTCCGGCGCGGGGTGGGCGTGTGTGGTCACGGTCAATCCTTTATAACCAACTGATTTAATTGATTTTTTTCAATTTCCGCTTAACT
>CAZXGO010000158.1:0-4947 GCA_964640035.1 uncultured Chitinophagales bacterium
TTACTGTTCCAGTACATGCACCAGATGGTATGTTGGTTGGCTTTGTAGGACGATCTGTCGAGGGTAAAGACTTCAAGAATAGTCCCAAGCTACCTAAATCTAAAACACTATTTAATCTGAACAGAATAAAAAGCTCTAGGTATGTTTATGTGGTAGAATCTTCTTTTGATGCTATACGGTTAGACCAGGTTGGTTTAGCTGCTGTTGCAACTTTGGGGGCATCAATAAATAGCACACAAATAGACTTGCTAAATCGTTACTTTAATGACATAATGTTAGTTGCAGATAACGATGAAGCAGGCAGAAACATGACACAAAAGCTTGTGGATAAGCTTGGTTCTAAAGTTTCTGTAGTACAATTGAATAGTCAGTATAAAGACATCGGTGATATGGAAGATGATGAAATCAGGAAACTGAAGACATCATTTGACAAATCAATACTAGCGATGTTATCATAGACAAAATACAAACAAAGTACAAACAAAGTATAGGAGAAAAATATGAGTGTAGTACAAGGTCTAAAGAACATTAATGCTCTGCTAGACAAACCAAAGTATGACAGCGACAAGCCACGAGTTCGTTGGCTTAAGCTTGCAGACGGCCAGTCGGTCAAGATTCGTTTCATCGAAGAGCTTGATGAGGACTCGTCACACTACGACCAGGGTCGTGGTCTTTCTCTCGTAGTCAAGGAGCACACCAATCCAAAGGACTACCGCCGTAAGGCAGTAGACACCATGGACACAGAGGGTCGTGACTGGGCTGAAGAGATGCACCGCAAGGATCCAAAAGCTGGATGGCGTGGTCGCCTTCGTTTCTATTGCAACGTTCTCGTTGACGATGGTATCGAAGACCCATATGTAGCCATTTGGTCTATGGGTGTAAGCAAGCAGTCATCTTTTAACACCATTAGGGAGTATGCACTAGAAACTGGTAGCATCTCTAATTTGACATGGAAGCTAAAGCGAAATGGTCAGGGCACTGAGACAAGCTATACGCTTATCCCATCAGCACCAGATTCAGAACCATTTAGCTGGGGTGAAGTAGAGCCATACGATCTTAACTTGGCTCTTAACCATGTTCCATACGCAGAGCAAGAGGCATACTACCTCGGCTTTGACACACCATCTGTAACCACCTCTACCAACACCGATTGGTAGGAGTAGTTTAAGATGACATATATTGGCTTGCACGTCCACACACACTACTCACTCTTTGATGGTATTGCTACCCCAGAAGAGTATGTAGATAGAGCAGTTGAGCTAGGCATGAATGCTTTGGCTATCACTGACCATGGCTCTCTTTCTGGTCACAGGGAGATGTATAGGGCTGCAAAAGAAAAGGGCATCAAGCCAATCCTTGGCGTGGAGGGTTATATTACCGAAGATCGATTCGATCAGAGGGACAAGGATAAGAGAGAAGGTCCTCTGGACCTAGTCTATAACCATATAATCCTCCTCGCCAAAAACCAACTTGGCCTAGAGAATCTAAACAAGCTTAATGAGATTGCTTGGACAGAGGGATTCTATAAGAAGCCACGTATTGACTATGAGGTTTTAGAAAAATATTCTGAAGGACTAATTGTCTTTTCTGGTTGCCTTTCTGGCTCTTTGGCTAAGGCAATCGAAGCAGAAGAGTTTGCAGAAGCTAAGCGTATCATTGAGTGGCATAAGCGTGTCTTTAATGATGACTATTATATTGAGGTAATGCCACACAATCCTGCAGAGGTAAATGCTCAGCTTGTTAAGCTGGCAGATGAGTTTGGTGTCAAGGCTATCGTTACACCAGACTGTCACCACGCACACACTGGACAAAAAGAAATTCAAGAGCTTAAGCTTATCCTTAACACCTATAGTAATAAGGTACAAAAAGATGCCACGTATGAAAAGGCAGCAAAGCATCCAGATCTTATGGACAGGCTTGACTACCTTTATGGTGCAGATAGGCAAATGAGCTTTAACAAATTTGAGATTCATCTTCTTTCAGATGAAGAGATGCACAATGCCATGAAAGCTCAGGGTATTGATAGGGAAGACATCTATGAGGCTACTAGAGAAGTTGCCAACAAGGTTGACGACTATGATATTCGTGACCACATGGACCTTCTACCAGCACAATATAAGAATCCAATGCAAGAACTAGCTACCCTCGCTGTAGAAGGTTTGAAAGAGCGTGGAGTATATAAAACAGAAGGATACATGGAACGTCTAGAGGAAGAGCTAGGCATTATCGAAGACAAAAACTTTGGCCCCTACTTCCTAGTCGTTCGTAACATGATTAACTGGGCAAAGAAAGAGGGAATCCAGGTAGGTCCAGGCCGTGGCTCTTCTGCAGGTTCTCTACTGTGCTATGCACTAGGCATTACAGATATTGATCCTATCAAATATGGTTTGCTGTTCTTCCGCTTTATTAATCCAGAGCGTAATGACTTTCCAGATATTGATACAGATATTCAGGACTCACGTCGTGACGAAGTAAAAGATTATCTTGTTAGGCAGTATCGACATGTTGCCTCTATTGCCACCTTCTTGCAATTTAGGGGTAAGGGTATGGTCAGGGATATTGCTCGTGTCCTCTACGTGCCTCTCACGGACGTTAATAAGGTGCTAAAGACAGTAGATGACTGGGATGATTATCTCACTTCTCGTAATGCTGCCTGGTTCCGTGAAAAGTATCCAGAGATTGAGAAGTATGGTGAGTTGCTACGTGGTCGTATTCGTGGCACTGGAATCCACGCTGCTGGTGTTGTTACTAGCAAGGAGCCAATCTTCCGTCACGCACCAATGGAGACACGTAACTCTCCTGGTACAGGTGAACGCATTCCAGTGGTTGCTGTTGATATGGAAGAGGCAGAGCGTATCGGTTTGATTAAGATCGATGCCCTTGGTCTAAAGACTTTGAGCGTTGTTCAGGATACCATTGGTATGATTTCTGAGCGGTATAGCAAAAAGATTGAGCCATTATCTATACCTCTAGATGACAGTAACGTGTATGAAATGCTATCAGCTGGTCACACCAAAGGTGTCTTCCAATGTGAGGCAACACCATATACTAATCTTTTGGTTAAGATGGGTGTTCGTAACTTTGACGAGCTAGCTGCTTCTAACGCTCTGGTTCGACCTGGTGCTATGAACACTATTGGTAAAGATTATATTGATAGAAAGCATGGTCGTCAGCAGATTGGCTTCTCTCACCAAATCATGAAGGAGTTCACATCTGACACCTATGGATGTATCCTTTACCAGGAGCAGGTTATGCAAGCCTGTGTGTATCTTGGCGGTATGTCGATGGCAGAAGCTGACAAGGTTCGTAAGATTATTGGTAAGAAGAAGGATGCTCGTGAGTTCGATGTCTTCAAAGACAAGTTCGTAGAGGGTGCTTCTAAGTATATTGCTCCCAATATGGCTTTAGATATGTGGCATGACTTTGAAGCTCACGCAGGATACTCATTTAACAAGTCTCACGCTGTTGCATATTCCACACTGTCTTATTGGACAGCATGGCTTAAGTATCACTATCCACTAGAGTTCATGTTTGCAATTCTAAAGAATGAAAAGGATAAGGATGCTAGGACGGAGTATCTGATCGAGGCTAAGCGTATGGGTATTCCAGTTCGTCTGCCACACATCAACGATTCTGACATTGACTTTAAGATTGAGGGTAAGGGTATCAGAGTTGGATTATCTGCAATCAAGTACATCTCAGACAACATTGCATCTAAGTATATTGCAGGTAGACCATTCGCCTCATACAAAGAGTTAGAAGAGTTTACTTTTACTAAGGGTAATGGTGTTAATAGTCGTGCACTACATTCGTTACGTATGGTAGGTGCTGCAACGTTCGAAGATAACCCAAGGAATGATAACGAGATTAGAGAGAATCTATATGAATATCTTAATCTTCCAGAATTTAACATCAGCGTACCATCTCACTATCATGCATTTATCAGTGAGGTAGAGGACTTTGAGGAAAAGGGTGCTTTCATATTGATGGGTGTAGTCAAGGGTATCAAGCGTGGTAAGGGTTGGTCTCGTGTAGAGGTGCTTGATAAAACTGGATCTATTGGAATCTTTGATGAAGAGCAGACAACTATGGAGGCTGGTAAGACCTATATCTTGCTAGCCAGTGACAACAGAATTGTGTCTGCTGTCCCTGTAGACGAAGCTAAAGGCTCTGACAGTGCTCTAATCAGGTTCTTGAACTACAAGCAGCTTCCATATACGAATGAAGAAATGTATGTTGTTTCTTTCAAACCAAGAACTACAAAGGCAGGCAAGAAGATGGCTTCTCTAACGCTTGCTGATGTTGGGAGAGATCTACATTCTGTTGTAGTCTTCCCCACAGCATTCCCCAAAGCCTATATGAAAATTAAAGAGGGTAATGCATATAAAGTTAAACTAGCTAAAACAAAAGATGGGACGGTAATACTAGATGACATACTTGGATAATCTTGCAGAAGATTTACACGTAGTAGCAAAAGAAAAGGGCTTCTGGCCAGAACAGGTTGATGATATCTTTATCACCAAGCAGTTGATGATGGTAGTTTCTGAAGCTGTTGAGGTGATGGAAGCGATTCGTAAAGATAAGGGCAAGCAGCAGGTTGCAGATGAAATGGCTGACATTATCATCAGGACACTTGATCTGTATGCTGGATTGCTAGAGTATGGATATACGGATATCTCTCTAGACGAAGCTTTAGAAAATAAAACTAACTTTAACAAGACAAGACCAGAGAGGCACGGTGTCCGTTTTTAATGACAACCATTGAAGAAGCTTTGTCAATGCTTGATCCAAAGCTAAGAAAGAAAGTCACACCAGCGGTAGGAATTAAAACAGAGTTCCAGCCTACTCCTAGCCCAGGACTTAACAAAGCATTGGGTGGTGGCTTCCCATACGGTAGACAGGTTTTGATCTGGGGCAGCAAGTCAAGTGCCAAGTCATCCTTGTGCC
>CAZXGO010000159.1:0-4148 GCA_964640035.1 uncultured Chitinophagales bacterium
GTCATTGCGGGCGTAACTTATCGGTTTTAATCGATTGCCGCGAGTCAGCGACGCCTTTCTGAGCGTCTAGGGATTGCTCGCGCGGTATCTGCCGCTATACTGCCGCACCAACATGGTGCGCAAAGGCGAGAGAAACTTTGTAAGGGGCTATTTCTCTCGCGGTTGCAATCCATCTAACGAAATCCGTAGCGCTGAATTACGACTTTGAGCCTAATGCAACGTTACCTTCTTCCTGCCGGTAGCCGCGATCTCCAAGCGCCGGGAGACGACTCCACCAATGAGGATCTTTTAATGACGTATCAATTCAGATGGTTGATCACCCTGCTCGCATCGATATTGTGGGCCTCGGTAGCGCTGGGGTCAGATGAAGATGCCGATGGCACTGAGGCGTCTGAGGACGCTAAGGAAGAAAAAACCATCGCCGAGTTGATTGAAGGTGACACCGAGTTTGCGGGTTTATTTACCTTCTATCGCGACACCGACACGGGCAAAACCGCCTTATTACTCAAGCCGGCACAGCTACAAAAGGAGTACATTTACTTCGTTCATGTCGCTGACGGTGTCGTAGATGCGGGCAGTTTCCGAGGTGCCTATGGACCCCGTTTCGTTTTCACCATTGAACGTCGATTCGATAAGGTTGCGATCGTTCGGCAAAACACAGCCTTTTACTTTGACCCCGATAATGCCATCTCCAGAGCGTCAGAGGCGAACATCACCAGGGCGGTTCTCGCCGTGCAGCCCATTCTTGCGGAAGATGCGGAAACGGGCGAGTTGCTGATCGATTCAGACAGCCTTTTCCTGTCGGAGGCATTCACTCGCCTGACCCCAACGTCAGATCCTGACGCAGATTCGAGGGCACAGTTCAAAGTGGGGGAGTTCAATGCCGAGAAAAGTCAGATCTTGGCGCTACGGAGTTACCCGCTCAATACGGATATCGAAGTAGAGTACGTTTTTTATAACCCCAAGCCGCTGGTGGGTGGATCAGACGCCGTCACGGACCCGCGCAACATTTCGATCAGGGCGCTGCATAGTCTCATCGAGATGCCCGATAACGATTACCAGGCGCGCCGTGCCGACCCGAGATTGGGTTCATTCAATCAACAAATTACTGATCTGACGTCGAATGAGGCGGCTCCGTATCGCGATGTCATTAATCGATGGCATTTGGTCAAGCAGAACCCGGATGCGGCGGTATCCGATCCGGTGGAGCCCATTACCTGGTGGATTGAAAACACGACGCCTGTCGAGTGGCGCCCGTTGATTGAGGCGGCTGCGCTGGAGTGGAATAAGGCTTTTGAGAAGGCCGGTTTTAGTAATGCCGTGGCGGTAAAGATCCAGCCCGATGATGCCGACTGGGATGCCGGGGACTTGCGGTACAACGTGTTGCGCTGGACGTCTTCTCCCAATCCTCCTTTTGGTGGGTACGGGCCCAGTTTCGCCAACCCGCGCACCGGACAGTTACTGGGCGCCGACGTGATGCTCGAGTTCTCATTTTTAAACCGCTCGTCATTAGCCCGCGAGCTGATTCAGGGTAAACCCCCTGCCGCCGTTCCCGTGCTTTGGCCATCAGAGCATCTGTGCTCGGTTGAGAACGTGCTGGGGATGGGTAGTGTATTTGCCAATTTGGCCGCCGACGTGATGGGGGGCAGCAACGCCATTGAGGAGCAGCTGGTCAGGGACCGCATGTATTACCTGATTCTGCATGAAATCGGCCACACCCTTGGCATGAACCATAATATGAAGGCCACCCAGATTCTGGATCTCGAGCAGATTCAGGACCCGCAGGTAATGGAGAGCGGCATTCTGGCGGGCTCGGTGATGGATTATCCGGCGGTAAACTATGCGCCCAGCGCAGACGCGCAAACCCTGTTTTATACGATTGCACCGGGTCCCTACGACGACTGGTATATCGAGTACGCGTACTCGCCAGCACTGGAGGATCCTGA
Source organism: uncultured Chitinophagales bacterium (assembly GCA_964640035.1). Lineage (GTDB taxonomy): Bacteria > Bacteroidota > Rhodothermia > Balneolales > CAYWCV01 > CAYWCV01. The sequence goes on from CAZXGO010000159.1 coordinate 1,947, forward strand.
TGCCGAGCGCGACAGATTGCTCGCGATTGCCGCGCGATCCTCGGAGCCGGCTCTGGCTTTTGGCAATGACGCCGACGACATGCGTAGCCCTGGTACAGGCATGGATCCGCGGGTCAATATTTATGACCTGAGTTCAGATTCGATCGGTCATGCGGCGTCACAAATGGCGTTGATGCAGACCACGCTGAATAAAATGGCGGACTGGACGCCTGAGGTGGGCAAGTCTTATCAACAGACCGTCGACGGCGCCGCTCTGATTGTTCGCCTGTGGGGTATTAGCGCCGGTGTAATTTCACGCTGGGTGGGCGGCGTCTATGTCGATCGCGCTGTCGTGGGCCAGACTCAGGACAGTGAGCCACTGCGACCGGTAGAGCGAAGTGAACAAAAACGAGCCATGGATGCGCTCGCGCAACATCTTTTCTCACCCGATGCTTTCGACGTGGATGGTGCGCTATGGCGCACAACAGCGCCCGAGCGTCGAGGCTTTCAGCACGGCGGCGGCACCGAGGATCCCAAAATTCACGAGGCGGTGCTCGCTAGCCAGCAGCGGGTGCTTGATCATCTGCTTCATCCCACCGTGCTGACGCGTATTGTCGATACCACTCTGTACGGTAACGGCTATCCACTAGAAGAAATGATGAGTGATCTGACCAATGCTATTTTCAGCGCTGATATGGAGAGCGCAGTGAATGGTTTTCGGCGTAATTTGCAGATGGAGTATGTGCATAGGCTCATTGGCGTTGCGGGTATATCCGGACAGCCAAATTACAATACGTCGGCCCGAGCGATCGCGTTGCTTGAACTGCTCAAGTTAAAAGAGACGCTGGCAACGAGTGGCGCCGATGATGCGATGACCGGCGCGCACCGAAAATTGCTGGTGATGACTATCGACCAAGCACTCGACAACGAGAGGCGGGGATAGGCCAAAAAAATGTGGGGGCTTCCCGCGGGAGCCCGAGCGCTACGCGGGGCAGTCCACAGGCTGATCGGGGTGGCGAATGAGGGTGAGAACGATTTCACCGACGCCGAAGCCCCACTTGCGCATTTTGGATTCGTTAACGACCACATGGTCGCTGATTCGATACATGCGATCGTCAATGTGTACGTCAATGCTGCTGTCTTCCAGCGCAATACGCAGCGTGTAGTCGAGGAACATTGCATTACCTTCCCAGCGCGCCGTGCCGTCGCCAATAACGTCACCCGCGGTGCCGATATAGGTTTGGTTGCCAGAGGGGGTCAGCGTCCAGACCCGCGTTTGTTGTTCTCCATCGTCGAACACAAAGGATTCATCCAAAGTACCGACGCCATCTGACCAGCAGCCGACAATATCAGCGTTGAAGTGGCGAATTGCGGTGCCGGAAAAGTCTTTAACAACACCATGGGCCGTGAGCGCGCCATCAAAAAAAGATTCAGGTTCGAAGCGGGGCTCGCGATCCTGATAATCGGTGACAGAGGTAGAACTGCAAGCGCCCATGAGCAGCATGAGGCATAGCGGGTGAACCAACTTGATCCACTGCCCCGAGTGAAAAGTTCGGGATACAAAATGCTGAAGTGAAGTTCCGTGGAACATGGTGGCAGTCTCATATTTTGGTACTTAGCGATACGGGCGGGGGAGGGCGGTGGATTTTAAAACTTCGCTTTACAGTTCTGGATTATGTTCGTTATGTTCTCGCCCCTGGTAGATATCGAGCACCAATGGTCAGGGAGAGCGCAGGTATGGCAAGGCGCCTTGTGTCAGCCGGAATTCGATGGATCTGCGGCCTTCTGGTGCTACTGGCAGTGGACTTGTTCGCAGAGCTCTATGTCTTTGAGTGGCTAGAGTGGAACGGCACCGACAAGAACGACTGGTTCTTTATGCTGTGGTGGGCTGTGGTGCTGATCTGGACCCTCGCATGCGGCCGCAACGCCTGGCGCGGCGAAAGCGATCTCGAAGTCGGGGCTGCTGATAATGAAGCGGTATCACGCCATCACGATTGAGCAGTTAACGGCGCTGCCTTCTTGAACAGCGCCACATCAAGGTGCTCAGTGCCCGGCAAATACCAGCATCTGTACGGGCATCAGTAACGCCTGCATTCTCAGAATAATGGCGTGTATCACACCCACGGTATCGACCATGTGCAGAAAGAGCGTCTGACTCACGCCCAGAGCCTCTTGGTCCCGCAAATTGTGATTGCTGGTGTATGCGTTCGCAATGCACTTGCT
>CAZXGO010000159.1:4158-4922 GCA_964640035.1 uncultured Chitinophagales bacterium
CGTAAAGTGGTTCCATCACCACTGTCAGCGTTCCCGGGCGCGCGCGTTGCTGTGCGTCAAGCAGCACGTCTGAGGGCTTTAGCTGCCCAGCTGCCACAACTGGCTGCACGCGGGTGACGATCATCGGGATCACCGAGAAGGGCTTGGACATACAGACCACCTCGGTAATGGTGCCTGGCTTGATGACCTGCGCCGACAGCTGATTGAACCCGGCCGCTATTTGAAAACGACCAGACTCTGGGCCGCTGGACGGAATTAATACGCCTGCGGGTCGAAGGATGGGATTCACGTAGTCGCCACGCTGCAAGAAAAATTGCGCAACCTGCCCGTCGACCCCCGCGTAGATTACTGTTTTGTCCAGCGCGACCTGTGCCTGCTCCAGTTGCCGCTGGGCACTCTGGCGTTGCGCGGGTAGCACATCGGATATCTGGGTTTGTGCAGCGGTTATATTGGCTTGGGCAGCCTGTACCCCTCCGCGGCGCTGGGCGACGTTATTCTCGAGACGCTCGATCTCTATCTTGCTGACCAACTGCTGGCCTCGTGAAGCCAGCTCGGATTTTTTGGCCAGTTCGTTCTCTGCTTGTGCCAACGCGCTCTGGGCCTGGACTAGCGTGGCCTGGGCTGCCTCTAATTGAACCTCTGCCTGAGCAAATGCTGAGGCGATTTGATCAAGCTGGCTCTCTGCCAGGTTTACATTGGCAACTTGCGCGCTATCCAACAGGCTAAACAGGGGTTGTCCTGTCTCTACCGCGTCGCCATTTTTT
>CAZXGO010000160.1:0-3417 GCA_964640035.1 uncultured Chitinophagales bacterium
GGTATGCGGAACAACCTCATCCTAAACTGGTACGCATGTGACGCGAATCGCGTTACCTCATCTCGCGCGCGTTCGGTCATTGGAATCAGCCCCACAACACCCACTAGGGGAGTCTTGTGTCCCCGCCTTCTTGCAGGATGATTGTCCGGGTGACGATTGGCGAACCGATTAAGGATGGTGAGCGCTGGGATGGCGATGTGGCTTAATCCTGGGGGGGGTGCCCGAGGAGGAGGGGTGCCCTAAGGGCAGATAATAGAAAAGAAAAATAATATATTCTATAAAAATAGGTCTATTATCTGGGGTTGTGGGTCTGTCAGAATGGTTGTCCCTAAATGCCCTGGCTGCCACTAGCTCTGAGAAGCTCACTCCTCATCATATTCATACGAGAACCGATTGGGGTTGGAGTCATCAGTGTCATCGCCTGGGCTGGGCAAGCCAACCCCCAATAATCGATGTACATCGTCCCAGTATGCCGCGTGATAGGACTTTGGATGAGTCCGATTCCGGCGCCGAGCAATCTCAAGCAACGGGATGGCGGCATTGTCCACAACCCGATAGAAGTAGGTTTTCGTCCCGCCTTTTTGTTCATTTCTAACCTGCTTCAGGGTCAGACCCAGGTTTCTGAGTAGCTCTCCCAAAAAGCGGGTTGGTTTTGAGACGATGTCAGCTCTGACGGGGATGACTTGCACCTCCACGATGCGTTTGATTCTTTGCTTTCGGGCATATCGCACGAGCTGTTCTAGGTCTTTCAAGGACAACTCTTTTTCGAAGTCGATTCCTGTTGATGTGATCAACCCCGCTTTGTCGAGCAACCGTGTGGTCATCACAGCCGCGACAAACGGCGATCGCATTGTGAATGCCTTGGTGTCATTCTTGTCCAAAGACTCGTTCACCGCGCGATACGCAAGGTACTTGGGTTCATCAGGCGCATCACCGTAGATTGCATGGATGGCGTCCATCGTCCGCTCGAAGTTCAACACCCCGCCTTTGAACCGACCATCGTCGTCCAATCTGACGAGTTCTTCGCTGACTTTTTGTCGATAGAACAGTTCCAGTCGATGTCTGCGATAGGACATCAATAATCGACTGTCCACCGATTGCGAGTTGCGAATCGATTCGCGGATTACATCAAAGGTGGTTTTCGAGATTGCCGGTGCATTCATGACTTTTTGCACAGCAACCTCTATCGCTAATTTCTTACCCTCGCGATATCCGTCCCGTCCAAGATCAGCTAGATCCTCGTCTTCTTCGATGTAGGTGATCACATAACCTTGCTTTTCTTTGTGTTCGATGAAGTTCTTTTTCAAGGCGTTTTGAGACGCGTGGTTGCGCGAGAGCACGAGTGCTGCAAGTCGAACCATCGCTTCGTCACGCCTGTAAATCTCTTCTAGCGTGTCTGGATCAAAGCCAAGGTAGGTGTTGGCAATCAGTCGGCTACGCAGAATTTCATCTTCGATCACCCCAAGCTCAGTCTCAAAGTAAGCCGGTCTTGGAGAGATCCAGACGCGAACATCTTTAGGGTGTCGTACGCGAGCAAGCTGCTGATCGATCTCGAGATGACTATTGACCCCGGCTTCAAAAAAGCCAAACACCACATCAATTTCCTGGGTGTCTTCGGGGAACGTGATATCGATGCCTGTCCCAAGAGACGGGGAGCAAAGCACCGCGTCGTAGTTCAAGACTTCGGTCTTGATGTTCTGAATGAATGCCTGCACGGAATCACTTCGTGAGTTGTCCGACGTGATGACAAACACCTTGGCATTCGGCGCTTGATCCGAAAGCATGTGACCCAGCCTATCGACGGTGCGTTTTGAGTTGGATGCCACGAAGACTTTTTTCTTGGCTCGAACGGCGTCAATGAGTTCCCCATGCAGCGTGTTTCTGCTGCTGTAGATCTTCAGCGGACGATTGGCATCCACGTGACGATTGATGATGATGCTGACGGCGCGCGAATATCCTTTCTTTGGTTTTTTAGGGACAGTTCCTGTGGCTTCTTTGATAAGCGCACGACCTTCCTTGGTCTCGACCATCGATGTTGCGCCTGCAAGGCGTGTAATCGTGTCAAAGGTGATCCACCCCAGATCAGCGTCCAGACAAATCACCCGGGAACTTGCTCGAAGAAGCGAATGAAAGTGTGGGAAGTGTCCCTCGCGCCGGTCCCGCATTGTGTCGGCAAAGAAATGCGACAAGACTTGTTCGCTCTCATCGATGATGATCAGATCGTAGGGTTGATTGGGGACCTTGATGATGCTGTCCAGGCAGATGCCATATCGACGGTGGTATGGCTTGGGGGTCCGAGAGGCTTGTTCAAACCTGTTGGGTTTCTCATCGTCCAGATAGCAATGCAGGTTCAGCCGTTGGCACATCTCTCGGATCAAAGCTTGTCGATGTCCGATCAGCAGAATCGAAAAATGTGTCTCTAAGCTCTCGTTGATAGGTGACTCATCGAGGTCCTCGTTTTCTTCCAGCCATTCGAGCAAATTGATTCGTTCATCGCGTTGATGCCGGATGAATGGATCAAACATCACAGGTAGAGCGGTGGTTTTTCCGGTTCCTTTCGGAGATTTGATAAAGGTCAGTCCCGCCGGGAGCTTCATGCCCTCAAGCTTTGCCTCGTCTTTGACCAGGATTCTTCGGATCCCGGGAAACGGGTCAGTCACTTTTCCAAACGGCGTGTCCACTTCGCGGGTACGTAGCTCGGTGTTTTCTGATAACTCGACAACCAAGTCTTCAAACGCATTGAAGTTAAATCGCTTGGATCGTTTGGATGTCCACCATGTGAGGTGGCATACGCGGCAGTGCAGAAAGTGCGATCCAGTTCTTGGTGAGATGTCGACGAACGCACTTGGGGACGTGTCGTGGTGATGAGGGCAATAGACCGAGGTATTTCGGGTGATGTCCTCAATGGCAATCGACTTACCACTTCGCAACACTACTTCCTGGGATGGTTTGAGCGTGTCTGCCGCGGAAATTGATGATGCAGATCGCGCACCGCGTTGTGTTGCTTTGCGTTGATTGTTCAGATCAACCCCGCGGACGCGAAGCTGTTCGACAAGCTCTGGGTTGAGCGTGTTGCCGAAATCTGTGTGTTGACCCCCCGTTGATCCGAAGAAGATTCTTGCTCCGTCAACTGTAGAAAAGTCACCCGCCAGTTGAGCGGCTAGGGCAAGTGAGACATTGGTGACGTCTTCGACCTCGGTAAGCGGATCTTCAAGCCCGAAGACGATGCGATATCGGTGTTCATGCAGGGTGTGACTCGCAGTCGTGTAAACGAATAACGCGTTCTGACGCACAAACGGATCGTCTAACGCTTCATCGAGAAGACGGGCACCATCCACATCGACCGCCAAGATCCCAGTCTGAACGAAGTTGGCAGTCTTACGGGACCCCAAGAAGACATAGCTGAAGGCATGTCCT
>CAZXGO010000160.1:3427-4899 GCA_964640035.1 uncultured Chitinophagales bacterium
CCTTTGAGCACTTCATCGCGAAGCTGAGTGGCTGTGAGATCGCGCTCCAAAAAACCCTCGGAAAACCACTTTGGGTTTCCTTTCTCGTGTTTGTTAATGAGTTTCTTGTTAATTGAACACGCAAAGCGTTTGTCTGTCATGGGTTCACCCTCGTCTGCAAGGAGGTGACGACAACTGCCTGATGGAACCAAGGTTCAGCGTGCAGACGCATCCAGGCGGCTGCCGTCCAGATATTTATCACCTCGCCTATATATCGAAAAGGAGGTGACCCCATGCTTATTACAGCCAAGAACAAACGCGACTTGCTTGCCCTGCTATCTAAGCTCGGCGAGTTTCAGGTGGTTCTAGTGTCCGAAGGTCGAGCGGCAGATCTAGCCAACGAGTTACGCAGACGTGGATCGGAGCAAGTCATGGTAATCGTGATCAAGGATTGATCAGTTCGACTGCCCGCTTTTTGATGTCGTCATTGATGTCGATATAGCGTTGGGTGGTTCCAAGATGGCGATGTCCGGCAAGCTCTTGCAACACCCGAGCAGAGACCCCCTTGTTGGCAAGATTGGTGATGAAGGATCGTCTGCCGCTATGGGAGCTGCCATTGTCAATGCCAGCTTTCACATAGAAGTGTTTGAACAGATTACCCAGCGAGTTCGAAGTGAATCGTCGTTCATCCTTGGAGGAGCAAAAAAGCGGGGCACGTAGATCCACGCCCCACCGGGTGTTGATGTAGCGAGCCAGTTCGTCTTGCAGCGATCGAGCAAGTATCACGGTTCTGGGATGTTTTCCCTTGGTTTGGGAGCTATGCAGATGAATCTCGCCCTTGATCGTTCGATCCTTATTGACGACATCTTGGATTGAGAGGGCTGCGACCTCTCCAACCCGAAGTCCCGCCCAATGTGTCATCAGAATCATGTTTCGATTGCGCACGTAGGCTCGGGTGGATCGAAGGGTCCGAAGCAGGGTCTCCAGCTCATCGGCACTAATCGACTTGGCTTGTCCCATGGCATCTCTCGGTCGGGTAATCGGTGATTCGATTATCGAAACCGACCCAACAAAAATCCACGGGTTTGGAGTACGAAAGACTCCAAGGAATTCAACCAGTTAGAGGATCTGATCGGGCTATCGTTCTTTTCCGATCAACTTGGCAGGTTTGATGCGGTTTCCGATCAAACGATGGTGTCGCCGGGAGGGCGACACCATCATCGAAAGACCTATTTAATGACGATAAAGGTCTTACGCCATGGCAAATCTGTCCGATATCAAGTTTGTTCAAGCAACCCGTCCGCACCAATTAGATCCGGTGACCAACAAACGCCGCAAGCTGATCGCGAGAATCGATGAGCAATTGGCAGCATTCGAGGCAATCCAACAGGGTGGGGTGTACAGCCGAACGGTGCATCGGCGGGTGCGAGATCTCCAAACCGATGAACCGACGGTGCAGAGTCATTCTCGGCGGGTGGTTCCCTGGTGGTGGA
>CAZXGO010000161.1:0-4892 GCA_964640035.1 uncultured Chitinophagales bacterium
GAAGCGCAATTAGCACGCGCACGGCTTGATCTCGAAAACACGACTGTGCCGGCACCGATCAGCGGACGCATTGGCCGGGCGCTGGTGACCGAGGGTGCGCTGGTCGGGCGGGGAGATGCCACACTGATGACGACCATCGAGCAGCTGAATCCCGTTCATGTGCTGTTTACCCAACCCAATGCCGACGTATTGCGTCTGCGCGGCGAACTGGCATCCGGTCGCTTGAAGGCTTCCGGTAGCCGCGAAGTGGCGCTCACACTCGAAACCGGCCGGCCTTATGGCCGGCCGGGACTGCTCATCTTTAATGACATGAGCGTTGACCCGTCCACCGGTGCGGTGACTCTCAAGGCCGAGTTCCCCAACCCTGACCGTCTGTTGCTGCCGGGCACCTACGTGCGCGTGAAAATTTCCCAGGCGATGGCGCCGGATGCCGTCAGCGTGGTGCAGCGCGCCGTGCTGTCGGGCGGACAGGGTCAGTATGTGTTGCTGGTCGGCAAGGAGCAGACCGTCGAACTCCGGCCGGTGAAGCTGGGACCCATGGCCGGGGATCGCTTTGTTATTGAACAAGGGCTCGCCGGCGGAGAGACCGTCATCGTGTCGGGTGCACAGAAAGTGCGGCCGGGCATGCGTGTGAAGCCGGTCGCGGCAAAGCAGCCGAACTGACATGGCGCGTTTTTTCATCTACCGGCCTATCTTTGCCTGGGTCATTGCGATACTGATCACGCTGGTCGGTGCCATCGCCATCAAGAAGCTGCCGGTGGCGCAGTACCCCGCGGTGGCACCGCCGCAGATCGCCTTCAACGTCACCTATCCCGGCGCCTCGGCACAGGTGATCGAAGACACCGTCGTCAAGCTCATCGAGCAGGAGATGAACGGTATCGAGCACCTGCTCTATCTCGAGGCGGCATCAGAACTGGGGGCGGGTACGCTGACCCTGACGTTCGAGCCCGGGACGAACATCGATATTTCCTCGGTGGAGGCGCAAAACCGCTACAAGCGCATCGAGGCACGCCTGCCGGAGGAGGTGCGCCGTCTCGGGGTCCCGGTCACGAAGCCGCAGCGTAACTATCTGATGTTTGTCGCGATCAACTCGACCGATGGTAAACGCAACTTCATTGATCTGGGCAGTTATGCGGCCGCGAATGTGCTGGACCCGATCCGGCGTGTCGCTGGCGTCGGCGAAGCCATCCTGTTCGGCACGGAATATTCAATGCGCATCTGGTTACGGCCGGAACGGCTGACCGCCTACGGGATCACGCCGTCGGATGTGAAGTCGGCACTGCAGTCGCAGAATGTGCAACTCGCGACCGGAGAGCTGAACCAGGCGCCAGCGGGTCCCGGCGCGCAGGTCAATGCGGTGATCGTGACCCGCGGCCGGCTGTCCACGCCGGAGGAATTCGGCAATGTCGTGATCCGCGCTTTGCCCAACGGCGCCACCGTCAAAGTAAGGGATGTCGCGCGCGTCGAACTCGGCGGTGAAACTTATGATCGCTACGCCCGTATGGACGGCAAGCCGATCGCGGCGATTGCCATTCGCGTCGCGCCGGGCGCAAACGCCTTGGATGTGGCCAAGGCCGTCAAATCGCGTATGACCGAGTTGTCACGCTTTTTCCCGCAGGGCGTCAGCTGGGCGATTCCCTATGACACCTCGCGCTTTGTCGAGATTTCTATTCTTGAAGTTATCAAAACGCTCGGCGAAGCCATGTTGCTGGTGTTTGTCGTGATGTACGTCTTCCTCGGTCACTGGCGGACGACATTGATTCCGGCGGTAGTGGTGCCGGTCTCGCTTGCCGGTGCCGCGGCCGCACTCTATGCCTTCGGGTTTTCAATCAATGTTCTGACGCTGTTCGCCATGGTGCTGGCGATCGGCATTCTGGTGGACGATGCCATCGTCGTGGTTGAGAACGTCGAGCGCATCATGCGCGAGGAGAAGTTGCCGCCGCTCGCAGCCACGGTCAAGGCCATGGACCAGATACTCGGCGCCATTCTCGGCATTTCGGTGGTGTTGTCCGCGGTGTTCATGCCTATGCTTTTCTTTGGCGGCTCGGTCGGGGCGATCTATCGCCAGTTTGCCGCAACCCTGATTCTGACCATGGCCTTCTCGGTGTTCATGGCGCTGTCACTCACGCCGGCGATGTGTGCAACGCTGCTCAAAGCCGATACCGGCGGTGATGACGAGCAGCGGGCCTTCAACCGGTTTTTCGGGCGCATGACCGACCGCTACTGCGGGTGGACCGGTCGCGTCCTGAGCCGTAGCGGACGCTGGATGGTGATTTATCTCGCCATTGTCGTGGCGACCGGCTGGCTGTTCACGCGCCTGCCCGGCAGCTTTCTGCCGGACGAGGATCAGGGTTATTTCATCAACCTTGTGCAGCTCCCGGGCGGCGCCACTCAGGCCCGCACCGTCGAGGTGCTTTCGCAAGTGGAGAAGTTTTACGCGGATCAGCCGGAGGTCGAGCGCGTGATCGGCGTCGTTGGGTTTTCGTTCTTCGGCCGCGGACAGAATGCCGCGCTGGGCTTCACCCGCCTCAAGGATTGGGAGGAACGTCAAGGACGCGAGCAGTCGGCGCAAGGGGTGATCGCGCGTGCGCAGCGCACTTTCAGCCGTATCAAGGAGGGCCTCGTGTTTTCGGTGAATCCGCCGGCCATTCCCGAACTCGGCGCCGTCGGCGGTTTCGATTTCCGTCTGCTGGATCGCACGGGGCAGGGGCGCGAGGCGCTGCTGGAGGTGCGGAATTCCGTGCTGGCCATGGCGCGCGAGGATGCGCGGCTCGCCGGTGTGCGTCCCGAGGGACAGGAGCCCGGACCGCAGGTGTATCTTGATATCGACCGCGAGAAGGCGCAGGCGCTGCAGATCGACATGGCTGCCCTTAATGACACGCTTTCCTCGGCGGTGGGCGTATCCTACGTCAACGACTTCGTGCGTTCGGGGCGCATTCTACGGGTGCTGATGCAGGGCGATGCTGCCCTGCGCGGCACACCGGAGGCGCTGCTGTCGCTACCGGTGCGCAACCGCGCCGGTGACATGGTGCTACTCGGCGAGATCGCGCGGCCGGCATGGCGGGTAGGGCTGCCCAAGCTTGACCGCTACAACGGCAACCCGTCCGTGAAAATTGCGGGTAACCCCGCGCCGGGCCGGTCCACCGGCGAGGCCATGCAGGCCATGGAAGAGATCGGTGCGAAGCTGCCGCCGGGCTACGGTTTCGAGTGGTCCGGGACGTCCTACGAGGAGCGCCTGTCGGGTGCGCAGGCGCCGGTGCTGTTTGCGCTGTCGCTGCTGGTGGTCTTTCTCGCGCTGGCGGCGTTATACGAAAGCTGGGCGGTGCCGTTCACGGTGATCCTGGTGGTGCCGCTGGGCATACTGGGTGCTGTGCTCGCAGTACATTTGCGCGGCCTGCCCAACGACGTCTTTTTCAAGGTCGGGCTGGTGGCGATCATCGGGCTGTCAGCCAAGAATGCGATTCTGATCATCGAGTTTGCGCGCCATCTGCATGAGGAAGGCATGGAACTGATGGCGGCCACGCTCGAGGCCTGCCGGCTGCGTCTGCGGCCCATTCTGATGACCAGCTTCGCCTTCATTCTCGGTGTGCTGCCTTTGGCCGTTTCGACCGGTGCCGGTGCCGCCAGCCGCAACGCCGTCGGCACTGGCGTCATCGGCGGCATGCTGGCAGCCACGGTATTGGCGATATTTCTGGTACCGGTGTTCTATGTGGTGGTGCGCCGCGTGTTCCCGTATCGCGGACGCAAGGGGGACGCATGAGCAGCTTCCGGTTGTCCGCTGCATGGCGGCGCAGCATCGTGATCGCGTGCACTCTCGTCCTGACTGCCTGCTCGCTGACGCCGGAATACCGCCGGCCCGATGCGCCGGTGCCGCAACAGTTTCCAGGCGCCGCCGACGCCGGTGTGACGGGGCTTCCGGCCTGGCAGGGTTATTACACTGATCCGGCGCTGCGGCAGTTGATTGAAACCGCGCTGAACCATAATCGCAATCTGCGCATCGCGGTGGCACGGATCGACGAAGCGCGCGGGCTGCTGGGAGTCGCAAGGGCGGATCGCCTGCCTGCGGTCAATGCGCAAGTATCGGAGAATGTGACGCGTACGCCACCGGATGTGCTGGCGACGCCGACGGCGCGCTCAATTAGCCGTCGCTTTGATGCGGGATTGGCGATACCGTCCTTTGAACTGGATTTCTGGGGACGCGTGGCGGCGCTCACCGAGGCGGCGAAGGCGCAGTACTTGTCGACCGAAGCGGCTGCGCGCAGTTTTCGCGTGAGCTTGATCGGTGACGTTGCGGCGGCCTGGTTCCAGTTGAGCGAGTTCGCCGGACGTGAACGTCTGATCAGCGACACCCTGCGCAACCGCGAAGACAGCCTGCAACTGCTGCGTCAGCGTCGCGACGCGGGCCTTGCTGGCGATCTGGACGTTCTGACCGCGGAAAGCCTGGTCGCGTCCTTGCGCGTGCAGCGCGCCGACCTGCAACGGCAGCGTCAGCAGACAGCCAACGCTCTGCGACTGCTGACTGGCAGCACGCTGCCGTTGCCGTCCCCTGTTGATACCGCCGCGTTGCCGGTGCTGATCTCGCTGGCACCGGGCTTGCCCTCAGGGGTATTGCTGCGCCGGCCGGATGTGCTCGCTGCCGAGCAGCGGCTTATCGCAGCCAATGCCAATATCGGCGTCGCGCGCGCGGCCTTCTTTCCGCGCCTGGCGCTGACCACGAGTTACGGTAGCGCGAGCCGCGCTCTCTCGGGGCTTTTTGATGCCGGCATTCATGCCTGGGCCTTCCAGCCGGTATTGACGGTACCGCTGTTCAGCGCGGGGCGTGCCGAGGCCAATCTCGACGTAGCGCAAGCCCGCAAGCAGCAGGCGGTCGCCGACTATGAGCGCAGCAATAC
>CAZXGO010000162.1:0-4868 GCA_964640035.1 uncultured Chitinophagales bacterium
CTGAGCCAAGGGCCCGCTCATTACGCATCAAGGCGGCTTGGGCAATTGATGCACTGATATTTGTATTGACTACAGCCATTTTAGGCCTCCATTGTTCGGTACTTTGTGCAAACCACGTTTCCTGCGGTTACTCAAGGCATCGTGAACCGCAATTGCAGGAAACATCGGCACCCGAATTCCGGGCTTTAGCGAAGTGTGAAAAAAATTAAGCGCATGGATGTGAAGCTTTAGGGTTGCTGATAATCTCTGTATCAACTGACAAGCTGGGGGTGGCGTGTACTTTCCCACTATCAAACCGATTGCCGAATTGAGCACCGAAGTTATTGAGCTTGCGATCTCTGGCGACATCATTGCCGCTCGCGCTCGGTTCGATCATGTGCGAGCCCTGAGGGCACGCCTTGCCAGATCTGTGCAAAACTACAAGCTGCCCACTGAAGCACTACTGAAAAACAAGGTAGATTCGACCAGAGATATTGATGTTGAAGCGTCTTTACCCGATGCGACAGCAGTGGAGCTCTCACAATATCGTCATGAGGTAGCAAGGCTAGACGAGTCGCTCAGTATCATCAGGGAATGGCTGGCAAGCTCGATAGAGCCCTTTCAATTTGATGATTTGATTACGAGTGATGAGGGTATCAATCTTTTCTTGGACTGCTCCTTGCCCGAGGTGTGGGATTTCTCGCAGGATATCTTGTTACTTTGGGGTTCGGAGCAGGAGGCTCTGGTGGCGTCGCTTCGAGCTCGAGGCCAGAAAATTATTATTCATTTATTCGATAATCAATCGTCTTGGGCAAGTGGAGGCTCCGAGTCCCTAACTGTCGAGCCTGGGCCTGATAGAGAAAATGGATTTGTCTCGATTTTTTGGAATGTCGATTGTCCTCCTGCCGAATTGATCTTGCGTGACCTCGTTAAGGATGACATTCCCAATTTGCAATTAATTCATTGTTCCAGCGCGGACCCGCCGATAACGCCTGAGGCGTGGCAAGCGGTATTTAAGCGGTTGGGTGCCACTTTCGTGGGGTTAAACTCTTTGAAAGAGTGGCCTGTTATTTTCGTAGAGCAATGGCTGGCTCAACTTCCGGCAATGACACGATTTCGGAGTGCGACTGAGATAATAAAAATATTTAAGGGTCGCGATGTTCTGTTGGCATCTCCAGGGCCCTCTCTGGAGGATTGCCTTTCAACTTTGTATGAGTCAAGGCAGTCTTTCATCGTCTTGGCAACTGTGAGGTCACTGCCGGCTCTGCTCATGCAAAATGTGGTGCCTGACTTTGTTTTGCACGTGGATGTCACAGACTTCTCTGAATGGATGGTAGAAGACTCCAGGCTTTCAGACACCACATTAATTTGCGTTGATCATGTGCATAAGAGTGTGTGGGGTGCGGGATTTGGGCGCGTATTTACGCTACCAGAGCCACACATGGCAGGGGGCAATTTGTCCTCAGCGTTGCACGGTGATTTTCTCATTAAGCTTGCAGGCGGCAGCGTTTCGGTCTTTGCGGCCGAGATGGCAATAGCATTTGGGGCGGCCTCCGTGACGCTGATAGGCCAAGATCTGAGCTTTGTTCCAGGTAGATATTACGCGAAGCAGGTTTCTGAAAAACTTTCGCACGATGGTAACAAAGATCATTTTTCACCTGCATTGCACTGTCAGGGGATCAACGGGGAACAACTGCTTACCAAAGCTGATTATTTGTGGTTTATCAACGAGTTCGAAAAGACAGCAGTTAGGAATAATCAAAAAGTTACGCTAATCAATTCTACGGCGCATGGCGCTTATCTTGAGGGATGGGATCACATCGCACTCGATCAGAATCCAGTTCTTTTAGCGGGTCGAACGCAGTGGTCATCCGAGTTGGATGAGTTGCTTCGCCCACTTTCAGATGACGAACACGCGGATAGATGTGCTGGCATTATTGATGCGTTAGAGTCTGAGTATGCTGATGCATGTCTCGCGGAGGAGGTCTGTATGGAGCTTGCGGCGGCGTGTAAAGCGCTAGTTGACTCCGGGAGTCGGGATGTCACGCATATCGAAAACCTGGAGGCTCAACTAAGCCCGGTACTGGGTAAACTGGGTTCAATCGTTCATTTCTATACGTCACGGCATACGTTAGCTCTCTCAGCGGCCGTGAAATCTGTGCAAAGTTTGGAGGAAAACCTCCTGATATCTGCAGAGTACTACTACAATTTGGGGCCCAGAGCGCGCAAGTTAGCGAATCTCCTGCAGGCCACCATTTCGCAGATTGCGGCTAGCTCTGCCGGTTCAGCCGAGGTCATTATCGATGGCCACTGAAGATTGCGCCGTCTGCAAACTCATCCGGACCTACCTCTTCTTGGCGGTCCCGCTACTGGCACTGGTCGGTGCGCGCTCGATGGAGGGGGGCGATAAACCCAGCCTATGGTTGGCACGCGTTGAGTTGATCGATCTGCTTGCGTGGGGCTCATTAGCGGCATTGGTGGCTATTACGCTATACCGCGCATACGACGAGTACTACCTGCCGCGCCGTCGTCTCAGAGCCTTAGAGGCCGCGAAGGAGCGTTTTGACAGCCTTGTGGATGAGCCAGAAACTTCGCGCGAGGGCGCAACGGCCGCCCCACCAAAAAATAGTGACTAGCAAGCCCAATTGCTGGCAGTGTCGGTATTTTAAGATCACCCACCACAAGCCATTCCCCTATGCCTGCGAGGTGATTGGATTTAAGTCTCGCCAGTTGCCCTGTTTGGAGGTGCTTCGCGTTGATGGCCGTGAGTGTCGCCGGTTCGTCCCTAAGGCTAAGCCAGAAGCGTGAGGTGGCGAAGGTCCGCGCCAGCGCGATTGATGGACAAGCCCGGGCCAGCTCGTAACACAGGAGCACTCAGGCGAGGGTCAATCCTCTTTTACCAATAAGAACGGCTGCTCGATGATCCGCGCCTGCCTGCAGAAAACGCGGCCTTGATAGGAGTAAAAAGAGCAACGGAATTTATCCTGATGCAAGCCCTTTGACCCGGTCCAGAAATTTGCAACCTCAAGATCAGGGAAGACATAGGGGTTGGCGGCGGGGTTGATGCATTCTCTTTCAAGCAGGTCCGGGACTTCGCCCTTTTCTGGCAGGCGCCAGGGCTCTCCCGTTTTTTCCGCCACCTCTGCTGCGTAGGCCATGGCTTCATCCCACGTGAGCTTAAGCGATTCGCCGCGGCATCGATAATTGGACATGCGTTGGCCCACGGCGCACTGGGTCACTTTGAGTCCGGTTTCTTTGTGGAGCGCGATGCCATCGTCGAGTATCTCGAACCCCGATTTATCAAGCCGGCTCTCAAATACGTCGCCACACTCGGGCATATTGCGTTGGTCACTGCAGCCTGCCATAACGGCCCAAGCCGCGAGTACCCAGAACCCCGCACAAGATTTTTTACTGTCCCACATTATTGGATACCCCCCTTAAGGCCAGACTACCCGCTATTTTTCTGCGAGTCCTCCGCCCGCTGTCCGCCGGCTGCATCTGCGCGTTGGCTTTGTAAATTCCACTCAGTGTTGGCGACTCAGTAAATGGACACTTAATCCGCACAAGGCCACTGGCTTAATCCACACAAGACCACTGTATGCGTCGCGCGTATTCCTAGCAAGGAGGTATCTTGGCTCGCTATCCTTGGCAGGATGTCAGTTATTGACCGGCTGCCCCCCCCAATTTCGCAACCTACCTGCGCCTAAAGCAGCTTCTTACTAGGGGGCCGTCACGCGCGGCTGGCACTCAGCTCGGCCCGATGTCACCGGTTATGAATGTTTACGCTTTAGAGGACCGTTTTCACGGTAGCGCAGTGTGTCGCACTCGACGGCATCCGGTCGGCGTTCCTAAATCAAATTGCATAGAGGTCAAGGTTTCTTTTCTCGTGCCGATATCCCCAATGAAGGGTTCGCAAATTGACACTATTCCGGTGGTGTAGCAATGCCGAAAAGGTCGCTAGGACGCGATTGGCGTGTGTTGCTATATTAGTGGGTAATTGTGTGACCCAATCCGTCTTTCGAGGAGTCCATCATGGATATTGCAACAATTGTTGGCTTGGTGGGGGCCTTTGGCCTCATTTTCATGGCCATTTCCGAGAATGCCGCGGCCTTCGTCGATACAGCCTCGCTACTTATTGTGGTAGCCGGTTCTATCGCGGTCGTCATGGCGAGGTCTTCCTTGGGCGAGTTTCTGGGTGCCGTGGGCGTGATGGGAAAGGCGTTTTCCCGAAAGATCGACGACCCTGTCGAGTTGATCACCCAGATCGTTGAACTGGCGAACATCGCCCGGAAAGACGGCATGATCGCCCTCGAGGGACAGGACATTGCCAACCCTTTTATGGCCAAGGCGGTGTCAATGCTGGTAGACGGTACCGACGGCGACATTATCAAGAGCTCCCTCAACCGCGATAACGACATGATGAAGGTGCGCCATGAGATGGGTGCTAACATCTTCAGAGCCTGGGGTGAAATTGCCCCGGCCATGGGCATGGTCGGCACGCTGGCGGGTTTGGTCATTATGTTGGGGAACATGTCGGACCCCAAAGCCATTGGGCCCGCCATGGCGGTAGCGCTGCTGACCACTATGTATGGTGCGATCTTGGCCAACGTCATTTGTCTGCCCATTGCCCAGAAACTTGAAAACGCGTCGGTATTGGAAGCTAACAACAACGAGCTAATCATCGAGGGCGTGCTGTTTATGCAAGAGGGCGGTAACCCAAGGGTGCTGGGCGACATGCTTGCCTCGTTTGTCTCCCCCAAAAGTCGCGAAAAGATCGCCGCGGCCTAACGCTGGTTCATTATCTTTTTAGAGATAGCGTGCCATGGCTGACGAAGATGACATCAAGCCCGACGCCCCAGAGACTGAGGCAGCGTCGGGTGATGTTGTAG
>CAZXGO010000163.1:0-1681 GCA_964640035.1 uncultured Chitinophagales bacterium
CCGGCGAAGCAGTCGGCGGGCGAGCGCGGAACCATCACCACTACGGGACACTCCCCTGCACGGCCATATACGGCTTGCAGAAGGTCGGATTGTTCGGTCTTGGTGGGCATCCCGGTCGATGGACCCGCCCGTTGCACGTTGATGATCACCAGGGGCAATTCGTAGATCGTGGCCAGGGCGATGGCTTCGGTTTTGAGGGCAATGCCCGGGCCTGAACTGCTTGTAAGGGCCAGGCTACCACCGAAGGAGGCCCCGATAGCGGAGGTGATAGCGGCAATTTCATCCTCGGCCTGGTAGGTGATCACATCAAAATGCTTCATCTTGGCCAGCTCGTGCAGGATATCGGAGGCCGGTGTGATAGGGTAAGATCCGAGGAAGACCTTGAGACCAGCCATCTGTCCGGCAGCGACCACACCCAGGGCTGTGGCTTCGTTCCCGGTGATATTGCGATAGGTTCCGGGTGCAATGGAGGCCGGACTGAGCATATAGCGCTCTGAGAACAGGTCGGTGGCTGCCCCGAAGGTGTAGCCGTCCTGAAGAGCTTTGATGTTGGCTTCGGCGATGATCGGCTTTTTGGCGAATTTCGAGCGCAGGAAGTCGATGGTGGGATCCATCGTACGGCTATACAGCCAGTAGACGATACCCAGTACGAACATGTTCTTGCACCGGTCGACGTCTTTGGTGTTGAGACCGGAATCGGCCAAACTGGCCCGTGTGAGCTTGGTAACGTCGACACGCACGACGGTGTAGCCGGTGGTCTGGACATCAGCCAGAGGATCCGCTTCAGGCTCGTATTTGGCCAGCGAAAGATCCCGTTTGCCGAAACCGTCGAGGTTAGCGATGATGATTCCGCCGGCACGCAGGTGCTTGATATTCGCTTTGAGTGCGGCGGCGTTCATGACGACGAGCACATCGCATTGGTCGCCGGGTGAGTGTACGGCTCGGCTACCAAATTGGATCTGGAATCCGGATACACCTGCAACGGTGCCGGCTGGAGCGCGGATTTCGGCCGGGAAATCGGGCAGTGTACTCAGATCGTTGCCCTGCAGAGCGGTGGTGTTGGTGAACTGTGAACCGGTGAGCTGCATGCCATCCCCCGAGTCGCCGGCAAATCGGATGGTGGCGGTTTCACGTATTGTCTCCTTAAGCGCCATAATATCCTCACAATATGAAAATGCTTAAGGGTAATGTAATGAAAACTGTGAGGAAAAAAACAGCCTCTGAATATGATTTACGTCATATTCGGCCAATTTCAGGCAAAGCTGCTAGCATGGATGGCGCTTGAAAAAGCGGGGAAATCTCCGTAATTTTCTTTTCTACGCCGAAGTGGTGGAATTGGTAGACGCGCACGTTTCAGGGGCGTGTGAGGGCAACCTCATGCGGGTTCGAGTCCCGCCTTCGGCACACATCCGGATAGATCACAAGGCACCGACACAGGTGCCTTTTTCGTAAGGAAGGGCATATGAAACATTTTGCACTCATCGGCGCGGCCGGCTACATCGCTCCACGGCATATGAAAGCCATTCAGGAGACCGACAACCACCTGGTGGCCGCCTACGATCCCAACGATAGCGTGGGTATCATCGACAGCTACTTCCCGGAAGCCGATTTCTTCACGGAGTTCGAGCGTTTCGATCGACATCTGGAAAAATTGCGTCGCTCTGGCACCAAAGTCGACTAT
>CAZXGO010000163.1:1691-2071 GCA_964640035.1 uncultured Chitinophagales bacterium
CATAACCGCTTTGCCCTGCGCAACGGCGCCCATGCCATCTGTGAAAAGCCTATCGTGCTCAATCCGTGGAATATCGACCTGCTGAGTGAGCTCGAAGCCGAATCAAGCCATCGGGTCTATACGATTCTGCAGCTACGTCTCCACCCTGCTATCATCGCCCTCAAAGAGAAATACGAACATTATCAGGGTCCGGCACTAGATGTTGACCTGGAGTATGTCACTTCCCGTGGACGCTGGTACGACCACAGCTGGAAGGGTGATGTAAGTAAAAGTGGTGGGATCGCCACGAATATTGGCATCCACTTCTTCGATATGCTGGCCTGGATTTTCGGCGATCCCAATCCAAATGCCCCGATGGGTGGAGTCGAGGTTGAAGTCGG
>CAZXGO010000163.1:2081-4739 GCA_964640035.1 uncultured Chitinophagales bacterium
GCATCCGGCACACTCAGCTTCGCCAAAGCCAAGGTGAAATGGATGCTTTCCATCGATGCCGCGATGGTACCCGAACAAGCGAAAGCAAAGGGTCAGCGCACCTGGCGACGTATCCTCGTAGATGGACAGGAGATTGAGTTCAGCGAGGGATTTACCGACCTGCATACAGCTAGCTACCGCGATATTCTTGAAGGACGCGGATTTGGCCTTTCAGACGCCAAGCGAAGTGTTGAGATCGCCGCGAAAATAAGAGAAGGAAATCATTAAAAATCATTTGGAATGAGGTGCAATGATTTTCAATGAGTAGCAATTACTCTCCCTTCATTCCCTCCACTTCCACCTCTCTCCAATTCTTCAACTCTTCAACCTTCAACTCTTCAATCTTCTCTTTTTCCTGCTTTCACCAGCCACCAGGCGATACCCATGAGCAAGGCGGCGGCGAGGAGATTGATGTAGGCAGGTGCTTCGGGCGTCGAGGGGATCCAGTAGGCGACGATGAGCACCAGACCTAGGATGAAGCTGATATAGCCAATGAGGCGGTATTCTTTGAGGGATCCGTAGTTGATATGCTCGTCATCTTCGTTGGAAACAGGCGTTCTCAGGTCTGCATCCAGGGCTTCGATATGGGCGGTTTCAGGGCTTCCGGGACGATACCAAAAGGCAGAGATCACAAAGGCCAGGGTAGCACCGATCACTGCTCCGAGGATATTGCGTTCGAAGGCATGATCAGCGAACATATCGAAGGCGAACATCACGAAGACGACGGCAAACGCCGATATGGATGAGGCCAATCCCGACCACCAGGGGGTCTTGCGATAGATCAAGCCGAGCATAACCGGCATCATAAATCCAGGTCCTACCATCGAGTAGTATTTCAATCCAAAGTCGAAGGCACCTCCCAGGCGAGAGATCCAGAAAGCCATGGCGATTCCAGCTACACCCATGAAGAGCATCGCCAGCTGGGCGACCCGCATCTGGTGCTTGTCACTGCCCTCCCCGAAGCCAAGCCGGCGTCGCAGAGGAACCCAGGCATCTTTGGCGATCGCCGCCGACATCCAGTTAAAGGCATCATTGGCCTGACCCAGGGTGGCTGATAGGATGGCAGCAACCACAAAGCCGATCATCCCATGTGGCAACAGGTACATCGCCAGACTCACGAACGAGGCCTCCTCGGGAACCTGCAGATTAGGCCACATCGAAGCCATGTCGGGGAATATCAGACGGCTACCCATCACCGGCAAGACCCACAGTAAGGGTCCGAACAGAGAGAGCCAGGCGCAGAGCATGGCCATCTTTTTGGCGCCACGTTCGTTGGGTACGCTATTGTACCGTTGCACCAGGTGCCACGACACATTATAGCCCAAAAAGACGGAGATCAGGTAGGATCCAAGAAAGAGTGGTTGAGTAGGCTGTCCACTGGGCACGATATACTCGGGTGGCAGCTCATCGAACAGGCGGGTGATGCCTGCCATAATACCACTGCCATCGCCCAGAAAATTGAGCGATATGGGAAAGATGAGCAGCGACATCACGAAGATGATCACACCCTGCACCGCATCGGAAAGCACCGCCGCCCAGAGTCCGCCGACCACGCTGTAAAGCACCATCACCACACCGACAACCAGCATGGAGAGTTCGAGTCCGTTGAGCTGGAAGCCCATCACATCAAAGATTTCGCGGTCGAAGCCTAGCGCCGATGATACAAAGATGCACAGGATGTACAAGCCCATCGCAATCCCGATGATCTGAGGAATGAAGGAGGTGAGGGTATAAAAATAGGTGGTGCTGGGCGAATAGCGTCGGTTGAGAAACTCCAGGGGTGCCTGGATACGGGCACGACGCCAAGCCGGGGCGAAATACATGTAGCCCCCGAGATAGGCCCAGAATGCTGAGGTGAACAGCAAGAGGGCGCCGGATCCATTTTTATAGGTATAGCCCGCCGCTGCAACGAACATGAAGGCCGAAAAACCCGACACCCAGTTCGAGATCCCAGCCATGAACCAGGGCACTTGTCCGCCGGCCTTAAAATAATCGTCGGTCCCCTGATTCTTCCGCGCAGCATAAAATCCCACCCCGATCACGATAGCGAAATAGAGCAGGATGAGGGCGTAGTCGTAGAGGTTAAGGGAGGAAAGCATGGAGAGGGAATTGAAAGGCATCAATGCATCAATTCAACATCGCATCAATGCAACAACTGTGACCCCTTGTTGCCTTGTACATCTGTTGCCTTGTTTATCTGTTGCCATGATTATTTGTTGCCTTGTTCATCTGTTGCCATGATTATCTGTTGCCTTGTTTATCTGTTGCCTTGTATTCTCATCGTCTGCGATGATGAAAATACAAGCCCAAACTCGAGGCTGACGCGCCATAGGGCTTGTTGTTTTTCGAGTTCATGGGCGGCTGTTTCTTTGTTTTCGACGGCCGTCACGGCTTCGGCGATGGTGGAGCATAGGAGTCCGCGGCGCGACATATCGATCATACCCCCTGGCGACATCAGCAGGCACCAGTTGATAGCAAAGCCGATGTAGATCAGATGGTCGATGTGGTGTTCACGGCAATGGGCGAGGAGTTGGTCGCCATCGGCAGCGATGCCTTCATCACCGACGGGACGTGCTTGTGGGGCGAAATCCAGGCGGGCCAGACTAGCGGTGACTTCCC
>CAZXGO010000164.1:0-4737 GCA_964640035.1 uncultured Chitinophagales bacterium
CTTGGCAACGGGCTTGGATTTTGAAACGGCCTTTTCCGCAGTGAGTTCTTCGATCAATAACCTCGGGCCGGGACTTGGCGCCGTCTCGGCGCATTACGGCGACATTCCAGATACGGCAAAGGTGGCGCTCAGTATCGGCATGGTGCTTGGCCGCCTGGAGATCTTCACTGTCTTGGTGCTATTCACCGGCATGTTTTGGCGAAAATGAGCGTGGCTGCCGCCGAAAAATGGGATGAAATTTACACGGCCCGGTTGACCCATGCGCACTTGGCTCTCGAAGACTTAACACCCAATCCCTTCTTAGTGCTCGCTCAGTCTTATCTCCCCAAGCAGGGTCGAGCGCTTGATCTGGCCTCAGGTCTCGGCGGGGATAGCCTATTCCTCGCTCAACAAGGTCTCGAAGTCGATGCTTGGGATGCATCGTCCGTCGCCATGGCTTGGCTAGAAAGTGAGCGTCGTCGTTTAGGTCTGGTGATCCGTACACGTCGGATCGATATCGACCCATCTGCATTCGATCATCAGACCTTTGACGTGATCCACGTCCATCATTTCTTAGATCGCTCGCTGTGCCACTCGATCGCAGCGGCATTAAAACCCAATGGAATACTCGTGTTTTCGACCTTTCTCACGCCCTTTGGCCTCTCTGAGACAGAAAGGGCCGCGCTCCCAGGGCCAAGCCGCTCAGATTTCAGACTCATGCCTGGAGAGCTGGTCGATCTATTTCCGACGCTCAACCCCGTTCTACACCTGGAGACACCTGAGGGTGAAAGAACACCTCAAGCATTACCAAAATTTCACAGCCTCTTAGTGGGGCAAAGATCACCCTCTCAGGTAGGGGTCGCTTAGCCCCTCTGGCTGGCGCTTAAATCGTTTGTACTCCCACTGATACTGAGCCGGCGCTTTGGCAATTAACGCCTCAATCGCCGAATTGAGATCCGCTAGCGCTGCCACCTCATCCGGATTGTTGAGACCGTCAAAAGGCACCAAATGCAAGTCGAAGCGTCCATCTGCTCGCCTCAATAGCCCCATGAGAACAACCTTTGCTCCGGATTTTTGAACTAACCGATGCGCCAAACGGTCAGTGAAGGCGGGACGTCCAAAGAAAGGGGCAAAGAGACCACTGTCTGGCACTTGATCTGGCAAAACCGCGACGGTCTCTCCTTTCTCCAGACGCTTGAACAACTGGACGATGCCTCGCGGCGTTGTGGGGACCATGTCGTTGCCAAATTGAACGCGCAAGTGATGAATAATGGCGGCCATTGCCGCTTGTCTTGGCGGCCTGAACAATGCCGTGAGCTTCTGCCCCTGAGCCGCATGGTAGGCATTAAACAGCTCCCAATTCCCAATGTGGGGCACCATCAATAGGACCCCTTGCGACTGACGACACAAAGCTTGAAATATCTCCAGTCCATGCGTCGAATGCACCCACCGGGCTAACGACCCTCGGTCGCCCAACCAAACTTTCGGTGTTTCGCATGCGGTCATTGCGGTCGCAATTAAACTATCTCGGCAAAGCGAATCTCGCTCGCTCTGCGTCAACTCGGGGTAACACAAAGAAAGGTTGATCTCAGTCACCCGGCGAGCGTCTGAACCGAGACGCCACATCATCCAGCCAGCTAAATGCCCCATGACTTGGAGCATCGGTCGAGGTAGCCAGCTGGCAACGTGGAAGAGTGCCAAGATCAGTCGCTGTTTCATGTTGTAATTCTCACCGAACACCGTGCGAGCGCGTCTAGTTTAACCAAGGTTCACGCTCGATGTGGGCATAAGGCTGGTCGCGACTAGGCTCTCGGTTATCGTTACCCTAGCTTGCCTCCGTTGGTCAGGCGTTGGGGCCGGAATAAGCTATAATCGCCGGCTCAAAAATTGAGCGTCCCCATGGCCAACATAAACACCTTCCAGGATCTGATTCTCTCGCTTCAGCGCTACTGGGCAGAGCGAGGCTGCGTTTTGATGCAGCCTTATGACCTCGAGGTCGGTGCGGGGACCTTCCATCCGGCCACGTTCTTGCGAGCGATCGGACCTGAGCGATGGTCAAGTGCGTATGTGCAGCCTTGTCGAAGGCCCACGGATGGACGCTATGGCGAAAATCCGAATCGCTACCAGTACTACTACCAATATCAAGTCGTGATGAAGCCGCACCCTAGTAATTTCCAGGAACTCTATCTCGAGTCTCTTGAATACTTGGGTATCGACACCAAAAAACACGACATTCGATTCGTTGAAGACAACTGGGAATCACCTACATTGGGGGCTTGGGGTCTCGGTTGGGAAGTCTGGATGGACGGCATGGAGATCACCCAGTTCACCTACTTCCAGCAGGTTGGCGGATTGTCTTGTGACCCCATCATGGGCGAGATTACCTATGGTCTTGAGCGATTAGCCCTCTATTTACAGGGTGTCGAAGACTTTCAATCTCTGGTCTGGTCCAATCACGATGGCAACATCGTGACCTACGCGGATGTGTTTCACCAATACGAGGTCGAGATGTCCGCCTTTAATTTCGATCAGGCCGATGTCGCAGGCCTTCACCAACAGTTTGATTTTTTCGAGCGAGAATCTTCCCGGTTGCTTGATGCGAACTTACCCCTACCCGCTTACGAATACGTCATGAAAGCCTCCCACGCTTTTAACCTACTGGATGCTCGAGGCGCTATTTCGGTGACAGAGCGACAGCGTTTCATACTGAGGGTGAGAACGTTAGCGCGAGCGGTTGCTCAATCCTATTTTGATTCCCGCGCGGCAATGAATTTCCCTCTTGCAGAGGCTGACGATCGTGACCGAGTACTGGAGCGAATGGCATGAGCGATTCCGCACCCTTATTAATCGAGCTGGGCACAGAAGAGCTTCCTCCAAAAAATCTGCGCCAGCTCGAGCAGGCATTGGGCGACGCCTTCGCGCGAACCTTAGAGCAAGAGGGATTTACCTTTGAAGGTTTGACGACCTTTGCAACACCTCGCCGGCTCGCAGTGCTTCTGGAGAGCGTCCAAATCAAGCAAGCTGAACAGACGATAGAGCGACGAGGGCCTGCTTTAAGTGCAGCCTATGACGCGTCGGGTCAAGCCACCAAGGCGCTGGCTGGCTTCGCCCGTTCATGTGGTGTCAAGCCAGATACCGCGTTCGAGACGATCGAAACCGATAAGGGCGCTTGGGTCGTTTACCGGGCTCAGGTTGCGGGTCAGTACCTAAGCGATCGGCTTCAGACTATTTTGGAGGCCGTGACTGCGAGTTTACCCATCGCAAAACGCATGCGCTGGGAAAATCTCAGCGCTGAATTTGTTCGCCCCGTGCGTTGGATTGTGGCCCTGATCGGCGAGGATGTCGTACCCATTTCGCTCTTCGGATGCAAGGCATCAAACATGTCTCGCGGTCATCGATTCATGAGCCGCGGAGATATTACGCTCAAATCGCCGAGCGAATACGAGCAGCTTCTCAAGGATCATTTCGTTATAGCCAGTCTCGAGCAACGTCGGGTCATCATATGGGAGGACCTCAAAGCAGAGGCTGCGCGACTTGAAGGCATGCTCGAAGAAGACCATGCACTGCTGGATGAAGTCGCATCGCTCACCGAGTGGCCTGTGGTGTTATCCGGCGCGTTTGATCCAAGCTTCCTCCGGGTGCCCAGCGAAGTGTTGATTTCAGCCATGCGTGAGCACCAGCGATACTTCCATCTACGAGATGCTTCGGGTGCGCTATTACCCCGGTTCATCACAGTTGCCAATATTAAAAGTGAAGACCCTGATGTCATCATTCGAGGCAACGAGCGGGTCATTACGCCTCGACTTGCTGACGCTGCATTTTTCTACGACAAAGATCTTTCCCAGCCACTATTCGACTGGCTAGAGCGGTTACGCGCCGTTGTCTACCAAGCCGATCTGGGTACGTATTTTGAAAAAGCGCAGCGACTGGGTGAATTGTCCAAACGCATTGCTCGATTACTGAGCATCGATGAGACCCTCTCGGAAAGAGCGGGCTGGCTGGCGAAAGCGGACTTATTGTCCGGCATGGTGGGAGAATTTCCGGAGTTACAAGGCATCATGGGCGAATACTATGCCACTGCCTCTGGCGAGCCCGCTGACATCTCGAGTGCGATCAAGGAACACTATCAACCCCGCTACTCGGGGGATGTGCTCCCGACTAAGGACGTGAGTTGTGTCGTCGCCCTTGCGGACCGACTGGATGCGCTGGTCGGACTGTTTGGGGTTAATCAGCCTCCAACGGGCAGTAAAGATCCTTTCGCACTCAGACGACAGGCGATTGCCGTGGTGCGACTGTGTGTCGAGAAAGGCATCCGTCGCCCCGTATTCGATCTCGTGGACGAAGCGGCTCGCGTGTATGACCGAGGATTCGAAACCGGTGCCGTAAAGACTTACTTGGTCGATCGCTTTGAGCAATGGAGTCTGGATCAGGGTGTTCCGGGTGATGTTGTCCGCGCCATTATTGGTCGGGATGATCCTCAACTCTGTCTCTGTCAGAGTTTCGAGGACATGGCGACCTTGCAGGCGTTCAAAGCAGATCCGTCTGCGGCGTCACTTATTCAGGCCCAAAAGCGCATTAATAATATTCTTGGAAAAACGGATGTTGCCGCTGATAGCGCCATTGATCCATCCCTCTTTCAGCATGCGGCTGAATCAGACGTTGTCTCGCTAGCTCAAAAGATGTTGGCGCTGCGTGATGAAGCGTTGAAGGATCGCTTGGACGTCCTTGCTGGAGGACTACCTGATATCGAAGGCTTCT
>CAZXGO010000165.1:0-4722 GCA_964640035.1 uncultured Chitinophagales bacterium
TAGGCTTGGTCAACATACACTTCAATGTCGCGGATCTCAGCATTGCTCAATACCATCTCTACGATCTTAGGATCAAACAGTATTGATGGGTGTTCCATGTTCCAAGTGTACCAGCCAGCACCAAACCCTGGGCTGACCAGCACAGCTACCTTACCATCTCGTACCACGCGATTCATAGAGAACTCCTGTTAACTAGATACAGTATATACTAAACTGCACTGCTTGTCAACTGTTTTAATTTGTTGTGAGCCAGCGTTGCAAAATCTCGATGCCATGCTCGGCCGCTGTGGCTAAGGTCTCTGGCTAGATCAGTTTTGTCTGTGGCAAAGTTAACGTCCCTAGCGGAAAGATATACGCAGGGTATATTTTTTTGAGCAGCCCACAGTGATGCCAGTTGTGCGTTGCGATAATAAGCAAAAGTAGAATTGATATCTAGATTGGACACTAGCTTTTGCAGTGTTATGGAATCAGTATGGTTTGTGAGTTCTTCAAGTTCTGATAGCAGTGTAATGCCCACAACTTGATCCTCCATGGGTTTGTCGTAGCGATTAATCCAACTGAGCCTATAGGGTGGTGGTTCAAGTATAACCAAGGCACGTGGGTTGGTTATGGTATGGCCCTGCAACAGCAACCACAGCACACCCAGATCTAACCCATGTCCAGGCGTAGCGGCATTGATTAATTCTAATCCCAAAGCATCAGCTAGATGTTGAGGCCATATGCTGTGTTGATCCAAGCCTGTGCCGTAGGTAAAACTACAGCCCAGCGTAATTAGACTGGCACCGCTTACAGTATCAAACTCACGACTGTCGTGTCCTCTGAAGCCCCAACTGTTGAGATTATACTGTATATCATGGTCCACCCAGCCCAGTTTTTCCATCTGACTGCGGGTGTGATCATACTGCATGTGATAACGATAGCGGTCTTCATTGTCACTGCCTTGCCAGCGAGTAACAACGGCACGTGGTGTTTTATTTGACACACCAGAGAATGACATGCTGTTGTACCAGATAGCACTACGCAATAGCTCTACCAAACTGCCTGTGCGAGGATTTAAAAAGCCTTCAAGTTCATGTTCTAACATAGAACTATTTAATCAGGGCCGCCGCGTATTACACCGTAATAGCGGCGAAGCCGCCTCCGCGCCCGAGTGGGTTCTTTAGCGCACTGCTTTCCAAGTCATAGTAAAGAAAGCCGCGTCTGCACTGTTACCAAACTTATATATAGCAATCTCATCAGCAGGATAGTAAAAGTCTTTAAGACCCTGTATGCTTACGCCCACATAACTAGCGCAACACTCACGAGCCCAACGATCAGGCTCTAGAAAGTTCTTACACTCAGCATCATCTAAATATACTTCTATCATAACTAAAATCTCGGTTTACAGCAAAATCTCATTTTTCTGGGCTGCGGTATTTCGCGCAGGCTCGACATTTACCCACCTACTCAAAACAACCGCCTACCCCACCCAAATTGTGATATATAGATATATACACTATATGAACACCATACTAAGCATCGTACTAATAACACTAGGCATAGCCGCAGTAGTTGCGTACCTACGTCGTGATCGCAGTCAAGATGAAATCAAACAAGCTGCATTCATTGACAGTATCACAGTGGGACTAACTAATCAACCCCGCAAGCCGCAGTAAGCTAACTACTAGTGGTCCCGCAAAACGTATTTCAAATTCCCAATCCCTATGCGTATAGTTAGAGGGATAGCGAGCTGTCTTACGTACTACAAACTCGTTGGGCTGTATACCCACAGTATAAAACTTTTCCCGTAGCAGGTTTATGCTAATGCGATTAGGATCTACACCCAATAACAGTGCCAGATCCTTACGCATGAACTTATAGCTATAGTCACTGTACTGTGCCCAAAACACATCTTCTTCGGGTGTACTGCTTTTAAACAGTGCCATTACACTATAACAGTCTTGGTCTTGCCCATGCCTTCGCCGTATAGCTTAACACCACGCTTGCGAATCATATCCGCACACATCTGCGGACTAGCAGCCCACATATCACGCCAATCACTCTCTGTAATACCCGGATCACAGTCCACAGCATATACTTCGTAGAACCGTTGAGGATTGAATCGTGCTCGCATGAGTATAGCATTAATCATACTGTTAAGCGGACTTGGGCTAGGTGATTTACCCTCTAGTACACTAAACGCATTAACAGTATCCCAATCCTCGTATTGAGTAATAGGAATAACTGCTTCTACGCCCGTACAGTCCCAACTAAACAAATAAGCATTCTTAGTCATAGTTAATCCTCTGAGTTACCACTCATAGCTAGTATAAAGAACCCTGCATTAGCGGGTGTAAGTGTAACAAACGTTTGTACAGGCCAACTAAGCATACGCACACCGTAGTGATGTCCTAGGAAGCGATTTACAGTGGCAATATTAATACCCCGTAGCTTATAGTTATAGTGAGTTAAGAACCATTGTTCAAAGTTCCTAAACTGACTATCGCTAAGTGTGATCTTAGTTAATTGCATAGTATATAACAGTTATAACGTAAAAGACGGTTCTACAGCAAGATCTTGAATAACATACTAAAAGAAGGTTCTGTGCTAAAATCTTGAAAAAATTTGATTCCGGTATAGCCTGGCCTACCCGAAAAAATCGACCTGTACGTTTTAACCGGCCACCCCCACCATTTTTAAGTATTTGAAATCATTTTGGTTTTTTCTAGATCCTGCACACACATAGTGTTATACAGTTCTCTATAGTCGGGCCAACCCTGCTGTCCACGTGAGTCCTTGTATAGCTTTACGTTATCACAGTAAGCCTGCTCTGCTCGCAGCTCTTCTTCATAGTCCACACGGCCCGCAAGTCCGGCTAATACTATGAAGGTTACAAAGCCTATGCTGACCCAACGCCAGTTAATGTTATCGTTGTTCATAAGTACTTGACCAGTTCATAAAGTATATAGTTAACTGCAAACACGCAGGCCATAGCCATCTTAGGGCCACCCACACGCTGTATGAGATAGTAGCCTGCACGATCTATTTGTTCACCTAACAGTGTGAGTAACTGTTTAAGTTTACGCATTACACTAACTCCTTGAAGCCCATGCGGTCTACCATATACTGTGCGCCATTAGGGTCCTCAATGATATCACCAACTGAGATGCTGTGCATACTTGCAAGTCGCGTAATTGATTCTTCTGGACCAATATTGCCAATGTCAAACACACGGTCTAGAGTAGACGCAGTGATGGTGCATACGGGCTTGTAATACTCGCGATACTCAGGCTTGTATGCGTCACTGCCCTTGAGCATGGTGTCCATGTAAGCACGATACTGGGGGAACTCGCGGGCGGCAGCTTCATGACCCAGCCGGTTAACAGCATTGTAAACACGGTCTGTGATCTGAATTTGGTGTACTGTGAACAGCATCATTGCTCCTTATCAAACACTATATGTACATAATAACATCATATGCCCAAAGGTCAACCACTAATGGGCATTAGGCAATCTCTTCGCCCCACTCGTAGAACGTAACGTTGGGGTCTAGACGCTTAAGAGCGCGAGCCGCACCCACCAGTTCACGATAGCGGCGGTTAACTTCTGCACGGGGCAGTTCACCATCGCAGGTCAAGTTCTCGGGGCTCAGTGCCGCATCAATCATATCAGCAACACGCTGGCGGCCCTGGGCAGTCTTGATCTCGTACTGCTCGCCATTAAAGAAACTGTTCCAGTGATTCTTCTGGGCTACGAACTGGGTCAATGCACTCATCTTTGGCTCCTCGTTAAACACTATATGTATATAATAGCATCTATGCTCAGGATGTCAACCGGTTTTGGGCACAGTTTTAGGGGTGTTGCATAAAAACAACACTAGCGATCAGTGTCGTAATCATCGTCCCAATCATCGTCATCTTCTAGATATTGATCAGGACGCTTGCGATACTTCTGCTCACGACGGTCCTGTTGGCGCTCTCGTTCAACACGATTGTATCGAAACGGCGAATCCTGGTCCCACAATTCACGATGGGTTCCAGGCGGTAGTTTAGGCTTTTTCATATTCCTACGATAAGCTAGTGGGGGGACTAGGGGGAGGTGTTCTCCCCCGCCCTGTGGTGCATTAAGCCTCTAGTGCGTCTTCAACAACGTCTGCAAAAGCACTGTCGCTGATCTGTTCCATGTCAACAGCTACACCCTTGGGTACAGCAACCTTGCTCTTGAACAGCTCAACGCCTGCAAACTTCGCCTCTACGAACGCAGTAGCATCCTGTCGAGTCATAGGCTGGGGCAGCTCTACAAGGTTAATGTCAGTGTGACCTGCGCTCTTAAGCACAGCAGAGCGTCGCGCTACAGTACCAGTAGCAACACGCAACTTAACACGACCGTTGAGATTAGAATAACCAGCAATAGTAAACAACTTAGTAGACATAACAATTTCCTCATTACACATTACCGCTTGTTGAACGAGCCCAGCGGCCTAGCTCTTGGGCGTTATGCCCTCAACTCATAATATAGTATAGCACAGTTTAGGCGGTTGTCAAGACCTCTAACACCATTACTTTACCATTTCGATCATAATACTCTACAGCGTAATCCCCACGCTCACCTTCAGGCAGCATGGTCCAAACGCTCAACTTGCGACCGATATCACCACGCAAGTATCCATATTCACCATTAAGAACTTCTTCAGTGAAGAATTTGGTTTTTTAGGCGTTATTAGTGCCCTCATTTTATACTTGC
>CAZXGO010000166.1:0-2248 GCA_964640035.1 uncultured Chitinophagales bacterium
CGTTGGTGATGATTAGCAAGGTCGCAGACTAGACGTTTCTTCGCATACCGCCGACCTGCCCGGAGCACACTATTGCCTCTGCCCGGCCATACAGAGAAATGTTGAGCGAAGAGAAGCAGTACCGTGATAGCACTCAAGACTAGGGATAAAAGCGGCGAAGCGGACGCCGCCACCTGTAACTCATTGTTATGATCAAGAGGGGCCAGAAACATTGGACCCTGTTCTACCCGGGAGTAGGGATTCGCTTTCTCGGCAGATTCCTCTCAAGGAATGTCAGCATCGTGCTGAATAAATCTAACTTGTTGTCTTTATTATAAAAACCATGCCCTTCATTGGGCTTCACCAGCCACTCGTAGGGTTTGTTTAGGGCGTCCATCCGCTCCCGCAGCGCCTCGGCCTGCATCAATGGCACGCGTTGATCTAGCGCGCCGTGCACAATGAGTAAGGGGGCCTTGAGCTTCTCAAGATGATTGATGGGCGATCGTTGGTAAAGATCGACACGGTCAACACCGAGCGCTTGGTCCAGATAATTCCTGCCAGCCTGAGTAAAGGGGATGTCACCTTCCTCAAGCATCATTTCCAAATCATAGACTCCGACGTAAACAATGGCACAGGCATAGAGATCAGGTTCTTTTACTGCGCCCATCAAAGAGGCATAGCCCCCGTAGGAACCGCCAAAGATGCAGACCGAGTCGCGGTCCGCAATTCCCTCAGCGATGGCCCACAGAGTGGCGTCGGTCACGTCGTCCTGCATCTCCAAGCCCCAGCGCTGATAGCCAGAGTAAAGGAAATCGCGCCCATATCCGCCCGACCCTCTGAAATTCACCTGCAAAACACCATACCCTCGGCTTGCCAGCATTTGCACGTAGGCATCAAATTGCCAGTAATCCCTAACCCCATGCGGCCCGCCGTGGGGTAACACCACCAGCGGATAGGGTTTTTGACCTTGCTTGGGCAGAGTGAGGTAGACCGGCACTGATGTACCGTCTCTTACAGTCAGGGTATAGGGCGTCATCGGCGCCATGTGCTGGGCCTTCACCGCAGGGAGGGTATCGGCGAGGTGGACGAATTGTTTGGTCGGGGCCTGATACAGGAAGAAAATCTTGGGCGACACGTCGCTCTCGACCGACAGCGTCATCAGGGCCCCGTCTTTTGACACGGACGACACGTTCACCCGATATCCCTTGAACGTGTTGTGGATATGTTCAAGCGATTGCCCAAAGGCACTCGCGGCGTCTATCGGCACGTAGACGGGATAATCAGGCTCCAGATGAATACCGATCAGATTCCCGTCTTTGTCCATCTCCAGCGAGGAGATGTCGACAGTTGGATGCTTGTAGATCTCCTTCCGCTCACCTGTTTTTGGATTCAGCTCGAATAGCGTCTCAACGTCAAATTGGGCGTTGTCGATGATGTAGATCGACTCATTATCCGGCTTGAAGCCCACCGGAACGACACTACCTTCCGTCGACGGGAAGCTGCTGACCAACTTCCAGCCCTCATCGGTTTTTTGATGGATTTCCGAGGCGTTGTCGTTTTCGGGGTTGTTCGAGAACGCGTAGCGTATGCTGCCTGAATGATCCGCGATGAGCTGCGCGTTACGCGCGGGCGCGCGGGTTACTCGGCGCTCCCTGCCGCTGTAGATATCCAGCAAGATCGCCTCGGTGTAGCTACCTTCCCGCTCAGCAAAATTGTTTGCTGCAATCAGAATCTTTTTAGGTTCCTCGGGAAGGGTGCTCAGGATCGAGGCGCCATTAACCGACCGGCCACCTTGCTTCCGTTGGCCAAAGATCCAGCGCTTTCTCTTGCCATTCCAGTTCATCGACACCATGTCGCCGGTAAGAAAGGGCTGGTCCTGCCAGCTTACTTTCTGCGCGATCTGGCCCACGATGCGTTCGTCATTGGCCCAAAAAAAGTTGGAGATAAAATCAAGTCCGCGAACGTGTGCAATTGCTGTGACTTCCAAGTTCTGAATGTCGAGCACGACTAACTTCGACTCAGTGACATCCTCTGGATTGAAAAATGTAGCGGCGAGGTACTCTCCGGTTGGACTGACCTTGATATTTTCGTAGGTGGGATTTGCCGCAAAAACCTCGAGCGGGACCAGGTCGGACTCCTCATCAGCTACTGACGTGGATTCGGCGCTCGAGGCGGCGGGAAATTGCAGAGACGCGCCCAAAAGAATCCCTGCGACTGAACCGATAACGGACCGTATTGGGGCGCGTCTCCAACCGTATGGGACCTGCAT
>CAZXGO010000166.1:2281-4697 GCA_964640035.1 uncultured Chitinophagales bacterium
CAAATGGATCAATAATGAGCGCCCGGCGGCTGGATCTAATCGTTCACGGCAAATGGAATGCGCTTCAAAGCCAGGCGACCATCGCTCATGACAAGTAGCACATCCTGTAGCGCCTCGATGTTGGTCAGGGGGTTGCCGGGAACCAAAACGAGGTCGGCCTCGAAGCCTTCCTCGATTCGACCGGTTCTATCATCCATCTGAAGCAACTCTGCCGATTTGACCGTTGCCGTTTGCAGCGCATCAAAATTACTCATGCCGAATTCGACGAAGCGCTCTACTTCGATGGAAATGCGGTTGATAGCGTCTTCCTCATAGTAATGATCTGCGCCAGTCGCCATTTTTACGCCGATCCGAATTGCCTCTCGGATGGCTCGCTCCAGTTGCGGCACCATGTGCTTTCCACGCAAACGAAGTACGTAGTTGTGCTTCTCTTCATTCATGGCATCCATCGTGACGTAAGTCGGCACGAACCACGTGCCGCGCTCTTTCATCAACTGAAGCGTCTCGTCACTAAGGTAGGTGCCGTGCTCGATGCTTCGAGCGCCAGCCAATACGGCAGCACGAGCGCCTTCATCGCCGTGCGCGTGAACTTGCACCGCCAGACCATGTTTGGCGGCTTCGTCCACGATTACGCGCAGCTGGCGTTCCGTGTAAACCTGCTGTCGGGGGTCGGTCTTGGGCAACCCGGCTCTCTGCGTGCCACGGGTCTTAATCACGTCAACGCCACGATCGACATTGATGTTGACCAGAAGTCGCAGCTCATCATCTGATCTGACGCCATGGGCGAGCGGAACCAATCTCGGGTCCGCGAGGAGGGCGTCACCCAGATCGGGCGTAACATAGATACCTGCGGCGATGAATTCGGGGCCGATAATCTTCCCGTTCCGGACAAGCTCCCTTAAAGCAACGTCCTGAAACGAATTGACGCTCGAGCTTCGAACGGTGGTCACGCCGGACTCGATGGCCTGCTTTGCGCGTTTGACGGAATCGATGTGAGTGTGGACATCAAACATGCCCGGCATCAGGTAGTTGCCTTCGGCGTCAATTACCTCGTACTCGTCGGGAATTTCGACATCACCGGTCACGATGCGTTCAATTGATCTATCCCGGACGAAGACCGTCGCATCCTCGCTTATCCTATCGTTGACACCGTCAAACAGGTTCGCATTGGTCAGTGCAACGGGTCTGTCTTGCGCCACTGCGGGGATTGAAGAAGCTAGGAAAACTAACGTCGCGAAAAGACGATAACCATTGCTACCTGACATAACTCAGCCCATTTGTTGTTCATTACTGATTTGACTAGCGTGTCACCGGGTATTGCAACGGTCAATTGCCGAGAGAGGCCAGTTCTATTCAGGTGGCTCGAGCCATCCAAATTTTGCGGCCCAGGGATCCAGAAATCCCAAACTCGAATGGAGACGCTGCATCGCCATCGTGCAAATAGGACTCCGACGATGGTTGTGGCCAGGCTAATTTTCGCTGCAGACGATGCACTGCGCTTACGTGTGTCCAATGGACGGGACCAATGAATGGGGACGCCGATGCCAACCTGAAAACGGCCAGATCTTGAATTTAGGAAAGTGACCTAGATGCCGGTAATGTTGGGCAAAGGAAAGCTACTCCTCATTAACGCTATTTTGTCGAAGAGTTCTCCAACACCCAGACTCGCCCAGAGAATCAGAACACCAAGAACCACTTTTACTATCGTCACTGCTTTGGCACTGACAAGCCTCATGAGTGCATCTATTGCCGGTAAGTAGTAAACGGACGAGGCAGCGAAAATAATGACTCCGAAAAAAGGGTCGTTTCCCCAAAACATATTCACAAACCCGATGGCGGAACAAACAACGCCAAAAATCAAACCAATCGCCATTAGGAGTGCCTGGTTCGTCATTCTGATCACCATTTACATCCTGTTATCGAAAATTGGCGGGAGAAGCATGATGTGAGGGCTTGACCTGCCCCCACCGACTGGTTCGTTGTAAATGTTTAGGCTTATTGAATGATTCACTCTTCTTTGTAATCTTCATCGAGAATCCCCTTGGCTTTTAGCTCCTTGGTTAGCTTTTCTAGCCTTACAAAGGCCGCCACACCCAAAAGGCCAAACACAAAGCCCACTACTCCCAACCCCTCCATAAACATCTCCAGTTAAGTCTTCCTTCCTAACCTACTACGAATAGCGGCTGCTGTGAGCTTGTTTAAGATCAGCTTCTGATGCGTGACAGCAGTATCACTGGTATCAGCAGGAGGCTTTTACCTCCCCGGCGGCCTGCAAAATATCAGCAAGACAAAAAATGTGTGTGGTCGATACGTGTAATCACACTATAACTGTGTATAGCGCAGACAGACGCCGATTCAGGCAGCGAGCGTGTATACGGCCAGAAAGGGCACTGAGGGAAATGGCGGAGCGGACGGT
>CAZXGO010000167.1:0-4676 GCA_964640035.1 uncultured Chitinophagales bacterium
GTCGATCACGCACCGGATCACCGGCGTGATTCTCTTTGGGGGCTCCTCTTCGCGCTCTATGCGCTGGACCTGTCCCTCTCGGGGCCGGAAGGCTTTGCCGAGGCGAAAGCGCTCCTCGCGGCGCCCCTGGGCAAATTTATCGCCTGGGCGCTCCTGACCGGCCTCGGCTATCACTTCGCTGCCGGCCTTAAGCATCTCTTCCTCGATTGGGACATTGGCGACACCCTGGCCGGGGCCCAGCTTGGGGCCCGCCTCGTGATCGTCACCGCAGTGGTGCTGAGCGCCCTCGCAGGAGCATGGCTATGGTAAAGAGTGCAACCAGTCTGACCCGGAGTGGGCTCTCCGACTTCCTTTTGCAGCGGGTCACGGCCATCGTGCTGGGCCTGTACACGGTCTGTGTGGTGGGCTTCCTCGTGGTCACCCCGGGGGTGAGCTACGAGCAGTGGCTGGCCTATCAAGGTAGCGGCGCCATGCGCCTTTTCTCGACCCTGGCCGTGCTGGCCACGGCGGGGCACGCCTGGGTCGGCATGTGGACCATCGGTACCGATTACATTCGCGGGCACTACTTCGGCCGGCAGGCAACGCTGGCCCGGGGGCTTTACCAACTGGTCTGCGCGGGGGTGCTGTTCATCTTCGTCGGCTGGGCCCTTGAACTGTTCTGGAGGCTATAAGCCATGGCCAAACTCCGTACCATGACCTTTGATGCCGTCATCGTTGGCGGCGGTGGCTCCGGGATGCGCACGGCCCTTCAGCTCGCGCAGAGCGGCCTGAAGACCGCTTGCGTTTCTAAGGTCTTCCCGACCCGCTCCCATACCGTGTCCGCCCAGGGCGGGATTACCTGCGCCATTGCCAGCGATGATCCCAACGATGATTGGCGCTGGCACATGTACGACACGGTCAAGGGCTCCGATTACATCGGGGACCAGGATGCCATCGAGTACATGTGTTCCGTGGGGCCCCAGGCCGTGTTCGAGCTCGAGCACATGGGCCTGCCGTTCTCGCGCACGGAGACGGGCCGCATCTATCAGCGCCCCTTCGGCGGCCAGTCCAAGGCGAGAGCGCCGACCGTCTCATCGAGCTTGCTCTGCGCGGCGGCGGACCGGACCGGTCACGCGCTCCTTCATACGCTTTACCAGCAGAATCTGAAGGCCAACACAACGTTTCTATCTGAGTGGTTCGCTGTGGATCTGGTCAAGAACCAGGACGGGGCCGTCACCGGCGTCGTTGCCATCTGCATAGAGACGGGCGAGACCGTGTACGTGCGCTCCAAGGCCGTGGTCCTGGCTACGGGCGGTGCGGGGCGGATTTACGCCTCTACCACCAACGCGCTCATGAACACCGGAGACGGCACGGGCATGGCCCTGCGCGCGGGCTTCCCGGTGCAAGACATGGAAATGTGGCAGTTCCACCCCACGGGCATCTACGGCGCCGGTACGCTGGTGACGGAAGGCTGCCGCGGGGAAGGGGGCTATCTCATCAATAAGGACGGCGAGCGCTTCATGGAGCGCTACGCGCCGAACGCGAAGGACCTTGCTGGCCGGGACGTGGTCGCACGCTCCATGGTGCTCGAAATTCTCGAGGGCCGGGGCTGCGGTCCGGAAGGCGATCACGTACTCCTGAAGCTCGATCACCTTGGCGAAAAGATCCTCAACAGCCGCCTTCCGGGGATCTGCGAGCTGTCCCGGACCTTCGCCCACGTCGATCCGGTGAAGGCGCCCATCCCCGTGGTGCCCACCTGCCACTACATGATGGGCGGGACCCCCACGAACATTCACGGCCAGGCCATTGCGGTGGATGACCAGGGCCAGGACAGCTTCATCGAAGGCCTTTACGCCTGCGGCGAAGCGGCCTGTGTTTCCGTGCACGGGGCGAACCGCCTCGGGGGCAACTCGCTCCTCGACCTCGTGGTTTTCGGTCGCGCCGCGGGCCTGCATCTGGAAGAGGTGCTGCGCCAGGGCGTTTCCCATCGGGAAGCGAGCGACAGCGATCTTGAAGCCGCGCAGGCGCGGCTGGCCAAGCTCAACGAGTCCACGGGCGGCGAGTCCGTGGCCGAGGTGCGCAAGGCCCTGCAAACCTGCATGCAGAACAATTTCGGCGTCTTCCGGACCCAGCAGTACATGGAAAAGGGCGTTGAGCAACTTGCCGAACTCCGGGAGCGGGTGGCCAACCTGCACCTGGCCGACAAGAGCGATGCCTTCAACACGGCACGCCTCGAGGCCCTGGAGCTTGGGAACCTGCTCGAAATCGCAGAAGCGACGGCCATTTCCGCCATGGAACGGAAGGAATCTCGCGGTGCCCATGCCCGCGATGATTTCCAGGATCGCGACGACGAGAACTGGTTGTGTCACTCGATTTACAACCCGGCAAGGAAGTCGCTGGGTAAGCGGGCGGTGAACTTCACGCCGAAGAGCGTGGAAACCTTTGAACCTAAGGTTCGGACCTACTAAGTCTGCCTGTCGGAGGCCATCACCATGCAAGTCAGTATCTATCGTTACGATCCCGCCAAGGACAGCGCGCCCTACATGCAGGACGTGGAGGTGGAGATTCCTGAGGGCAAGGACCTCATGGTTCTCGACGTCCTCGAGCTCATGAAGGCGAAGGATCCCTCCGTGGCCTATCGCCGTTCCTGCCGGGAAGGGGTTTGCGGCTCCGATGGCATGAACATGAACGGCAAGAATGGCCTTGCCTGCATCACCCCCGTTTCCCAGGTGGCGAAGAAGAATAAGCTCGTGCTTCGTCCCCTCCCGGGCCTGCCCGTGGTACGGGATCTCGTGGTGGATATGACCCAGTTCTATCGCCAGTACGAGAAGGTGAAGCCCTATCTTCTCAACGACTCCCCAGCCCCCGCCCAGGAGCGCCTCCAGTCGCCGGAAGATCGGGAAAAGCTCGATGGCCTTTACGAGTGCATTCTCTGCGCGTGTTGCTCGACCTCCTGCCCGTCCTTCTGGTGGAACCCGGATAAGTTTATTGGACCCGCGGGGCTGCTGCAGGCCTACCGCTTCCTATCCGATACGCGGGACTCGGCTACGGCGGAGCGTCTTGAATCGCTCGATGATCCCTTCAGCGTCTTCCGCTGCCGGGGGATCATGAACTGCGTGTCCGTATGTCCGAAGGGGCTGAATCCCACCCGGGCCATCGGCCACATCAAGCAAATGCTGATCTCCCAGGGAACCTAAGGGGAGCAGGGAAGTCCGAAGGAGCGGGAAGGCCCGCTCCCAAACGGTAGCGCGAGCCGGGGATCGCGCACAGCGCGCCCGAGGCAGGGGCCTCGGCGTGAGCAACGAGGGGGCTGCCACCGTGCAAGAAAGCATCATGGAGATCATGCGTCGGACTTCCCACCTGTCCGGAGGGAACGTCGCGTACATCGAGCAGATGTACGAGCGCTATCTCGAAGACCCCGATGATGTTCCCGAAACCTGGCGCGCGCACTTTGAGCAGCTTCCTCGGGTTGAGGGGGTCATCGCGCCGGATGTGCCTCACGCGCCCATTCGTACCCACTTTGAACAGCTTGGTCGCTCCCGCAATCTGGCTCGCCCGGCCACGCCTCCGCCCTCGGTCTCCAGCGAGCTGGAGCAGAAGCAGGTGCGCGTACTGGAGCTAATTTCTGCCTATCGCCACCGGGGGCACAAGCGGGCCAACATCGATCCCCTGGGGCTTATGGAGCGACCCGCAACGCCCGTTCTCGATCTGGCTTACCACCGCCTCTCCGAGGCGGACCTCGACACCGTTTTCCAAACGGGGTCTTTCTTCTTCGGGCAAGCCCAAGCGCCCCTGCGGGAAATCATTGGTGCCCTGGAGGCCTCCTACTGCGGCACCGTGGGCGCGGAGTTCATGCACATTGTGGATGAGGCCGAGAAGCTTTGGGTGCAGCAGCGCCTGGAGAGCGTCCGCGCTCATCCGAGTTACGACGCGGACGTGAAAGCCATGATCCTCGAGCGCCTAACGGCGGCCGAGGGTCTCGAAAAGTACCTGCAGAATCGCTATCCCGGCACCAAGCGCTTTGGCCTCGAGGGCGGGGAGTCGCTCATCCCTGCGCTCCACGAGTGCCTGCAGCGCGCCGGCGGCCATGGCATCGTGGAAACGGTGATTGCCATGGCGCACCGGGGCCGCCTGAACGTCCTCGTCAATATTCTGGGCAAGCAGCCCGATGAGCTCTTCGACGAGTTTGAGGGGAAGGTTTCCCCGGCCCAGGGCTCCGGCGATGTGAAGTACCACCAGGGCTTCTCCACCAACGTGGTGACCCCCGGCGGTGAAATGCACGTAGCCCTGGCCTTCAACCCCTCCCACCTCGAGATCGTCAATCCCGTGGCCGAGGGCAGCGTCCGGGCCCGGCAAGATCGGCGCCTCGACTACAAGCACCGGAAAGTGATGCCCGTGGTGATCCACGGCGACGCCGCCTTCGCGGGGCAGGGCGTGGTCATGGAAACCTTCCAGATGAGCCAAACCCGAGGCTACCGCACCG
Organism: uncultured Chitinophagales bacterium; assembly: GCA_964640035.1. Lineage (GTDB taxonomy): Bacteria > Bacteroidota > Rhodothermia > Balneolales > CAYWCV01 > CAYWCV01. The sequence continues at coordinate 4,463 of CAZXGO010000167.1, forward strand.
GGGGCACGATTCATCTCATCATTAATAATCAGGTGGGCTTTACCACCAGCCATCAAGAAGACGCGCGGTCCACGGAGTACTGCACGGAAGTGGCGAAGATGGTGCAGGCGCCGATCCTGCATGTGAACGGTGATGATCCGGAAGCGGTGGTTTTCGCCGTGCAGCTTGCCGTCGATTACCGCATGGAATTCGGAAAGGACGTGGTCATCGACCT
>CAZXGO010000168.1:0-2552 GCA_964640035.1 uncultured Chitinophagales bacterium
TTGCTGCCTTGCTGCCTTGCTGCCTTGCTGCCTTGCTGCCTTGCTGCCTTGCTTTATTGTTCTGCTCTCACGGTAAACTGACGGTTTTGGTCGCGTTCGAGTCGGCCGTACTTCACTTGAACAGAGTGGTAGAAGAAGATCCAGGCCTTCTCATCGTAGGCCTGGCGCAGCCAAAACATCCGTAAGCCTTTACTTTCGATGGGGTCTTCATCCAGACCCTTCACACCTACATGAAGAAAGACTTCACTAGGAATCAGGTCTCCAAAATAATAGCCTATCTGACCCTCACTGCTAATACGTACGATCATGTGTCCCGGGCTGTGTCCACCCGTTCGAATGACTTCGATTCCATCGGCAATTCGGGTATAATCTTCCTGAAGAAATTCAACCCGACCATCGGCAACCAATCGATAGAAATCATCTAAATCATAGCCAATACCAAGATGTTTTGGTTTGTCGAACATTGCCAGGACATGATCCCATTCTTTTTGATGCACATATATTTTTGCCTCAGGTAAACTGGCTATAGTTTTATGGGCTCGATCTGTCAGGCTGAGTCCTGCAATATGATCATAGTGGAGATGAGATAAGATCACTCGCTCAACCTGTTCAGGCTTAATACCAAAAACACTCAAATTGGTGTGTAAATTCGACAGCTTTTCGGTATGCCCTTTGGCATCTAATCCCAGGCCAATTCCGGCATCTAACAAGCTGACTTTGTTGTCATGTAATATCAACAGAGGGTCGATTCCTACCATGGCAGCATAATCAGAGCTTCGGGGATTACTCCCCATACGGGTTATCGATCCCGAAGCACTAATTTCGAAATTCCCCTCGCTAAGCTGTTCTATGGTGAACGAACCTAATTTCATGCTACATGATACGAATATCAAAAGGCATACGAGCCATAGGGAATCCCTGGCCAGGTCCAGCCATGTAGATTAACTTGCGAGCCAGAATCTGAAGCTCGTTTTCGGGGCTCATGAATCGAACTGCAGCCGTTTGAGTGCTTTGGGTGATGCGTTCGATAAATGTTTTCTGAACAGGGTAAATGACTTTTGTATACTCCTGGATTCCCGCCATTTCTGCTGCAACCCTAAAGGCATCCTCATATCCGCCCTGTACATCTACGAGTCCATTTTCCAGGGCTGCTTTACCGGTCCAGACACGTCCTTGCGCCAATGCATGTACTTCATCGCGTGTCATTCCACGATTTCCAGCAACAACGCCAAGGAATACCTCATAGGTTTGGTCATTAAAGCTCTGAAACAAATCAGCCTGCTCATTGTTGAAGGGTCTTGTTAAGCTTAACCAATCCGCGTTTTTATGTGAACGGATTTCATCGAAGGTGATACCAATCTTTTCATTCATCAACTCCTCGACATTATACTTCATACTGATGACCCCAATCGATCCCGTGATCGTAAACGGTGATGCCAACACGGTGTCTGCTCCCATGGCCATATAGTACCCACCTGATGCAGCTACATTCGACATAGATGCTACAACAGGCATCTTTTCGGAGGCCTCTTTGATCATTTCATAGAGCATGTCAGAGGTTGTCGCTGCGCCACCAGGACTATCAATGCGTACAATCAGGGCTTTTACATTTTTATCTTTAAGGACTTTATCGAGGCTGTTTTTGAAACTTTTTACCGTAATCATACCGACATCTTCGCCCAGACCAAGCGCAGCATCAGGCATGATCGTACCTGTGGCTCGGATCAGTGCAATCTTGTCGGTAGCCTCCGATTCTTTTAGACCCGCAGCGCTTCTTGGAACACGATAATAACGATTGCTGCTGATCGTATTTAAACGGTCGTCCTCTTTAAGATTAAGACGTGTTTTAATTCGTTGATTGACCTGCTCAGGATAAAGTAATTCGTGAACTAAACCTCTTGCATGTGCATCTTTGGTGTAGAGCACTGGGCTATTGTTGAGGATATCATTGACTTCTTCAGTAGTCTTACCGGTAAATTCAGTCACTGCACGGAGAAATTCTTCGGTAGTCGACTCCAAGATTTCCTGGTATTGGAGTCTGTTTTCCGGGGATAAATCCGTACGCGTAAATTGCTCTGCAGCTGACTTAAACGATCCGGAACGACCAACCTGGGCTTCTATACCTAGTTTATCGAACATATCCTTCAGGAAATAGGGCTGAACATAAAACCCATCAAACTCAAATAAAGATACTGGTGGCGTAAATAGGGAATCTGAAGCAGTAGCTACATAGTATCCGAGCTCATTCATACCCATATCGTCGGTAGTCGCATAGACGAATTTACCACTCTCTTTGAATTGTACCAGGGCCTGTCGAATTTCGTACAAATTTGTCCAACTGGTGCTTACTAATCCGACATTCATGACAACGCCTTTAATTTTTTCATCGGCCGCTGCTTTTTCGAGATTCTGGACAATTCCCATCATCGATTTACCAGCACCGGAACCTGGATTGAACAGCTCCTCAAAGGGATCATCAACCGAAACTTCTGGAATTACACCCGAAATGGATAATTCAAGAACGCTATTCTCTCGAACAGTGGGTGTGGCTT
>CAZXGO010000168.1:2562-4668 GCA_964640035.1 uncultured Chitinophagales bacterium
CTGCAATAAGAGCTACAAAGAAGAAGAAAACGATAAAAAAACTAACCATGATGGCTAGCAAAGAGGCCAGGAAAGATTTGAAGAAACTCATGTCTGTAAATTTGGTTGAAGCATGTCGGATTAAGGTACGATAAGTAGCCGGCTTTGTTACATTAAGAATTTTCAAAATAAATTACACACCCTTTACATCCTTGGCTAGATAGGAAACTGAACGTATCTTGCCCTTATGCAACCTCATTCTTCAGACGTTATTGTCATCGGTTCCGGTCATAATGGCCTGGTAACTGCCTGTATTCTTGCCCGCAGAGGCTTCAAAGTTCGTGTTATCGAACGTCGTGATACCATTGGTGGAGCGGTATGTACTGAAACGATGTTTCAGTCGGATGCTAATCCACATGGATTCCGCATGGACGTTGGATCCTCAGCTCACATCATGATTCACCAAACAGGCTTGGTTGATCTGCTCGAGCTGGAAAAATATGGCCTCGAATACATTGATATGGATCCCTTTGCCTCCTATCCTTTGACAGAGGGAAATGGTGTGATTCATTTCTTTAAAGATCTTGAACGCACGCTGGATTCTATTGCACAGGTATGCCCTGAAGATGTTCAGAATTATCGTGATTTCATCGCTTTCTGGAAACGTATCAACGCAGGTGTTTTTCGCAGTTTTATGGTTCCACCCACGATGGGAGCCATCATGAAAGAAATTATCAAAGGCCAATGGCGTGATGGATCGATGTTCAAGCCTGGTGAGCATATGGATGGCCTGCGACGCATTCTGGGAAGTTATGGACAGGAAGTCGAGGAGTCCTTTAAGAGCCCTCATCTAAAAACGGCCTTAAACTGGTTCGCAGCTCAATCGGGTCCGGTACCCTCTCAAACAGCCACCGGTGATTTCGTGGGTTGGCAAGCGATGGTCCATGAAAGTGGAGCCAAACACCCTCGGGGTGGGAGTGGTATGCTTACCCAAGCCATGGCTGCCATGCTTCGGGATTTTGGGGGCGAGGTGATCGCAGATGCTCCTGTAGATTCCATTTTGATACGCAATGGCCAAGCCTACGGCGTAAAAACGCAGGATGGTACCGAATATCTGGCACCAATCATCGTTTCTAATGCACATGTACAAACAACGATGCTCAAGATGGTTGGCCCCGATCATTTATCTTCTTCGTTCCTGCACCGCGTAGATAACATCAATGTTGGAAATGGATTTGGAATGGTTTTTCGAAGCGCTGTAGAAGAACTTCCCCAATATACCGCTTGCCCTGACGATCCTCATGTTCACAATGGCCTGCAGTTACTCTGTCCTAGTATGGACTACATGAACAATGCCATCGCCGATTATCAGCGTGGTAATCCACCTGAAAAACCTGCCGTTGTAGCAATGACCTTCTCCAAAATAGATCCGGATGTCGCTCCAGATGGTAAACATACCCTCTTTGCATGGGCACAGTGGCATCCGTATCAGTTGTCACGGGGCCGACATTGGGATGATATTCGTGAAGAGGAAGCGCAAAAAATCTATGATGTGGTGGTTGATTATGCTCCTAACATGAAAGGCAAGCTCATCGATTGGTACATTCAATCTCCTCTTGATATTGAGCGTAAACATGGCCTACTCAAAGGCAATGTGATGCATGTGGAGATGAGCTTCGACCAAATGTTTATGTTCCGACCCACACCGGAAATGAGCAACTTCCGAACTCCTATCAAAAATCTATACCTTTCAAGTGCATCATGTCACCCAGGTGGAGGGGTTTTTGGAGCAGCAGGATTCAACGCTGCTACGGTTGTACTTCAGGATCATCGTAAACCACCGAAATAGTTCTATGATCGGTCGAAACAAAGAGATCTTTCGGCTTTTTGGATTCCGTATAACGGTTGATCCTCTTTTACCTATCATTATACTGCTTTTAGCATGGGTACTCTCGGATCGCTACTTTCCCCGTTACTTACTGGGATTAGAAACCTGGCAGTATGTTGCCATGGGACTCTCCTCCGCACTCCTTTTAATTGTTTCTATATTTATCCATGAGCTTGGTCATGCTCGAATGGCACGATGGTTTGGTCTGCCCACAGAGCGTATCCACTTGTTTTTATTAG
>CAZXGO010000169.1:0-4618 GCA_964640035.1 uncultured Chitinophagales bacterium
TGGTTCAGATCAAGTTCAAATTACAGCAGGTTACAATCACTTTATTGCGGCTTCATACAATGGTCCACAAATAATCGGTGGTGAAGAAAATGCCATATTGGCTTCACAAGGGGGCACACAGATTTATGGTAATCAGAATTTCATTGGAGCATCACAAGGTTTCCAAATCAACGGAGGATTTAAAAATGGTGGTATTGGTGTTGAAGCTGGTGGATGGGGTTCAGCTGCAAGATTTGGTGTTGCTTTGGGTGGTTATAATTTATCTTCGAATAGTCTACAAGGTAACCAATTCTTAGGTGCAGCGTATGAAAATCTAACCTTCGATTCATCGGGTTATCCTGGTGGTTTTATATACCATAGTTCAGCAATTAGTGTTAAAGATGCTACAGTATCCAACGAGACAGCATCATTGATTGCCTCTTCAGGTAGAACCACTTTGTATGATTATACCTTACATACCGATAATGCCCATACTTTCAAAACTGAAAGTTTCAATGTTATTGCTGGTGGTAATGTTAGTGGTGCTGCTTCTGTAGATTGTACCCTTGGAACAATCTTTACCTTTACAATGACAGGTAATGTATCAGTTGATTTCTTGAATCCAAAAGTAGGTCAGAGATTTATCTTCATTGTTTATAACACAACTTATAATGTTACTGGCGCTACCGTGAATGGTGTATCTTCCACAGTTTACGCTAAAAACGGAGTAATCAGTCCAAGTAATAATGGATATTCCAAATATACAGCCACTTATGATGGGACATATCTTTTCCTTGATGAGGAAACAGGATTTAGTGCTGTCTAAGTGATATGGAAGACGAAATCCTTGTCCAATTAGCCCAATTTATGGTGGAACAGACTAAGGAGGTACTTAGTCAACAAATTCCATCAAGGAGTTTTGTAGGACAAAACAAACCATTAGCAGGTCAGTTCCCCACACCATATTCACCAAAGATTGCTTCAGGTAAGTTTATCAACTCTATAGCCTATAGAATTGATCAAGATCCTGATGATAATCAGCCTTACATCACCATCTATTCTACATTACCTGAGAGTGAAGATCCTGGTAAATTTATCAGAGATGGTCGACCTAACTTTGCCAGATTCCCCAACATTGAAGCCATACAGAGATGGATCAGGGACAAACAGATCAGACCCCAACCTTTACCACAAAGAAACAGAGATGGTGAAATCATTTTTAAAACCCCTTCACTTAAACAGCTCACCTACCTAATTTCAAGAGGTATAGCTCGTGATGGTGTTTTCCCATACCCTTATGAATCTTTGGTAAGAAATAAAGTCATAGGAGAGGTAAAAAGACGAATGGAAGGGTTTGCTCGTGATATGACCGAGAGACTTATTCAGGAACGAGTTATATTTATTGTAAATCGTGAAAGAAGAGTTCCATGAATGTAATTATTACCCAAACCCCTGACGACTTTCAACCCGTAAAAAGTGACGGATTATTTTTTGTCGTTTCCGCCGATACTCAATCCGTTTTTAACTTCAGATATGTTTATAGTGTCTATGTTGAGGGTCAGAAAATTTTTACAGGAAAATGTACACCAAACCCAAATAATTTGGGGGTAATAGATGTATCGAAAATTCTAAATGTTTATACAAACAATTCACCTGTTGCTTATTCAGCAGATACAGCAGTTTTTTGGCATCAGACATTCCCATTTTCAAGACCTTATTCTAATGAGGTTCTTACATATTACATTCAGGTGGGTGAGGAACATTCAACGACTGAGACTGGTCCTGTTCAACCATACAATGGTATAGGAAATAATATTGGCACTCCCTCTGTTCCGTCATTGGATTACAGAGTTTATTTGGGAACATATCCAGTCAACTACAACGCAAATACAGAAGATTTTAATTACATCCCGTTTGTCCTTACAGGTTCACCAACAAATGATCAAACCGATTTGTTTTTGACCAACTCTCCAAGACAACGAGACATAACTCTGAATGATTACTACACCCTCTCTTTCACCAACTACAGGGTAAACCAATCGGTTTACTCTGAGCCTTATTATGGATCATGGAAATTCTATGATGCCAACGATGCCCTTATTACGGGATATACTTTTGATAATATTTGGGATAATGGTGGCGGACCAAGAACAAATTGTAATGCCACTTATCCAACGACCTTACCATCAGGAACTTTGGAGTCTGATTTCAATATTTTATCAGTGGGGGTTGGACCTAAAAACCTACCATATATACCTTCAGGAACAACCTATTATACCTTCCAATTATATGGTGTGGCATCTACAAATCAAAGTACGCCAACACCTACACCAACGCCAAGTATAACACCTACTCTCACACCAACACCATCGAGCACACCAGCTCCGTGTAATTTATATCAAATTGAAAATGAAACTGGTAGTCCTGTTACGGAAAACATTACAGATTGTGATGGTGTTGTCCATTCCATTACTTTAGGTGCTGGTGATACCACTGAAATCTGTGTTACCACAGCACCTTTATCTCTTTTCACTTGGACATTACTTGGTACTTGTCCAGGTTGTGCTTGTGTATCAGTTACTTTCTACAATGATAGTGGAAGATCAAATCAGTTGAGTTATAGAGATTGTAACAACCAACTTGTTAGTTTGTTCTTTGCTCCTTTTGGTAGTCTTACCACTTGTATCTGTTCACCCTATTCTTGGACGGGTGACACCAATTATTTCTTGGTAACTCAGAATGGTTCTTGTTCTACACCAACACCTACGCCAACGCCGACACCATCATCAACACCAGCTCCTCCATTTACTCAATTTGGTCGTTTCAGAGAGTGTTGTAACCCAAGTCAATATCAAGACTTTATCGTAAATCTTGGGTTAGATTTCGGTCAGGTTATTGCTTATGATGGAAAATGTTATCAATTTATACAGAGTGTAATTACAGCAACCACTGACGCTACGGAATCTATCAGATATAGTTCTTGTGATGAATGTACCCAAACTTATCCATGTAGTTTACCTGAACAAATTACCCCACTAAAACCAGATATTGAGCCCAATGCAGTTGTTCCTTCCCTAAATAATGAAGGTAATTGTGTTACATATTCAGCATGTAGTGAATTATTCACCTTCAATTTGGTCTGTGATGAGTCTCAGCAATTTGGTCAGTTGGAACTTATGTTTAGAACAAGATTTGGAACTTACGATTACTACAGATTTTGGAGAGGAAAATCCGAAGCATTGGGTATTGAGAGACAAACTTATCAACAATACAACCAAACTTGGGGTCAAAGTAATATAATAAAAACAACCTATTCAAGGGGTATGACCAACTGGTATACCAAGATGACGGAAACCCATATTATCAACTCAGGATTTATTCCTCAGAGTGATATGGTTTACCTTCAGGAATTGTACACCAGTGATGATGTCTATGAGGTAAACCCTGATGGAACTTTATTCCCAATCAATGTTGTAAATGAAGAGTTTATTATAAAAAATAAAGGAAATAAATCTTTGGTGAATTTGGAACTAACTTACATCTATTCCAATAACATCAGATTACTCGGACTATAATGTATGAGAGATACAACTTTACTAATTCAGACCGATAATGGGTATGAGCCTCTCGACATTTATGATGATATACCCATTTCCGTATCCTTCTCTGAGTTGGAGGTGGGAAATATTGACTCAAGGAACTCACCTTTTTCACAGATTTTCACCATACCTGGTACTGATGTAAACAATTATATCTTTCAGGGTTTCTATGAGGTAAATGGTATTGATTTCAATGCTGGTATAGATAGAAAATGTGTGGTTCAGTACAAGGGAACGGACATATTTCGTGGGTTTTTAAGACTAAATTCAGTTATTATTACCTATGATCTTATAGAATATGAGATCTACATCACCAGCAAAGTTAGTGATTTATCTTCAGATATGGGTGATGTTACCCTAAGAAATTTACCTTGGGCTCAATATCAACACGATTTAGTATATTCTTCTGTAACAACCTCGTGGTCAGCGAATACTTTTACAAATGATGGACTATTCCAAGGGGATATTTTATATCCAATGATCAATTATGGTTTGGATTACCCTAATGGAACAACATCCTCCCCCTCTTTTGAGTTTTCAATGGACAATGATGTTATCGGTGGTAGTATGACTTTTTCTGGTGCTCCTATCAGTCCTTTATATTTCAAACCAGCAATCAGGATCAAAGCCGTTGTAGATAATATTTTTTCTACACTTGGTTTCAATTATCGTAGTGAATTTTTCAATACCGATTATTTCAGAAGTATCTATATGGATACCGCTCAGAATGGAAAGACTGGTCCTGAGTTACCGAGTGGTATAACCTCTCAAAACTTTTTCAGAGTTTATACACCAAATCCTGTCGGTTTTTTTATTGAAAATGGTGCCCTTCAGAGTTTCCCAGTAAATCAATATTACCAAGATGGATATGACCCTTTGGGTAATGTTTCATTTTGGAATGGTACTAACCCCCAACAAACAGGGTTATTTAGAGTTCCTTATACAGGGGATTATCAATGGAATGCGAGGTTTAGTTATGAACAATATTATTTTGGTACTTCACCAACCTATTTTAGATTTAGAATTATGGTTGCGAATGA
>CAZXGO010000170.1:0-4588 GCA_964640035.1 uncultured Chitinophagales bacterium
CCTTTTTCAGCCAAGTTAGTGATAAAAGTCCTACGTCCGCTATGGCTGCTTGCTCCACTAATGCCACAACGCTTAAACAAGTGATAAAAGTGCTGCGCAAGCGTGTTAGCTGTAAATCCTCTTGCCTTATTCTTCTGCGTGTAAAAGAGTTTGTGCTGCTTGTTAGTGCAGGGATAAGCCTTTAAGTAGTCCTTCAATTCTTTAATTAGCTTATCGCTTACATACACAATTCCCCCAACTCCTCCTTTTGTCTGCTCCGCAGCAAGTTTTATTTCTTTCTTTACTTCGCCACTCTCATCTACAACATCGCTGTACAGCAGTGCAGCCACTTCCCCCACACGCATGCCGCTGTAAAACAGCGTTAGCAGCATCGCCCTGTCGCGTTTAGCGTGCGTACCCAAAGAGATTTGCTCAAGCACGTGTTTTAGCTCTTTGCTTGTCAGTGTCTTTGCTTGCGTCATATTCGCTCCTAATCAAATAAAAAATGCAAAAAAAGCATATGTTCTTTGATTAAAAAGGACGACCTAAAAGACACAAAGCTATTTCATCAATTATTTCAATGAGTTATGTTAAAACCAAAGCTTCTGTGGATTTTCATTGGTTTTGACGGCAAATGCCCTATTTCACGCATAACAGCCTTATGCGTGCAGCGTGCGTAGCAGCTCAATTACTAAAAATAGCCCTAAAAACGCTTAAAACGCTCTACAGCGCGTCGCTGCACTGCTTTGCTATACCAGAGCAGCTGCCCAGCTTTTTGACGCTATAGACGCTTAAAAACGTCGTTTTTTGCTGAAAAAAAGCATCAAACAGATTCGCAGCATAAATAGTTATTACAAATGAGCTTACGCAGTTGGCACAGCTGCTCTTGTTTATGTGCTGCGAAGTCCGTTCGCATAGATGTGTGACGGTAAGCAAATCGAACTGCTCATTGTTCGTCTTTTTCGCACTACCCTACATGGATGCTACAAACGCACGCCCTCTGCGTGATGACGTTTGCGAAATCGTAATAGTTGAGTAAGAACGCTTACTGAAAGTGAGTGGGATACAACGCTTGTTGATACAAGTTCCCCACAAAGCAGCTAACAATGACTCCTGCACTGGTCGTTAGCTGTTTGCGTAAGGTGGCACGTAAAAGGTGATAGCAAAACCTACCTTCCCGTTTAACACGGTTGTGTATGTGTAGATGACAAGAAACTTCGGGAAATGAAAGTCATGCTAACGCTCAAAAAGAGCGTTGGTATGACCATTGCTTGGGAAATGATTACCTTACAAAGATAGTCATTTAACAAAGCCTCACACTTTAGATAGTTAAATAGTTTAGACAGAAAAAAGTTCGCAAGTGATTTGCGAAGCGAATCACGCAGCGAACGTTTGTAGTTGCGAAGCAACTGCAAACAGAACATAGCCAAAAAGGAGAAGCAAATGAACTTTAATGAGCAGCTATTCGACAAAACACGCAAAGCCATACCCAACATCACAACACGTTCAATCAGTCGCTACATGGGCAAAAGCGATGGTTATTGGAGCTCGATGACATCACAGGGCTTGGCAATCACCACAGATGCTTTGGTGTCCCTTGCCTCTGTGCTTGATTTCATACGCACTGAATCACCCAACAAGCAGCTCACTGAACTGATCAGCTTTGTGGAAAATGAGGTTGCACATCGAATGACCTACATCGATATGCCCAATCATCGTGTGCGTAAATCCATATTGGCAGCAGTGAGCCGCATCAACTACAACGCCGCCCCATTATCACCACTACCGATACTGATAGGGTTTTGAGAAATGCTGATTTCTGAGATAGAGACAGCCGATAAGTTGCGTATAGATTCTTTAAAAAAGACTATGGATAACGCCAAAAAAAACTTGGCTGCCGAACGCCAAAGACAGCGAGTAGTACGGGCTCAGAAAACACTTAACAAAGCCCTTAAAGCATCGCGGTAGCGGTGTTACACAGGCCATACCGTAAAAATATTGAGTCACTTTCTCAAATATCAATCATTAGAAAACTTAAAATTTATTGGTTTGCCCAAATTAAGCTCATAAACTTCTGGCGTTTGTTTATGCCTATTAATTGCGCGGACTACACTTTTTTCGCACCCATCTGAGCTTTTTTTCAAGATGTTAAAGCCTTTTACTTTTCCCTCTCTATCATATGAAACCGATGCTTCTACAAAACAATTATTTTCTGAAGGTGGATAAATGAGATATCGAATAAAATTTTCTTTAACAACACCATTTATTATTTCTTTGTTTTCCTCAATGTAGTTATCGTTAAAAGTCTTTTTACAGATACTATTAATGACGACTCCAATTTCTTTTTCAGATGAGAAACCTTCCAGTTTTACAGTACCAAGTCCTTGAATGTTTCTTTTCTTAAAATATTTTTCGTAGATTATTTTACCTGTTCCTTTCTTGCAATCAGCCTCCCAAAGATTTTTTGATGACTGAAATTTCGCATATTTCTCATCTTTAACAAAAGTCTTGATTGTCCAACCTCTAACTTTTTCATCTAATTTTCTGACTGATTTGATATCTAAAAATATCTTTAAATTATTAGTTAAGTCACCTAAATCTTCCCAGTTTTTTTCTAACTCAGAAATATTTTCAACATCTTCAATCTTTAAATTATCCCGTCCTAAATTTTTTTCTTTTTTGTTTTGTGGTTCAAAGTTAGATTTTGCAATATTTCTTTTCTCCTCCCACCCCTTTGAACTCATACATGTCACAAAACTTAAACCTTGCGCTATAACATTAGAGACTAATACCCCCACAATTTCTACCCCAGTGTTTATTGGCGTATTAGTTGTTGGGACGCTATTGTAGGTTGCAACGCCTTGATTCCATGATGCAATGCAATCATGTTTATCGACGCTGAATTCAGACTTAGTTTTTTTATCTTTATGATACCAATCATCAAACTCCGCAGTTCTTATACCTGAGCAAGACGTAATTAAAAATATAGATAAAATTGCAATACCATAAGTTCTTTGTGACTTAGAAAATATAGTTCTATTAAAATTTTTTACCCACATTGCTTTACCCCTTATTGCTTTCCACTGCACACCACATCATATTACTCCTTACACTTTTTCCTAACCATCCACTAACTGCTGTCCCACCGCGTAGGTCTTTCCATCCCTTTTTATCAATCTTGCTGTAGCCACTGACTTCATCTTCTCTTCACGTAAGTGATAATAGGTTCCCTCAATTTGCTTGACACTTGTGCCGCAATAAAACGCGATGTCGCTCAAGCTAACTCCGCTCAAGTACATGTTGGTAATAGCCAAGTGCCGCAAAGAGTAAGGCACAAGTCGCTTGCGTTTATCCACGCTAATACTTGACAGCAGCATCACTGCCTTCCAATGCCGATGCAGTCTATAGCGCTCGTACTCTGTCAGCCCATCCAAACTAAAAATCAGTCCCTTATCGTTGCCGCCATATTCTTTTTGCAGCTTTTTCCATCGCTGCAGGTATTCCGCTCCCATACACCAAAAGATTCTGGCCTTGCCGACTTTTGATGTTGCTCCCCTTACATTCACTTTTGCCAAACTGATCTCTTCACCGTTGTGCTTGTCTTTGACAACGCTCACATCGCCCCAAGTCAGCTGCCGTTGCTCTCCACTGCGCAGTCCGCTATTGGCCGCAAACAAGCACCAATGTCTTACAAGCTCTCGTTCGTATGTCTCATTGTCTGTGAGCTTGTTCTTTACTTTCGCTGCATAGCTTCTCAACGCTGTGTAAAACGACTTCCATTCTTCTTTCTCAAAAGTCATCCTTCTTACTTCTTCACCACTCTTTGTGGTGCCACCACTGATCTTCAAGTTAGGTAAAACAAAACGCGGCACATTGACGATATTCTCAATTTCAAAAAGATAACGCTGACATGCATTGATGGTTGCCATCTCATTGCGTATTGTTTGCTTGGCTGCCTTTTGATTAGTACGCCACAGCACGTAGTTGGTTTCCTCTCTACCATGCTCAAAACGCACCAGCGTCTGTATCCCTAAATTCGCAGCCTTCTCCGTCCCCCCCACGTAGCTTATGAAGTGCGATAGATGTGTCGTTATGGTTTTATATCGACCTTCTGTGATGACCCCACTCTTTGCTTCTCTTGCCCTATGTGCCAAATAGACTTCCACTGCTTGCTTGATTGTGAATGAGAAGAGTTTCTTGCCATTCTTGATTTCGTTTTGGATATCAATGTAGCGTGCTTCCGCCAATTCGATCGCGTCTAACCGTCGCTTGGTGCGTAGGGACTTTTCGTAGTAGCGTTTTTCGCTATTGACCCACATGCGAAACTGCCAAACACCAAACTTGTTTGGCTTGATGCTGGCTTTGCCACCGTAGATTTGCAGTCGTTTAGTGTCGTCGCTCATTGTTATGCACCGCAGTAGTCGCACTACTTTCTAACTTTGTTGCCTAACACTAATGAAAAAAGCCAATGTAATCAACCATTGGCTTTTGCAGTTTCTAACTACTATCTAACTTATAATATCAATAAATTCAATGACTTATGTGATAAAAACTACTCCCACTCAATCGTCGCTGGTGGTTTGCTCGAAATGTCGTAGACCACGCGGTT
>CAZXGO010000171.1:0-4554 GCA_964640035.1 uncultured Chitinophagales bacterium
CTGTTTGAAACTGGCTTCTAGGATCACGCTGCGATCTTCTGCGATGGCGTTGATGGCAGTGCCAGCAGAGTCGCCAGTGACTTTGACCAGGTCAATGCAGCCTAGGCCATGTGTGTGTTGTACGATGTCTTGTAAAAAGTCTTTCATGTAGAGCCTCCAATGATAGTTAGATTATAGATGAATGTATTTAGATCTGTCAAACGATTATGCTAATAAAACTCTTCTTTTGGCGAAATCCTGTAAAGGTTTTGGTATGAGATCAAACAGCCGGTCTCCTTTTAAACGGTCCATCATGAGCATGTGTGCGATGGCATGCAAAAAAAGATCTTCGGTCTGACCGATTTTAGACGTTGCTGTTTTAAACACTTGTTGGTTATGCATCCGGTTGCGGTCTCGTGCAAAGTCTATGTCGGGTACAAGGTAAGACAATGCCTGAGGCAATGTCGACAAAGACAGGAAATCTGGTCCTTCCAGCACTGAAAGATCCAACGAAATGTCCCGGGCGTGGCACCAATCTACCAATTCCTGCAGGAACCATACGTTCAAGAGTCCCACAGTACAGAAAACAGATATTTCTGTGTTGGGACACTGCCGACGGAACTCCAACAAAGAGTCAATGTTTCTGCTCGCACGATCCCAATCCAGCCCTGATCGTATATAACTTGCTGGTTCTCCAACAGCTTCGAGGCTGGCATAGACCTTGACTTTTTTGAATCTCCGCCAACAATCAAGCACCGGTTGACCTTGATGGGATAGCACACTGAGATTGGTATTGTATCTCAGTAAGATGTTTTTGCTTTGACCGTTCTCGACCAATCGATCAAGCAAGAGCCAATGATCTTTGTTCAGCATGGGCTCGCCACCGGTAAAGTAGATCTCTTCAAGCTCAGACTGGGATATTTCCTCCAGCATGTTCTGCACGTCAAAGTTTTCAAATTCAAGATCTCCCACCAATTTGGTCCAACTGCTGCTGAAATTGGGGCCGCACATACGGCAAGTGAGGTTGCAGGTGTTGTTGTTTCTGAGATCAAGATAACGTATGCGATCTCTCTTCGTGGGATCACTGCCGTAGTTTTCGCGATAGGATGTTATACCATGCTGCTCGTCGTTCCAACACTTGCGGCATCCTTGGGGGTAGAGGCCCTGTGACATTTGTTGTTGTAGATCTAGGAAAGTATCAGCTCCGCGGAATTCTTTGTTGGACCTGGCCTCTTGATAGTCGTAGATACAACAGGGAGCGATTTTGCCATCAGGGTACACCGTGATGCTATTCCAGACAGCGTTGCAAGGTTCCGTGCATTTCATGTCTGGGGCTTGTATTTGATCGACCCCAAGACCTGATGTGCTTTGGTGGTGGTGAGTTCTCCGGGCCTTTGTAGTTCCACCCAACTCAATGCCGGGTGGAAATCCTGATGGTCTAGGATATCATATCCCAACATGTCGCACATGGGCAACAGTAGACTTTTTGGCATATAAGTCATGTAGTAGTGTTCGGCATGCTCGGCGGCTTCGGGTAGATCACCGTTGTTGTAGCTAAAGATCACTCGTCCACCGGGTTTCAACAAATTGAAAATTTCTTGTAAATGATGTTTTATAGTATCCAAGCTGAGATAATTGAAAAAGTTCCAACTGAACACAAATCCAAACTGTCCTTGCGGCAACACAGAAAAATCTTGATCCTTTATCAGATACGGACGTATGCGGCGCTGATATTCGGGATTGAATTGACTCATGGTCGAGTTCAAGAATTCTTGATGAGTGTCAACGATATACAAAGGATCGCCAGCAACCAAATGCGAAGTCCATTCTCCGTCACGGCACCCTATTTCTAGGGTGGGATATCTCCAATCGAGTGTGAGTCCCAAGCGACTCATCAACACAGGCACAGCATGGCTGGGCATGTAGAGTTTGCGCACCCGACGGATATTGGCTGGATCATTGTATTCGAATTCAGTTTCGTAGTTGGCTGCAAAAAACTTCTGCGTGAGCTTGGAAATTTCTTGATCAATGTTGGCACCGATGTCTACAGCTCGGTATTTGTATTGCACTACATTTTCGATCAGTGCTTGTAGGTCATTGATGCTTTGGTCAACGAATTCTTGATATTGATTGCTGGGAAATTGTTGCATCAACAGTCTGATTTCACCAAGTACATTGGTCAAAGATTTCTCGGCTTCGGTGGTATCAACCGCGGCCTTGATTTTTTCTTTGAAGGCGACCAGTTCGCTGAGTTTCATTGATGTTTGACCATTATGTACGTAGTTATTTATTGCCAGTCAAACAGGCTATCAAAAGTTGTCTTGATCTGTGTGTGCTCTTCGATGTTCCATCCCAACACACCCAAGAGATTTTCTACCTTTTGATCAACAATGGTGCTCTCCATGTCAGCATCGTCGAATGGCAGCTCCTTGAACCAATCGGGTATATGGGATTCGTCAGTGGGATAGCCTACACTGGTGTATCCCAGAGGATTGTCTCTGAGTTTGCAAACGATGGTCTTCATACCATCCACGATCTGCATGCTGTAGTTGTCGCTGTGCATTCTGCGCAGATTGTTCCAGTTCATGGCAGCTCGCACATGACCTGGCATGTTGGCTTTGCCCAGTCGTGCTTCCTCGGCTGTGTATTTGGTCAAGTTGTTGACACGTTTGGGAGTACCTTTTTCCCAGGCCGGGCGCTCAGTGAACAGCAATTTGAAGTCTCGTACTTTCGCAATGACATCTTCTTTGCCCGAACCGGTCAGGACCATGGTCAGTAATTCACTAAGGAAATCTTGTACCACCTTGGGCGTGTCTGAGCGTTTGAGATCCAGGCCCATGGCCTTGACTTTGCCGATCTTTCCACCGAGGTCTAACCGCACTCCTTCCATGTCAAAGATCAGCACAGCGTAGCGTTTTTTCTTGATAAACAGGCCTTTGGAAGCAATCAATTCACGTCCGGCAGCGATGATGGCGCCCATGTCTCGGGGGCAATGGCAAGCACGTTCCATGAAGGCCGGGAACGAGTCATTGACAGAGTCGGCGATGGTGTCATAGAGTTGCACACAGATTTCCCTGTTCCATTCCATGCGACCGGCTTCGACATCGTCCTTGATCACTGGCCAGGCTGAAAAGTACACAGAGTCAGTGTCACCGTAGATGATGGCATCGCCCACGTGATCGTATTTGCCGGTGATGCATTCATTGACAAACGAATCCATGTGCTTGGCGATGATACGACCTGTCAGTGTGGTTGACTGGCCGATCCTATGATCGAAAAATCTGCACCCAGGATTCAGGATAGCACCGTACAAGGAGTTAAGGTTGATCTTTTTCACCAACTGTCGCTTGTCCCAGAACGCGATGTCTTCTTTTTCTGTGGCTTCCTTTTTCTTGGCCTGTAGTTCTTTGCGTTCTGCATACCAGCGTTCCAACAAGCCCGGGACGATGCCTTTGCTGTCGTATCGGAATATGGTGCCATTGGCACTTAACGTCCACGGTTGTCCACTTTCAAACACCAGTCGCCATACATTGTCGGCACTGACCACATCACTGTCGCCATTCTCCCAATCTATGGTTATTTCTGTGCCGGGTTCCATGTTCATGACTGCTTGATATTCGAGACTGCCGAACATGTTCTCCCACGCATCCGCGAAACTGCTGCCAGCAGCCATCTTGTCCCGGATGTATCGTTCGGTCATTATTGGCCGGAGTTGTCCGATGATGGTTTCCGGGCCCATGTTAAGGGCGCGAATAGTGCTGGGATAGAGCGAATTGAGGTCAATGGCGCCGATGTACTCGTGCATGCCTCTTTTGGGATAAGCAACATAGGCACCTGCGGCCTGGGTTTCTCCTTGGTCTTCACGGCTTCTCCTATTGGGAACAATCATTCCTCGTTGATGTGCTTCATTGATGATGGCTTGTTCTGTGACAGCCACGGCCCCCATGGTGGTGGGCAGTAGCACGGTGTTGTCGTGAGCCAGTTCGTTGGCTAGATCCAGGAACCGGAGCTTCTTGTCGAGTTTGACCAAGAGCATGACGTCTTGGCGGTTGTAGTCGATGAACTTGGGGAAGTCTCGGTTGTAGAGTTGGTCCAGAGTTCCTTCATAGGCCACTTTTGATTCGCCAACTTCGTATTCCCCGATGGCATCCAAACTATAGGAGTGTCGTTCTTCATAGGTGTATTTACGATAGAGTTGCATATAGTCCATGTGTACTCGACCGATGATGTCAAAGGTCAAGTTCTCGGCACCAAAGCGTTCAAAGGTCCTTTGTTTGGGAAACTGTCCCCACAAGCAGAATCTCCGTGTGTCATCTTTGGAAAGCTGTTTGTTAACTCGCATCACTGTGTAAGGGACGTCAAAACCTTCGCTGTTCCATCCCGAAAGGATGTCGGCATCTTCGATGAGATCAAGGAAAGTATTCAGCATGTCTTCCTCGCGCTCAAACAAGTAGCAGTTATCAAATTGATTTACTATCTCTTGGGCAGTCTCCCAGGTGTAACTCTTGGGAGGGACCACTAGCGTGATGAGCCGATCCATCCAGTCTAGGTAAAGCGTAATGGATGTGATGGGAT
>CAZXGO010000172.1:0-4466 GCA_964640035.1 uncultured Chitinophagales bacterium
CCAATTGTCGCCGTCCACGGTCCAGAACCAAGGAGTGGTGCTGAGCTGATCCGCTGCGTGATGCACGCGATCTATGCCCGTGATGCCGTGCAAGCGCAGGGCCCGGGGATGGAATTCCAGTAGCCGCTGCCAGTTAGCTTCGGCGTTGCTTTCTTGGTAAGAGAGGAAGAATATGTCGTAGTCCACGTATAAGTATGCCTATAATCCCATAGGCTACTTAACATGCTACACCCAAGGCCGCCGGCCACTCTGGTCAGCATACATCGACCAGCCACCACGGTGGACTGGCATTTCGGCAATCACTGCCAGTTCTCCTGCTCGTACTGCCCACAGCACTTGCACGCTGGCACCAGCCCTGCCCTGGAACAGGACGTATTACGAGATTTCGTGATGGCCATCGAGGAGGATCTCACCTATGATCTGGCCAATCAACAGCACAAGATCAATTTCAATTTCTCCGGCGGCGAGCCCACTCTGAATCCCAATTTCGGGCCTTTCATATTATGGCTGCGCCAGCGCGGGCATGTGGTGTCAGTGACCACCAATGGTGGGCGCACGCTGCGCTGGTGGCAGGAATGGGGCCAGCACATAGATCACACCGTGTTTTCTTTCCACACGGAATTCACTGATCTCGACCACTACGAGCAGGTGGCCCGGCATCAAGCCCAGCACAGCGCGGAAGCACGCTTGATCGCTGCACCCCAGGGCTTCCACCGCATACAAGAGGCCTGGCTGAGACTGCAGGGCATACCCCAGCTGCGCGTGATGGTCAAGCCCATCATCGATGCCTGGGCTGATGGTCCGGATCATCAGAGTCTGCCCTACACCGCCGAGCAACGGGCCTGGCTGAGCCAGCATCGCAGCAACGGCCAGCGACCACGGCGCAGGCACGATGAAGCTGGCACACGGGTCACTGACATCACGGGCACACAGCGGCGTCAGCATGCCATACGTATACTGCAGCAGCAGGAAAATGATTTCCGGGGCTGGCGGTGCTTGCAGGGCGTGAAAAACATCAGCGTCACCGAGCAAGGCCAGGTGTTTGGCGCGCATTGCCGCCAGCTGCCCATGGGCAGCATACACGCACCCCAAGAGCTACGGTGGCCCCGGGCAGCCACCATCTGCGGAAAACCCGCTTGCTGGTGCCTCACTGACATAGCCATAACCAAATGGAAGGAGCATTGATTGGAATTATTGATAGCCAACCTCACTTACGTGGCTTACCGCTTGTTCGTTTCGGGCGTGATCGTGCGTGCCTGCCTGCGGGTCATGCCTTACTGGGCTGCTGTGCTGGTCATGAGCCAGGCCAGCTTCTTCTATGACAACTTCGTTTTCGGCTGGTATTTCTCCGCGCGTGAGATACCGCCCTTGCTGGACTTGCTGAAAAGCGATCTCTTGTACACAGCGCGGGTGGGCGCGGCCTGGGCGTTCATCTATTTCTTTTGGAGCCGCGTGAAAATCAATTATTGGCTCAGCATTTTCATCGTGGCCCAAGCCACTTTCTTTATGGACTTGTTCATATTCCACGACCTATATAAGTAATCCTATGGAAAACAATACCGCACTCAGCAACTGGGAGATCCAGAAAAAGAAAAGCCGTTATCATTTCGACCCCAACCAGCATGACCCCATGATGGACGCGGTGTTCACCCTGGGCCGATTCACTGGCAATTTCGCTGCCACCGTGGAGGAAGCCATCGAGCGCGCCACCCCGCGCACATGGCGGGATCGCAGCAGCACTGGCCAGCCCAACAAATTGGTCGACGCCGAAGAATATGATCTCGCTGCTGCCGGCGCTGATCCCGCCATGGAGATCGCTGACATCACCTACGACTTGCCCGAGGTGTGCCAGCGCATGGTGTCGGCCATCGGCCTGGAGAATTCCGAAAATCGCGTACACGTGCAGTGGCCCGGGCAGAGCTTCGTGATGCACATCGACAAGCTGGAAAAGATGAATCCCAGCGACCCCGACCGCGTCATGCGCATAATGATCGCGCTCACGGACTGGCAGCCCGGGCATTTCAACTGCTACGGAAATTACATGCATCAGCACTATCGCGCCGGCGACATCTACTATCACGACTGGCAGAACGTGCCGCATGCTTCGGCCAACGCCAGCTTGGTGCCACGCGTGAGCCTGCTGACCACTGGCACCGTGGGCCCGGCCACACAGGAATTCCTGCGCAAGATACGACGCCGGCGTTACTGGGGGATCTAGTGGCGCAGCCAGACCGCTTGATCTTTTACACGGGCGCACCAGGATCCAAGTGGTCTGCGGTGTCGCACATAATAACCAAGAACCCACGCTTGCCCATCGATGCCTCCGACTACGATCCCGTGGCACGGCACTATCGCGGCAATGGCCTGGACATCGGGCACAATGGCGCTTATTTCGGGCCCGGCAACGGCATCGGCGAGCGTTTCCATGAATTAGACCAATTATCGCGTGAAGAAATATTGGCCGAGATAGATCGCGGTTGGCCAGTGCCACAGGGCGAAGGTTGGCGCATAGTGAAATGCCATCATTTCGTGGATCATCTCGACTACATCGCTGACACTTTCCCAGAATCGGCCATAATGATAGTGATGCGACCCGAAGTCAACTGCTGGCACGGTTGGATGCGCGCGGGTGGATTTTCCATAACATATCCCGACTATCATCAATATTACATCAACGAAGAGCGCATAAAGCGCGAGATCACCCGCGAAGGACTGGTGGCGCGAGAGTGGGTGGGACAGCGTGACTTGCCCTTGCACGTGGTGAGACCCAGTTACTGGCGCGAAGTCTGGGATTTAGGTCGCGACCACAGCGAAGAAATAGATAGATACATGCGTAGCATAGAACTGCGATCCAACATCGACGGCACTGGCATGGTGCCTTCGTTCGACACATGGGTGGCGCACTACAACTTACCAGGACTGAAATGAGCGAAAATACTCCAGAAAAAGAACAGGAATTCCTGCCACCAGCGGAAAAGAACGAACTACAAGCCGCGTTGGAAAGCAAATTCGACCCTAAGCATTGGGCGGGATTCCGCAGCTTCCGCGACTATGTGCATTCAGGCGTGAATCTCATCGACGAGATCAATGCCTTAGACCCTGACCTGGTCATCGACGTGGGCTGCGGGCACAACCGTTTCAAAGGGCACATAAAGAACCTCATCGGTTTCGACCAGGAGCCTTTCCCTTTCGTGGACATAGTGTGCCCCACTGAATACATGAATTTCAGACCCGGCAGCGCGGACGTGGTCATGTGCCTGGGTTCCGTGCAGTTCGGTGACAGCGAATTGGTATATCGCCAGATGGATCGCGTGGTATCCTGGGTCAAGCCCGGTGGTTTCATAGTCATGCGCACCATGCGCAACCATTATGGATCGGCCAACTACACGCACCGCGACGCGCACTACATCTGGGATCAGGACGACATAGACCATGTGGCACAGCGACATGATCTCACCATGGTCAAAGGTATATTCGTGGAAAAAGCCATGAACAAAGATCGCACACGGGTCATCAGCGATCGCTTGGTATGGTGGTGGCAGAAGCCGGGCCAACGCCAACGCTACCAGATCGATCCAGTGACCTGCGGCATAACGGAAAGGGAGTAACACCATGTCAAAGACCAAGGACAACACGTTCGTATTCACCACTGGTTGCCCAGGCAGCATGTGGTCTATGATAAGCCATAGAGTCAAGCGCAATTTCTTCAAGGGCTTTGACAACAGCGACGAGACGCCAGAACGCTCTTATTTCTTGCCCGAAGACCATAAAAACACCAATTACACATCGACCACGGATCTCTGGAAAGCCAAGACGCACATCGGCAGCTATTTCGGCCCCGATCATGGCATGGGTGAGAAATTCGACGATCTCACTTACTATGATGGTCGCGTGGAGGATTTCTACGCGGAATGCATGACGCCCTACAACAACCCAAGCCGTCCTTTCAAGCTGATCAAGTGCCATTGGTTCGCTTACAATCTCGACTGGATCTGGAACAACTGCAAAGGGCACTATCTTTTCATGATCTGGCGCGAGCCCGAATTCGCTGAGAAATGGTGGTACAGCATGGGTGGCTGGGAGATCAAGCATCCCGTGTACACCTGGTACGGCACTCCCGAGCGCATGCACGACGCCATCATCGAAGAGAACCGACTCATTGACGAGTTCGGCCAGCGGTTAAATATCCATTGGTACGACTACACCGCAGATGACGTTTGGATCGAACAGCGTTTCGGCCGTCCTCTCAACCAAGAAGGACGCAGCATGCCAGTGGTCGAGGGCAAGATCCGTGTGTCGTACACCAAGATAGTATAAAAGGAAAGCCAACGTGAGCAAGAATCTCATACGCATCAAACCGCAGGACGAATGGAACCAGATGCAGTACGAACAGCAGCAGAAGCAGATCGTCTGGGACCAGCAAGTGCGAGCTTGGAAAGCCGGCCAAGCATATTTTTCTAGTTCCG
>CAZXGO010000173.1:0-578 GCA_964640035.1 uncultured Chitinophagales bacterium
CACTCGCTAACTCCCAACCCAGTGGAGAAAACGCGGCTGTGCTCCAGCATATTGGCCTGGTGCACAAGACAGCGCTGCACATTAAAGCGAGATTGCCCGATCACGTAGAGCTCGAGGAGTTGGTGCAGATCGGCATGGTCGGTCTGCTGGAGGCGGCTAAATCCTACGACGCCTCTCAGGGAGCAGATCTGGGTACTTTCGCCAGCAAACGTATACGGGGCGCCATCTTAGACGAGGTGCGTAAACGCTCGCCACTGTCGAGAACCGATAGCTCGCACATCAAAGCAGAAGAACAGGTGGTAGAACAGTTTTTGGCAAAATATGGCAGGCCACCGACGGCCTCGGAAATTGCGCAGGAATTGGACACCACGCTGGACGAATACCAGAAGCAACGCGGACGCTCGCAAAAATTTCGCACCACCTCGCTCGATGAACTGGAAGAGAGTGGTCAGACCCCATTTTCTGAAGAGGCCGGCCCCCAGGACGAGGTGGAGGCCGCAGAGACCACTGAGTGGCTTGCGGGCGAAATCGCCGGTTTACCGGAGCGTGAGCAAATCGTACTCTCTCTTTATTACAAC
>CAZXGO010000173.1:588-1909 GCA_964640035.1 uncultured Chitinophagales bacterium
AAGTCGTGGGGAAGTTGCGGGAGCGAGTCACGTTCTAGCGCACTGGCAGGAAAATGTTTGGAAAAAAATCAAAACTTGAGCGCGTAAAGGCCGATGCAAAGGCCGATTACCTGAAGTGCGGCGCACTGGATCAGGAGGATCGGTTACATCGTGTGTTTTCTGCGCGCATCGCACAGAGAGCGCGGCTGAACCTGGATAAAATCTTTGTTCAAGGTGCCAAAGCCGAAGAAAAACGACAAATGGAGCTGGCAGAGGCGCTCAAAGCGGGCAAAGATCTGCCGGCCAGAATTGTACATGAGGGATATAACCAGCTGCAGGGCGTATCGGGCTCGGTGGTGTCATGGGTCCCCGAAGAGCTCGCAAACAAGATGTTCAATCTGGGTGCCGACTATCAGATTCAGGAAGTGAGTGCGCACGAGGCGCTCGCTCAGGCTGACAAAATTGCTGAACAGGTCGTGGAAGACCTTCAAACGACTCAGACCATCCAACTATTGGGTCTGCTGAGGGATGGCAGTGCCTCAGAGGATGACGATTAATTCGGGCGATGCCCGGTTTAGCAGGGGGAATGCCTAGTCATGTCTCTTGAAAATGCTGTTATCGCCATTTCGCTATTTTTGGGCATCATCCTCCTGATCCTTATCATTTACCTCATTAGCCGCGTCAATGATCTCGAGGCCAGAGCCTTTTCTTACTTCACCTCTGCCGCCACATCCACCGAGAAAAAACCCGAGACAGAGCCGCAGAAAGTCTTCGCGGGACTCAGCGGGCGAGCGCTTTGGGACGAATGGGTGTCGATGGCCAATGGTGGAGACGACCAATACGGAATTAAAGGTGATAGTGAGCGTTTTTTAGCGCTACTCGAGCTGCATATCCGCTCGGTCATCAAAACCGGCATGGAGCACGGCTTAGCGGGCGTCAACGAGCCTCCCTCCAACCCGCTAAAAATCAAAATGCTGCGGGGTGAGTTCGAGTCTTATTTACCCTCGTCTCAGGCAAGTCGACTCTACGCGCTGGGCAGAGAGCTTGGCGCCAGCGAAGACCCCCGGCAGCGTGCCTCGCTGGCCGCGGCCATCAGGGAAACGGTCGATGCCGTCTCCATGGGTATTGATGCCGGATCATCCTTTGTGGACAGCGCAATGCGCGATGTTGCGACGTCCTCAGCCGAGGGTGAGGGGCGCGAGTTAACCGAAATTTCTTAAATTAGCGGGTTGCGTTCAGGCTATTGCCTGGATGCGGGTAGCGGAAAAACAATCGCTCCTTCGGGGTAGGTCTTCTCAGGCACGAGCACTTCCTCAGCGCCCATCGAATCGCTACTCATTTG
>CAZXGO010000173.1:1919-4463 GCA_964640035.1 uncultured Chitinophagales bacterium
GGTCAGGTTATCGCGCTCAATCTCGATCAGCGTTGCCACCTCGCGTTTGAGCGCGGCGACGTCCCGCAGTCCAGATTCAAGCTGCGCGATGCGTTGCGAAAGCCCGGTGAGTTGCTCCGCCTGTCGGTCAAGCTGCGCGACCATGGCGCGACTGGATTCCACGCCGCTTCGAGTCACTTCACTGGTATCCGTCACGGTAGACTGCACACCCGACATCGACACCTCAATGCGCTCCGCGAGGGTTTTGCCATCGGCATCAACCTGACCTACGGCTTCGACCAATTGCGCGTGACCCTCATCCAACAAAGCCAGCTTTTGCTCCAGCACTACCATTCGGTCGAGCGCCGAGTTCATGTTGACCACACGCTTGGTAATCGACAGCGTCGCCGCTTGCAACGCTTCCACCTGCCCCGACAACCGGCCGCCCGCGACCATCAGCAACACCGCACACAAAAAGACCACCACGGCGGCACCGCCCGCGAGGCGCTTTGCGTAAAACTCCATCTTGCGATTCGCTTGGCTCGCCGAATCCAGCGCGCGCTCTAGGCGCGTATGGGTATCGGCATTGAGCTGCGCCACGGCCTCACCCGCTGGACTGGGCGGAATAGACCCCCCATTGTTGACACTGCGTTGTCCGGGGAGCGCCAGATCTTCCTCTGCGCCAGGATTTTCTTCGTCTACCATGATGGTTTCTCCCTATCGGGTGAAATATCGGCGTTTTGGTCGAAAAATTTAGCGCGGAATGTAGTCTAGGAGGCGATCGAGCCACTGCAGCAGCGTATTGAGCCAAGGCGTAATAAGTGCCTCCGTGGCGTTCCAGATGGGGGGATGGAGCGCCCCCGCGACGCCGATGACTAAGGCAAATGAGACCAGAGCAATCAGGCTCGCGGTAAACAGCGATATCAGCCGCGCAAGTAGGGCGCCCCAGTTGATCCAGGGCGCTTTGGGAGCCGGAGTTGGCTCAGGACCTTTCTCTTTGGCGGTGTCGGGCTTTGATGGCTCCTCGGGCGCCTCTTCCGGCGGCTTCGACATGAGGTCATCGTAATCCGATACGCTCTGTCTGGGCGCCTCGCTGGTAGTCAGACCCATAATCGTGATTGCCAATTCATACCAAGGTGAGTCAGTCAGCGTGGGCAGTAACTCGGTGAGCGCGCCGCGCTCATGACAGTCTGTCAGATAGCGCTCCATGAC
Source organism: uncultured Chitinophagales bacterium (assembly GCA_964640035.1). Lineage (GTDB taxonomy): Bacteria > Bacteroidota > Rhodothermia > Balneolales > CAYWCV01 > CAYWCV01. Next base: position 3,111 of record CAZXGO010000173.1, read on the forward strand.
CCCATGATCCATTTTGGAGAGACGCATCAGCTTATTTCGCGCTTTCAAAGACAACTGCTGCAGGGCTGAAGCATCGTGATTGTCGAGGGTGGAAAACGCCAAAAGGCCGACATTAGCGCCGGGAAACGTATTTACCAGCGATTCACAGGCCATCCACTCTTTGCCTGCATTAGGGCCGAAGTCGGGCATGACAATAATATGCCGCTCCTGCATCTGGTGATTACGTGCCTCATCGATCGTGAGATCGGCCAACACCGTATTGAAAAGCTCGACAATATCGCCGACCTTGGGAGACATCATTCGGTGCAGTTGTAAACCGGGCTCGCGTTTTAACTGTTGGTAGAGGGCGAGAAAACAGGCGTCGATATGGAACTCCTCCTCCCCGACAATGAAGACATTGGACGCGCCTGCAATGAGCGCGTCGCGCGCTGCCGCAAGAACACTCTCGTCATCCGGATGAGGAAGAGAATAGAGTTGCGGATCGTCCAATGAATCTGCTCTCACCAGTTAACCTGCTGTCACCAAAATTGCCGCGATCGGCCCACCGAATTACCGATCATCATAGACCTGAGATTGGCGACCGTCTGAATCGAAAATCATATCATCCGGCACCCGGGGTACCGGCTTTGATCGCGTCATATTGGCGCGATTAATACTGTTGATATTGAAGATATAGGCAATGACCTGGGCCACCGCTTCAAATAGTGGCTCTGGGATAAACGCATCGAGCTCGGTGGTAAAAAACAGGGCCCGGGCCAGCACCGGTGACTGAAACAAGGGTACGCCCTCCTCACCCGCTCGGTCCCGAATGCGCTGCGCCATGAGATCGGCGCCCTTAGCGACGACTTTGGGCGGGTCATCGGAGGAGGGGTCGTAAGCCAAAGCCACGGCAAAGTGCTCGGGGTTGGTAATCACCACGTCGGCCTCTGCAATGGCCTCGAGCATCCTCGCCGCTGACACCTCGCGCTGCTTCTGGCGTATGCGCTGCTTGACCTCAGGAGAGCCCTCGGTGTCTTTTCGCTCGTCTTTGACTTCCTTCAAAGACATCTTCATTTTTTCATTGTGCTGGTATAGCTGATACGGCGCATCGATTAACGCAATAATGATGAGCGTACTCGAAGCCACCAGAAACGCTGTGGTCAGGATTGATGCAGAGGCGGTCAAACCCGGCTCCAATGCCATCAGCGAGATCTGCGCGAATTCGGTAATCGAGGCATCAATCAGAAAATAGGTCACACCGCCGACCAACAGAAACTTTGCGATTGACTTGGCGAGGTTGACCAATGCCTGAAGCCCAAACATCCGCTTAAAGCCAGATATGGGATTAAATTTAGACGCCTTGGGCTGAATCGC
>CAZXGO010000174.1:0-4451 GCA_964640035.1 uncultured Chitinophagales bacterium
CCCGCCACGCTCGCGCGATACAACCCCCGCAAACTGGTCATATTTTCTCGCGACGAGATGAAGCAATGGGAGATGGCCAAGAAGTACGATGGGGATGATCGCGTCCGTTTTTTTATTGGTGATGTACGAGATAAGGACCGTCTTTATAGAGCGCTAAACGGAATCGACTACGTCGTACATGCCGCCGCCACTAAAATCGTTCCAACTGCGGAATACAACCCATTTGAGTGCGTCAAGACTAATATTCTTGGAGCAATGAACTTAATTGATGCCTGTATTGATCAGGGGGTTAAAAGCGTAGTCGCTCTGTCCACTGATAAAGCTAGCAGCCCGTGTAACTTGTACGGCGCGACAAAATTGGCGTCGGATAAATTATTCATCGCCGGCAACGCTTACAGCGGTGAGGTCGGAACGCGTTTTGCTGTTGTTCGCTATGGCAACGTGATGGGTTCTCGCGGCTCGGTGATTCCGTTCTTTTTATCGATCCGCGAAAGAGGGGTTTTGCCGATCACCGATCCGCGCATGACACGTTTTATGATTACGCTCGAACAAGGCACAGACCTTGTGTGGCGCGCTTTCGCCGACATGAGTGGGGGTGAAATCTATGTCAAGAAGATACCCTCAATGCGTATCACTGATATAGCCGCTGCAGTTGCGCCCGAATGCACACTCGACGTTGTGGGTATTCGCCCTGGAGAAAAACTTCACGAGCAGATGATAGGGGTGGAGGATGCACCCTATACATACGAGTATTCGGACTACTACAAAATACTGCCAGCGATTCACGGGTGGGCGACAGATCCGGCGCGTGTCAAAGGTGGTGCTCGTGTTGCGGACGATTTCTGCTATTCGAGTGATAGAAATTCCGATTGGATGGGTGTTGACGATTTAGCTGCATGGGTGAGGGATAATCGCGACCAGATTGGATCCGAGTAACCTTGTCAATATGATTCCGTACGGACGCCAAAGCATAACCCCGGATGATATCGATGCGGTTGTGCGTGTTTTGCAAAGCGACTTTTTAACCCAAGGTCCTGTAGTTCCTGCATTTGAGCGGTCGGTTGCTGACCACTGTGGTGTTGAGCACGCGGTTGCGGTGAACAGTGCTACATCCGCGCTGCATATCGCATGCTTGGCACTCGGACTCGGTCCGGGAGATGAGCTTTGGACCACGCCGGTGTCGTTTGTCGCTTCGGCTAATTGCGGTTTGTATTGTGGTGCCCGAGTCGACTTTGTTGATGTAGATCCCGTCTCTGTCAACATGAGCGTTGACGCTCTCGAGGGAAAATTGGTTGAGGCCGCGCGAGAAGGGCGATCTCCCAAGATTGTTGTGCCCGTGCATTTATCTGGACAGCCTTGCGATATGAAGCGCATTCGCGAGTTGTCATTCGAGTACGGGTTTAAAGTGATTGAGGATGCATCGCATGCGATCGGTGCAACCTACCTCAACACCGTTGTCGGCGACTGCGCGTACAGCGACGTCACTGTTTTTAGTTTCCACCCAGTAAAGATAATCACAACAGGAGAGGGCGGTATGGCCCTCACTAGAGATGCGGATGTTGCGCGTTTAATGCAACTGCTGCGTTCCCACGGGATTACCCGTGATCCGGCCTCAATGACCGAGCCCCCACATGGTGGCTGGTACTACCAACAGATCGGACTGGGTTTCAACTACAGGCTAACGGATATTCAGGCTGCGCTCGGAGTCTCGCAGATGCACCGGCTGCAGGTCATGCTTGAGAGACGCCGTCAGCTTGCCGATGGCTACGATAAGATGCTTTCGGCGCTTCCGATTCAGTTGCCGCAGCGTGTCAATGACAGATCATCGGCATGGCATCTTTACGTTGTGCGTTTAACGGACGCTTGTAAAGTTAGTCGTGCAACCGTGTTCCAACGATTGCGCGACGCTGGTATCGGTGTCAACGTTCATTACATCCCCATACATCTTCAGCCGTACTTTCAAAATTTGGGTTTTCAGTCCGGAGATTTCCCCAATAGTGAGGAGTACTACCGGCGAGCTATCACTCTGCCCATTTTCCCTTCAATGAGCGATGAGCAGCAGCAACTCGTGGTTTCCGAGTTGTCGAGGGCGCTCCGGTCGTGACCGCCTCGCGCCTCGCAATCGGGACTGCGCAATTCGGCTTGCCATATGGGTTAAGTCACGGCGGTGAACCAGTCGACCATGACGAGGCGCGCTCCATTTTGGAGGTTGCCTCGGCGGCTGGCGTGACGCTGCTTGATACCGCGCCAGCGTATGGAGATATTGAGTGTCGTCTCAGCCGCTTGTGTGTAGGCTTGCCGTTTTCAATTATTTCTAAGATCTCAGCCTTCGATGGTGATCCATCCGCTGTCAGCGTGCGCTCTTGGGTTCAAAGATCTGTTGAACTTTCTTCATGCCGTCTTGAAAGACGGCTTACTGGGTTGTTATTTCACCGTGCGGACGACCTGCTTGGCCCTTTCGGCGATGTAGCCTGGCAGGCGGCGACAGATTATTGCCCCCCGGGTGTACGTATTGGTGTTTCTGTGTACTCGCCGGATGAAGCGATTGTGATTCGTCAGCGTTACCCGGTTGAGCTGGTTCAAGTACCTGGTAATGCATTCGACCAACGCCTGTTGAAGGTTGGCGTAACGGATGCATTGAAAGGCGTTGAAATTCATCTTCGTTCGGCTTTTTTACAGGGTCTTTTGTTGGGGAATGTAACCACCCAGAGCGCGCGTGTTCCAGGATCAACTGCAGTTTTGTCACGTTGGCATGCATGGTGTGCTGAGCGGCATCTGAATTATGTTGAAGCTGCTCTTTCGATAGCGAAGGGATTCCCCGGTGTCGCTGCCTGTGTCATTGGCTGTGATTCGGCTCCTCAGGCTAGAGAAATTCTCGCCGCTTGGGAGAAATCGAAGCCTACGGTCGAACCTGAACTCTCTGTCGATGATTCGGTGATTATTGATCCCCGTAACTGGGTGTTTGCATGACTCAGGTCGTTGCTTTCATTCAAGCTCGTATGGCTAGCAGTAGGCTGCCCGGGAAGGTCCTTGAGCCGATTCTCGGTAAGCCCAGTATTCTCTTTATGATCGAACGCTTGAAACGGGCTCGTCGTATCGATTCGATTGTGGTTGTCACAAGCGATCAATCGTCTGATGACTCGTTGGCAAACGTGCTCGCTGAGGCGGGGGTGTTGACGTTTCGAGGGTCGCTCGACGATGTTTTGTCTCGTTTTAGAGCGGCGCTTGATTACCACCCGGCGGATGTCATCGTGAGGTTAACGGGTGACTGTCCGCTAATTGATCCGGCGATCGTTGATGCGGTGGTTTCGTTACACCTCGAGTCAGGGGCTGATTACACTAGCAACATTGACCCGCCTAGTTTTCCTGACGGCATGGATGTAGAAGTCTTTTCAGCGGAGTCTCTGATCCGAGCTGATTTATCCGCGCGACTGAGCTCTGAGCGCGAACATGCAACGCCGTGGATGAGATCGACAAGCAGCGGGTTGCAGCGGGCCAATCTACGAGCCGTTGCTGATTTGTCGTCGCTGCGCTTGCCGGTTGATTACGCAGATGACCTCAATCTGGTCCGGCAATTGTCTTCAGCTCTTGAAGACCGTGGCGACTCTTTTGATCTTTTCGACATACTGCGAGTTTTACAGGCTAACCCTGACCTGCTAAAGATCAACCTCCATGAGCGCAACGAGGGTCTTGCGGTTACCTTGTGTTTAGATGATGCCTCCTGACCGCTGCCGCTTTGATGAATTTGGTATCGACTTTTAATTGTCGAACACGTCTCGAGTATTTGAAAATGCGAAGTTACAGAAGGTCGGAAGAGTACTTGGCGCGTGCCGAACGAACCATCCCGCTCGGTAGCCAGACATTCAGTAAGAGCCGTACACAGTACCCGCTCGGGGTATCGCCGCTATTCATCACGCGCGGCCAAGGTTCACGGGTATGGGACCTCGACGGCAACGAGTACATCGACCTCATTAACGGTTTGGCGTCGGTCACGCTCGGCTACGGTGATCCCGACGTGGTTGCTGCGGTGCGTGAGCAGCTTGAGACAGGGAGCATCTTCTCGCTGCCGCACCCAATCGAGGCGGAGGTGGCCGAACTGATCGTCGAATTGGTTCCCTGCGCCGAGATGGTGCGCTTCGGCAAGAACGGTTCGGATGCCACCTCCGGGGCGATCCGGTTGGCGCGTGCATACACCTCGCGCGATCGGATTGCGGTTTGCGGCTACCACGGCTGGCAGGACTGGTACATCGGTAGCACGGCGCGGCACCGCGGCGTGCCGGACGCGACCCGCGCGCTGACGCACTCCTTTAACTTTAACGACCTGGCGTCGCTAGAGCGGCTTCTGGCTGGCCATCCTGACGAGTTCGCCGCGGTTATCCTCGAGCCGATGAACGTCGCTGATCCCGCGCCGGGGTTCATACAGGGCGTGCAGGCGCTGGCACGCGACCACG
>CAZXGO010000175.1:0-4420 GCA_964640035.1 uncultured Chitinophagales bacterium
AAGCTTGTAATTTTTGTTTGGGTATCAGGTTTAAATTCTGCATTTTTTAAGGTCCATGGTTGGTCGTTGATCCGAAAACAGTACTTTACGACCATACTCGACAGCGACTAGCGGTGCGAACCCACTGTAATACGCTACGACAATCTCTCGGACCGACTCAAACGGGCGTAGCTCTGCATCCGCCAATTGCTTTAATGTGCTTGCAACGGGACCGACGACGGCATACGACATGAATACTCCGAGCAGCGTCCCTACGAGCGCCGCCGCCATACCAATGCCAATATCCGATGCCTCTGTTACATCTTGAAGCTCTGAGAGCGTATGAATAACGCCGGTGATCGCCGCTACGATACCGAACGCTGGCAATGAATCCGCTATCGCGAGCAACGAATTCGACGGCTCTCTCGCCTCTTTATCTAAAACCTCAATTTCCTGAGACATCACGGTATCAATATGAGAGGGATTATTGTTTCCGCTGACGATCATTCGAAGATAATCCCGCAGAAAAACCTTTAGTCTCTTATTTTTTAAGACAGCTGGGTATTTCGCAAAGATGGCACTACCGTCTGGATTTTCAACGTCGCTATCGATCGAGAGTCGTCCATCCCGCTGAATACGTTGCAGCAACTCGAACATCAAAGACAGTAACTCCGTGTTCGCTTTTTTATTGACGCTCGCCGGAACAAAAACCTTACCGATCGCGATCACAATATTCTTGAGATTCCGTCCTTTGTTTCCGGCAACGAGCGCTCCTGTCGCCGCGCCAAATATAATGAGGTATTCAGAAGGCACCCAAAGCTGCCCAAGCTTCCCCCCAAGCGCGAGAAACCCGTAGATGCAAGAGGCAACCGCGATGACCCAACCGATAGGAATATTCATAGTTTTTGAAAAAGATTATTGATTTCGAGACGCGCCATAATGGATTGCGCCGCTTGTAGCAACGCATTGCTTTTGACTAATTTGGACGTGCTTTCTGCCAAATCTGCATCGAGAAGATTGCTTCGCTCGACCTCAATATTGGCCTTCTGCACATCGCTTATTTCGATTGACGCCTCAAGCTCGTTTTGCTGGAGACCGATTTTTACTTGCGCCTCATTAACTTGGGACGCGATTTTTCCGAGGGCATCAAGAATGCTTTCTGATGGGGCTTTTCCATCGCGCACCTCCTCGACGGCATTTGTCAGACCTTCGTATAAATCGACAAAGCCGGCAGTTAACGCACCGTCTGGCGTACTTCTTCCCGTTATCTCAGCCAGAGAGATACCCGAGCGAATACTAATATTTGGCGCTGCGGGAATAAGACCTATAGCCTGTGGCTCGATCTGCTCGAAGACGTAGTGTCCGTTGGCATCTTGGGCGGTTAAGAGTTTGCCAATTCGGCTTTCGAGTTGCTCCAGCTCTAGCGCAATAGTCTCGCGCTGCCCAGGATTGAGATCGCTACCGGCCTGTACCAGCAGCTGTCGAAACCGAGCGACCCCGTCGGAGACGGCCTTCAGCTGCGCATCCGCAGCGGTAAGTTTCGCGTTGGTAAAATCCTGATTGATCCTAAACATCACGTACTGCGCACTATCCAGGGTTACCTGCACCCCGAGCCCTGCAGCGAGTGGACTCTCGGATGCCTTTGAGAATCTTTCACCCGAAGCGATTTGTCGTTGCGCCTTGATGGTTTCGGCGGTCTGCTTCTGTACTGATTGCAGACCTGAATCAAATATTTGTTTTGTGCTGATACGCATCGGGCAATACTCGTTTAATTCAGGTCAGCATATTGAAAAGCGTGTCAAATAGCTGCCGTGAGACTTGCAAAACCTTGCTTGAAGCGTTGTAGATCTGTTGGTACTTGATGAGGTTAGCGGCTTCCTCGTCCAGACTCACTCCTGATAAGGACTCCTTCTGCGCCGTCAAGCTACTGAGCAAGGCGTCGTTTGCAGCCTGCTCGCGTGACCATCCCGCAATAGCAGACGAGGTTGATGAAACATAGGTTGCAATAGCGCCTGAAAAGCCTGTTCGAAGACTCTCGATCGATTTTGCGGCACTTGCATCGATCGCAATTTGATTTGCGCTACCGACATATGGTTTTGCGAAAAGGGATCTCGCCTCGATCAGATCAGTCAACTTTGTCGCTAACTCATCGTCGTAATTGCTACTTTGCGGATGTGTTCTAGATAAGAGCTCGTCGAAGGTGTATTCGCCACCGCCAGACTTTAGAAATATATCTTCAAGCGCCTCGGACGAGTCCGTTACCGAACCGTCTTCCGCTGATCGCAACTCAAACAGAGGACTTATGACGACGCCATTCGAGCCCTCGGCTTTATTGATATCGAATAAAAGCTTGCCGGCGAGCAGATCGAGCATTCGCTCGTTCTCAGGCAAAAAGCTTGTGAGCACTGAAAGATAGCCGCCAGCTATTCCGCTACTTAGGAACTGGGGCGGCATAGAGTTGGGATCGACGGCGACATGCCGGTTATCGACCAACTCGATACGGCTTGGCAGCACCAGAGGCGACAAAATGGGATTACGGTTTTTATCAATTGCGATCTGTAGTCGCAAATCGGTAGGCTCGATTCCGCCAGTAATTGGTTTTAGCCCTTCGCGTGTCGTGAATAAGTTCGCGTTGGCGTCATCAACCAGCACCATGCCCCCCAACGATACGATCGCTGTACCTGTCGAGGTAATTCGGGTATTGCCGCCAACCAATTCCTGTAGGCGTGAGCTCAAACGATCTCGTTCGTCCAACAGTTCCGGATTTGGGGTAATGCCAGGTGCTGAGCTACCACGAATACGGACGTTAATCTCAGCTAACTGCGGCGCCAAGGTGTTAGCCTCATTGAGCGCGTCAGCGAGGCCTTGGCTCGCATTTTTTCGTACGCGATCTAGCTCGCCTGCGAGCTGTCTAATTCCATCAGCAAGTTGCCGAGCCGATCCGAGCAAGGCCTGCTTAAAGGTGACGTTGGCCGGTTCGTTTGCAAGAGATCCGGCTGAATTAAAAAAGCTGCCAAGCAATGGCGCGAGCGACGTAGCGGGATTGGTCAAAATCGAGTCAAGAACCGAGAGCGTCTCAACAACTGTTTTTGCTCGTGCGCTATTCGACTGCTGCACTAACAACTGTGACTGTAAGTGAGAGTCGAAGAAGCGGCTAAACCCCTCGACCGCAAAGGAGGTGCCGGTTAAGTCGATATTATTGGGACTCAGGCCGTACGTGCGCACGGACGGAGCGCGGCGAACGTAGCCTTCGACGTTGGCTCCAGCGATATTCTCGGACGTAGCCAACATACCGGCTTGTGCCGTGCGAATACCGGCTAGCGCTGAGTCAAAAATTGCCGGTGTGGCCAACCTGCTCTCCTAAAATCGGCCTCGATGCTCGAAACCGCAACCCAATTAGTATCTACGGCTAATCACGGCTTTGTGCTTAGTTGCTTAGCCTGATCGATTTGACGAATCAGCTGGTCTGCCATGGCTTGGCCGAAGCCGAAGCCACCATTCTCCCCGATGATTTTTGCAAATTGATCGTCACCGATTGCGAGGTAGGAACTACTGGTCGCCTCTCGATACGGATTGATCGAGCTATCACGCATTCTCTGAAGCATCTGACGAATTAGGATTGACTCAAACTCCTGAGATGCCCGACGAATTTCGTCATGTTCACGCAACGCTGCAGCACCATTAACGAGGGAATTAGCACCAACAGACGCTGTCACGGTCGGCACTTAAATAACCTCGAGCTCGGCATTTAGTGCGCCAGCAGCTTTAATCGCTTGAAGAATCGCCATTAGATCTTTCGGGCTCTGTCCAAGCTGATTCAGGGCGCGCACGACTTCCTCGAGACCCGCGGTCTCACCGACCCCTACGATCTTGCCTTTCGGGCCTGCATCAACCTCAAGACGATTAGCTAGCGCCAGCGTCGCACCGGCACCACCCCAAGGTGTCGCATACGCGCCAACCTCTGTTCTCATACCTGTCACGCGGACTGTGAGCGCACCATGCGTCACGGCGAACGGTTTGAGCGACACGGACTGATTAACTACAACCGATCCAGTACGAGAGTTGATAACGACCTTTGCAGGCGGAGAGATCGACGGGATCTCGCTCTCCATCAGCCGTGACATCAACGTGAGTCGTTCGACCGGGTCACCAGGGACACGTATGCGAATCGTGCGGCCATCGATCGGGGTCACAGCAGACGCTCCAGCTACAGATGAAACGACTGCGGTCACGACCTCGGCTTGTGCATAATCTAACGCGTTGAGATTGAGCTCGATAAACGGTGGCAAGCTTTCCGAATCGGTCAGTGGGGCGCCTTGCTCGACATATGCGCCCCCGGGAATGCGGCCCGCAGTCATTGTTGTGCCTTGCTGGTACCACGCATAGTTTTGATCAGGCATATCGGGCAATACCAACGAGCCTTGCGCCACCGCAAAGACCT
>CAZXGO010000176.1:0-4382 GCA_964640035.1 uncultured Chitinophagales bacterium
ATAAGCCATTTTGCTTTTTTCCTTTTAAATTAAATTCGGCCTTGGCGTCTTGCCTCGGCATAGATTTTTCTATGGTCTGGGCGAGTAAGGTCTAGTGATTTTAGATCCAATGGAGCTGCTCCACTTTTATCTACATTGCTTTGCGTATTTGTAGTGGCTGGGGTAGCTGCGGTAAAATGTGGATTCGAATCTAAGAACTCTTTCACATATTTTTCCACACTAAGTGGTGCTCCGTTGTCGTCATACCTGACGCTACCTGTTTTAGGGTCGATAACCTCGACTTCACCGTCCTCATTTAATCTCACAGCTGGCTTTAATAACTGCTTTACCTGCTCTGGATTAACACTACGATACTGCGCTGCAAGAGCTAATAGTGGCTGCTCCACTTTAAACTCACGAATGATGCTATCTCGTTTCTGAATTTCAGCATCTTTCTTAGATGCTAATTCACTCATAACCTTGTCGAATTCACCACGCTTTAGTGCGACTTCCTGCTGTTGCTTTTTGTAGCTATCTACAATATTTCGCAACTCATCTGGGTCACCTAAGTCAGCATAACGAGAAGTTAGCTTCTTTTCTAACTGACTTTTAGTCTTTGCTAAGATAGCATTGACTTCATCTTGCGTAAATGTTTTCGTTGCCTGATTGTTTTCTGTGGTATCAGTATCCACTTGAGCTGTCATTGTTTCTTGATCTGACATATGATCCCGCCTCCCTTTCTGGAGTAATGTTTTTAGGCACTATTGTGCCCTATGTTTATTTAGTATCTATTTAACCAACGGTTGAGTCTTCACCTTCAGCGATGTCCTCAGTTGGCATTGGTGCGCCTGGTGTTACTTCTTCAACTTCTACATCCATTAGTTCGATGATTTCGTGTTCGAATGCCATCTTGGCAACTGGATCATCTACTGATGCTTTGGCTTTGATCAGTTGATCTAGTTCGTTATCTGTATCGCGAATAGCAAATGATTCTGGATAGTTGATTTCACCATCCCAAACTTGTCCTTGATATTGTGCGAATAGTTGCCATAATTGTTCTTCAGCTAACTCAATATTGTCAGCCATTTCACTTAGACGGCTGTTTAGTAGTTGGAACTCTACTTCACGGCTAACGCCGGACATTGTGCGAGCTTCTGTAGCACGGATACTACCAGTATTAGCCATCTTGTCAATAGCGTTGATAGTGTTGTCGATCGCTGCATAGATTGAGCTGATTTCTTGACCGCTAAACTCTAATACATATGGCTTTAAGTTTGGATCTAAGTGCTCGGGCATTTCAATAATACTGCCAGCGCCTGCACCAGCTTCTGTGTTTGCTGTTTTAACTAAACTTGGATGACTGCCTAGGCGCACCGCTTGTTCGGCCTCGCTAGTCATATTGTAGATATAGCGTTGAGCATCTGCGATATCATTAATTGTGCTTAGACCAATACCGCGTACTGATGTTGTATGTGCGTACAAGCAAACTGCTGGGATAACACCTAATCCATTTAGTTCTACTAGTCGATCACGGATTTCTTGTTTGTCGTGATCAATTATGGTAGTGACGATATCTGTTTTAGTCCATTCACGAATAGTACTAACTGATCCGTTTGAGTCCTCAATGTACTTGAAGTATGTTAGTTCGTAAGCACCATTTAGTTTGCGGCTCCACTTCCAATCTGTGACTGCCAATGGTGTTAGTAAGTTTAGGTATGGGCGAACACCTTGAGCTAATTCATCTGCGCGAGTGATTGCGCCTACATCTGGCTTGCTCATTAGGATCCAGCTGTGGCCAAATACATTAGACCAAATAGCCGCTTGCTTCATAAATGAGTCTAAGTTGCGTCCTTCCCAATCTGAATCTTCTAAGTAATCAGCTACGGTTGGTTCGTTTTCTAAGCTGCCTAAGTTGCGCTCCGGTGGCATACGGAATAAGAAGCTGATGTATGTTGCGATAATGCTTTTACACTGATTATCTAGTGGTGTGTTTTGTAGTCTAGATGCGTATTCTCTTTCGCTTTCTAGTTGATAGCGTGTTAGATAGCCGCCATTGCGATATTCTTCACCGCCTACATAGCTGTCTAATAAGAACTGCCAGCGGCTGCGATTGCGTGTGTGGATTGCATTAGCGCCTGCCGCGCTTGCATAATCCGTTGATATGATTTGATCCATTGGTAGTGGGCCCTTTTATAATGTTTTATTTAGCCTAATCTGTGTCCGAATCGTTGCGGAGTTGTAGGCGTTGTAGGACGAGTGATTGGATATAAGAACTCAATCATATAAGTTAGCGCATCACAAGCGTGATCCCATCCATCATCCTTATTTGGTACCATTGTACCTTCTTTATATGCCCAGTTGCGTAATGCTTTGATAGTTTTCTTACAACCAGGGTCTATACTAAAGCGTGTTGTTCCGTCTGGTCGTAGAAAGAACAATGAGTTGCCAGCGTTGATACGATCTCTTACTAGTGGGTGCTGTCTATGATATCGTGTTTGGAAGCCGGCTATTTCTAATAGTTTAATGTCGGTATTGCCATTAGCACTGGTTTTTCGTTGGACCCCTGAAGGGTCGGGCCATACCGTAATAGGGTTTGTAGGATAACGGTTGCGTATCTCATCTATTAGCTCTGTTGTGTTAGAGTTGTCAATGAATATTTCATCGTAGATTTCGATACCATTTGCTGTTTGTCGCCCTATTACTGCTGATACTGGTGTGATGTTAAAGTCCATCCCAATGAACACTGGTTCGGTGCTTGTTGGCTTGCGTACTTCTCGTATATTATGCTCACCAAACTCATTAAAGATAACTCCAGCAAAGTTTTCCCAGCTTGCTTCATATTCTTGTTTGAATACTTTAGGCGATAAGTCTTCTCGTGCTTGCTCAATTTCATCAGCATCTACAAAGCCACCTTCAGCTGTTGTGTATGTAAAGCTGGCCCAGTTTGCTCGGGTTAGACCATTGTCAAATAAGTCTTTGGCAGCTTGGTTAGCAGCTTTGGGAGTACCAATGAATAGTGCGTGTCCTCGTTTATCTGCCAATGATGGACGAATGATTTGACTCCATATTTCATCTAAGTCTAAATCACAAAACTCATCCAGGCAAATAAAGTTAAGTGATTCACCGCGTAAGTTATCACCTTGTTCGGCAGACTTTAAACAAATCTGACTGCCATTTACTAACTCTAGTTTAAGCTCGCTTTCGTTGGTATTGGCAATCCAATTTAATGCTTTAAGTTTCTTCTTTAACTTGCTCCACACTAGGCTTTTGGCTTGCTGTCGTGAGCCAGTTAGATACCATACTACAGAGTTTGGTACTCGTGCAAAGCGAGCAAGCTCACGCATAGCCAGGAATGTTTTCCCGCCGCGACGACCTGCCACAACCACTCTAAAGCGTGTTGGGCAGTTGGCTATTTCACTTTGCTTACTACTCAGCGGCATAGTGTATCGTTAATGTGATCCGCAATCTTGCTTAACTCTTCTGGTGATAAAAACAATGAGCGGCTTTGATGCACCCAATGATTATTTTCCCAATTGCTAGTCACTATATTAAGATGTAATTGATCAGTGTCTAACCAACTTACTTTGACATCTAACTTATAAGCATCATTATTCTGTATCAGCATCATCAGTTTCCTGTTCTTCTTCTACGGTAGCATCATCAATGTCATCGCTCCAAGGTAAAGGACGAACATCTTCACTACTTGTGCCGGCATCGTTTTGTTGTAGTAAATTCTTACCTAACCAAATAAGCATAACAGCATTGCCTTCTAATGCTAATCTGATCTGTGCTTGTCTTAAGCTGGTCTTTAATTGCTGTCGCCCTTTTGTTAGATAATCCGCAAAATGTCTGCGTAATGTGTCTTCTTTTACGCCAAAATAGGTAGCAATTTCACGATCTGGACAGCCTAAACTTGCCATATGCTCTACTTCATCAGGAGGCACTGGTGTCTTATTGCGTCCAATGACAATGGCAGTTTTGGTTATTTCGGTGGTATAAACCTTTGGTCCCGGCTTGTTATACTCGGGTGTTTCTTCGTTCATCTTCTTCAGTTGTCCTTTCAGCGATAAAGCCTAACAGCTCTGGATTCGCTTGATATATCTGTGCCCAAGCCATTCCTAATAAATGTACTTGATGCTCTGTAAGTTCTAAATTACATCTATCACTGATGTAATGTGTTAATTCATGTATAAATGTGTCTAAACACTGAATGCCAGTTTGATTTGCCTTAAGGTGTATTTGTTTTAGTTCGGTATTGCACAATCCATAATTGCCACCCATTAGTTCTTCGGGCAACCATCGAATGTCTAAGTTTTCTCCCAATACACTTATTTGTGTATAGGACTCGGCTTTTGGTGGGCGGGTCATCGCTATCTCCTTTATTTACTTATCACTTTATATAG
>CAZXGO010000177.1:0-4356 GCA_964640035.1 uncultured Chitinophagales bacterium
CATCCAAGGATACTGGAGAACCGTTTTTTCCCATGAAGGTGGTCCCAGCAACACTACGAATAATTTCATCATAGTTTTTTGAGATACTTGCCCAGCTGTTCCAAGTATTTATATCATTTGTTCTAGCTTCAGAACTAACCTTAGACCAAACAGTAGCTTGTTGCGCAATATTAGCTTTTAATCCAGCTAGTGCGGGGTTATTCTTTACAACAGCTATGTTGTCAGAAGAATTAATTGCATCTCTATACGCTTTATAAAGAGCTTGTCTGCCTTGAGGATCGTTTATCATAGATGTTAGATCCTTGAATGGTACAATACCTTCTGGTGTCTGAACACCTTCTCTACCTAAAGCTTGAGAATAACCTTGAAGGTACTGTGCCATTTGACCTACAATCTGACCCTCAAAAGCATTTAATGACTCAGAATTAGATTGTGCAGCAGGAGCTTGACTAGTAGTTGTGCCACCCTCAGCATCATTGACAACTTGAACTCCACCAGGACCAAGAAGAGCACCCATATCTAATCCAGAATTAGAAGTGCTACCATCTTTACCTGGAAGGGTAGACTTGAAGTATTCAAACTCGATGTCATTCTTATGTTTTAGATTCTGTAATGCAACAGCATGACTGTGTTTTACAGCTTCTACTCCATAAGGATTCGCTTGAACAGTATTTTTATATCCAACAGAAGCAGCCATTTGTGCTTCTGTGTTTGATGCTTCTGAAAGATTAGAAAGATAAAAAGCTCTAAATGCCTTATCTCTCATTGTTCCAATGTCATCTGCAGGGGTTTCAAGAACAGCTCTTGACTCAACAGCTTCTTGGTCATTCTCTAGACCAGCTAATATTCTTAATCTTGTTTGAAAATCAACATGTTCCTGTGTTCCAGGAACAATACCATTCTTTTTGATATTGGCTTGATCACCTTCAATCTGATCTCTAAGGCTTTGTTTTTGAACAGCTTGTCCATTAAAAGCTTCAATTACTGCATACTCATTTTCAGAAAGAGTTTTTTCAGCATATGCTAAAGCAGCAGCGTCTTCAGAACCATACATCTGAGCATTCTCTTTTATAAAAGAGTACTCTCCAACATTGTACATAGTCTTGTACATGTCTTTAATTGACGGGTCGTTTGCTAGCTGACTTTGAATTAGGGACCTCATTTGAGGATAAACAAGAGGACCGTTTTTAGTAGTAACAATCCAGTTACCGGTTACTTGGTCTACCTCTATACCAGCATCGTTGCCATACTGCTGTTTAACAATCTCAAGAGCTCTTCCGTGTATATCAACCTTAGGTGTATACCTGGGAGAAGCCATATCAAGAGTACCGTCTAGTGTAGAGTTCTGAAACTTTTCTTTTTGTATCTGAAGTTCCATTAAACCCTCTGTCCAATACTTAGATCTTGTAGCAGCATCTGAAGAGTTTCTATAACCTTCAGCTCTTGCAGCTTGATCCTTGAGAACTCTAGACCATTGAATATCTTTCTGGATATATTTATCTTCAATCAATGGGTCAAATACTCCACTAGCTTGCTCATAGATATTAGGCATACTAAGATCTGTAGAAGCAAGATGATCTATAGCAGCTTGTGACTGCTTAAAGAACTGATCACGTCTCTGAATATTATTCTCGTGAGTAAGTGGGGTATTTAATAATGTACCATATATACCCTCAAGTCTAGACAAATTCTCATTGTAACGCTTCTGAGAAGCATCAGCCACCTTCATCAAAAAGTCCCAATTGGGAGTGAAGGGTTGAGGAGCAGCTATCGAAGGCTGTGTTAAGTAACTTGCCATATTACACTGTTAATATACTGAAAATCCTTTAGGTTTATTAAACTTGGTAGGTTTGATATTAGCTCATCATCTTCTGGAGATACAACAAAGCAGCCATATTCGGATCCATTTGATCAGCAGTAACTCCAGAGTTAATATATCTTTTGCTGTAAGCATCAAAAGCTTTATCTGCAGATACATCTGGATACTGATTTTTAAACTCCTGAAAAGACGGAATATTAGCAGATTGTCTAGGATTTAATCTCTGTTGAGCATATGCATCTGTAAAGTCAATGACTCCACCTCTCCAAGTATCTACACCAAATTGAGGCCACATTCTTGGGAAGTTTATCGCACCTGCTCTGTTACTAATCATTCCTTTAAGAGCTTCACCAATAGCCACATTCTTCATTCCTTTTTCTTTAAGGAAATTATCAGCAGCAAGAACATTCTGATCATATCTAGCCTTTTGAAATTGACCATTTACAAGATCAGTCTTAGCCTTATTCATTGCATTCTTATATGCAACATCACCAGCTATACGAACATTCTCAAGACCAACTCCACTAATGTTTTTAATTTGCTGATCAGCAGACTGTCCTTGATACATTGCATTTGCAGCTCTTGCAACAGAAGGGCTTCCAGCAAAAGCATTAGAAGCATCCATAGCTTGCTGTGCTGTTCCTTGTATTGCAGCATTGATGTATCTAGGATCCATGAATGGTGCTTCCATGTAAGGAGTAGCTACAGTAGGTGCCCAAGAAGGAAACTTCTGAAGAGGTATAGCATTAGCAACAGCAAGATTTATGACATCTTGTGGGAAAGGTGGTACATCAAATGATTTACGCTTTTTTGGAGGAGTTCCTGGTGGTTTTTCAGAACAGTTTGTAGTTGCTTCTTCAGAAGTAGAAAAAGGACCTCTAACACTCTCACCACTAGGAGTAGACTGAGCATTTTCTGTAGCAACAATATTACCATCAACACACCAGTAAACTGAAGTAGGGTCACCAGGAGTAGGAGGTGGTGGTGGAGTCTTAGGTTTAATTGCATCTAAGTGCTCAAGTCCAAACTTAAAGTCGTCACCAAGATCCGGTCTATAAGCACCTTCAGGCAAGAACTTAGTAAAAGCTGGATAAAAAGTTTGATTCAACCAGTCTTTATTTCCGTAGAGCTCTTCAGTACTCTTACCTAAAGTTTCTTCATTTGCATCAAGACCCATGATTTCAAATGCTCTTTTACGAACATCTGAACCAGACATTCCAGAAGCACTTACACCATCATATTGTTCTACAATCTTGCGCTCATAATCTTCAGGAGTAACTCCAGCAAAGTATCTGCTATATCCTTCTTTTGATCCTTTATCATATGTGCTGTTTTGCACAATATTATCAAAACCAAGGATTGTAGAAGCAGCTGCTGCTAATTGCTTATCTTCCCAAGAAACATCCGAAGGAAGCTTTATAATAAGCTTGCCCTTAGAAGTTGTGCCTTTTACATAAGGCTTAAGCGTTTGATACGCTTGTTTCTGATCATCTGTAAGTTTACTTGTATTAAAACCCGTAGACTTACCATCAGAAGATTTGCTACCAGAACCTTCGGGCTTTTTACTCTCACTATTTCTTTTAGCCTTGGCTTCCTCAAGAGTATTATAAACAACACCTTTATAGGTATATCCAACTACTTTACCACTAGGGTCCTTTACAGGATAAATAGGATCTCCACCTCCAGACTCTCCACCAACTTTGTATACTTCAGTAGAATCAACAGTGTGACCGGTTGATATTAAGCTTTGAGTTGATCGTTGGCTAGGTTGTTGTTGTTGTTGAACAGCTTGATTAACAGTCATTTGAGTACTGCTTGCTGTTTTAGGTTTAGAAGACGGTGTAGATTGAGTTGTTGTAGCAGACTTTCTAGTAAAATTATCCTCAGTTATATAACGATATGGAATATAGGAATAATTACCTGAGACTGTTTGTACTGGGTTCCCCTGCGCATCGTATGTAATGTCAATTGGACTTACAATCATTGAACTACCTTCTGGTGGAATATTCACAGGATATCCTCCAGAAGCAGCAGCTGCACCAGCTTGCTGCAAAGTGCTATAGCCAAAAGGATCTACTACTTTAAAGGGTTTATTATGATAGTAAACGATTTCACCTTTTCTAAATTCTTGTCCTTCTCTAATAAGTTTATTTTGACCAGATTTAGAATGTTCTGGAGAAAAGCCAAAATCAATAACCTGCCTTTGTTTTACTTGCGGTGGTAGTCCAGAGCTATAATATTGTTGAGGGAATGGTGTTACACCAGTTGGAGAAAGGTATGTTCCTTCTGAAGCAGCATATTCATCATAAACATCTTTGTCGACTTTAAAAGTCTTTCCTGAAACCGGATCTTTTAATGTTATAGTATCACCAGTAAACCATCCAGGATTGTCTTCAGTAGACTGATAGTAGTATCGTTGACCTTGAATATATACTGGTTGGTCAGGACGATACTGACCTGCCTGCTGAAATTTCTTTACCTCTGCACCATACTTAGCTTGTTGCATTCCTGCAGGCATTGTATTGTCTCCAGTAGCA
>CAZXGO010000178.1:0-4338 GCA_964640035.1 uncultured Chitinophagales bacterium
TCCGCGTCACGCTATTCCCTAGGCTCAATCAGCTTGCCAACGTCTATGCTCCGTCACCTGCCGATAACGATCTGATTAAGTGGAACAACTCCACCAGTCGGTGGGAGACAACTCCGCTCAAGACAATCAATAGCACTTTGCTGATCGGCTCTGGTAATGTTGCAGTGCAAGAAACGCTGGTATCTGGCACGAACATCAAGACGATCAACAGCACAAGTCTATTGGGTAGCGGTGACATCACAACCGGCGATGTAACGCTGGCTGGCACTCAGACGCTGACCAACAAGACGATTGCTTATGCGTCAAATACACTGACTGGTGTTCAAGCTGAACTGGTTAGTGGCACCAACATCAAAACGGTTGGCGGAACCTCATTGCTCGGGTCGGGCGATGTCCCTGTCGTTTCAACCGGCAAATCAATCGCAATGGCGATGATCTTTGGATTTTAAGGAGTAAAAATGGCTAACCCAAACATCGTTGCCGTTACCTCGATTTATGGCAACACCTCTTACTTGATCCCGAGCACGACCAGTGCAACAACCTGGACTGATCTCACGCCAGCATCTGGCACGGTGAACAAGATCGACAACATCGTTGCGTCCAACGTCACCGGATCGGCAGTTGCGGTTACTGTGTCGATCAATTCTGCAACTGGGGGCGGTGGCACAGCATATCGCATTGCCTACCAAATCAGTGTCCCAGCTAACGCATCACTCATCATTGTGGACAAGACGACCGCTTTCTACTGCGGTGAATCGCAATCCATCGTGGTGACTGTTGGCACTGGTAGTGCGCTTGAACTGACCGCATCCTACGAAGCGATCTCCTGATAAGGGCATCCCATGTCGATGCGTTACCAAGCTGGCATCCTAACGGCTTCGTATTTTCCGCTAAAGGTTCCTGACGCGCCTACGATTGGCACGGCCACGGCTGGAAATGCTCAGGTATCTGTAACCTTCACTGCCCCGTCAAATGTGGGTGGCGGAGCGATTACTGGGTACACAGCAAAAGCCACAGACTCATCTAGCGGAGCTGTTTTTACAAACACTGGCTCTTCCTCTCCTATCGTCATTACTGGCCTGACAAACGGTAATACCTACACCGTAAAGGTTGCTGCAACCAACGCCTACGGGACTGGATCGGAAAGCTCGGCAAGTAATAGCGCAACTCCCGTTGCACCAGCGCCCACCGCAGTTGAATATCTAGTCGTTGCTGGCGGTGGCGGGGGTGGCTCGGGTTCCGACCGTGCTAATGGTGGCGGCGGTGCTGGTGGTTTTAGAACTGCTACGGGATTCGCAGTTTCTACTGGTTCCGCTATTACTGTAACTGTAGGCGCTGGCGGCAGTGGTACAAATAATGCAGGGACAAATGGTTCTGCATCTGTATTTTCTTCCATTAGCTCGGCTGGTGGCGGTTGCGGCGCTAGTCGAGGACATCCTTACACGGCAGGACAAAACGGCGGTTCTGGCGGCGGCGCGGACCATGACAATTTAACAGGTGTTGGTTCTGGCAACACACCTTCTGTATCTCCATCACAAGGTAATAACGGCGGTCAAGGTTATAACAGCGGTGACGCTAACCTAAACTTTGGCGGTGGTGGCGGTGGCGGTGCTACTGCTGTTGGCGGCAACGCTCAATCATCTACTTCTGGGCGAGCGGGTAATGGCGGCGCTGGTACCGCCTCTTCCATTTCTGGTTCATCCGTAACTTACGCTGGCGGCGGTGGAGGTGGCGCACAATATGGTGGAAGCGCGACCGGATATACCGCAGGTGCTGGAGGCTCTGGTGGTGGCGGTGCTGGTAAAACAGGAACTGGCGGTTCAACAACTGCCGCTACAAGTGGAACAGCTAACACGGGTGGTGGAGGTGGTGGCGCTTGTGCTACAAATGGTGGTGGAAATGGTGGTTCTGGTATTGTTATCGTCCGATATGCAGATACATTCGCTGCAGCTACTTCAACCACAGGATCACCCACTGTCACTGTAAGCGGTGGATACCGTGTTTACACATGGACTTCCTCTGGAAGCATAACCTTCTAAGGATGACCTATGCCTAATTTCAGTGGACTTTGGACATCCCGACAGCAAATGCAAGCGCAAGCGGCAGGCCTATGGCCCTCTACCGCCCCATCAACAGTTGAATATCTTGTTGTTGCTGGCGGCGGTGGCGCGGGTGGAGTCAGCGGCGATGCGTCAGGCGGCGGCGGCGCTGGTGGATATCGAACTGCGACTGGATATGTAGTTTCGGCAGGGTCTCCAATCACGGTAACCGTTGGGGCTGGAGGAAGCGGAGGCGCTGGGGGCGCTGCAAACAATGGTTCAAATGGAGCTGATTCTGTTTTTGGAACAATCATATCGACGGGTGGCGGGTACGGTGGTGGTGGCTCCTCTGGAGGGACAGTCACAAGAAATGGTGGGGCTGGTGGATCAGGAGGGGGTGGATCAAATTCGCCAGCAACCGGAGGGGCAGGAAATACGCCTTCAACTTCTCCATCACAAGGAAATAATGGGGGCAACTATTATGCTGGCGGCGGCGGTGCTGGAGGTGCTGGATCGGCTACAGCATTCAATGGCGCGAATAATGGGGGCATTGGTGCAACATCGTCTATTTCTGGGGCGTCGGTAAATTATGCCGGGGGCGGGTGCGGCGGTGGTTCTCAAGGGAACACTTACGGTGGCGGCAATGGCGAATATAACGTCGGCGCGGCAAACAATACTGCGGGAACCGCTAATACAGGCGGGGGCGGCGGAGGTGCTTGGAATAGTTCGTCAAGGGCTGGAGGAAACGGAGGGTCAGGCATTGTCATCATTCGCTATCCTGACACCTATACAGCCGCAGCGTCCACAACCGGATCACCGACAATCACCGTGGCAGGCGGCTATCGGATTTACAAATGGACGAGCAGTGGCTCGATCACGTTCTGAGGACAAACATGGCTCACTTTGCACAACTTGACGAAAACAACGTGGTCACGCAAGTGATCGTTGTTCACAACAACGACTGCCAATTAAATGGGGTTGAAAACGAAGAGGCTGGAGTTGCGTTTTGCAAGTCTTTATTTGGTGAAAACACCAACTGGAAGCAAACCAGCTACAACGGCAATATGCGGAAAAACTACGCAGGTATTGGGTATACCTACGATGCTGTTCGTGATGCGTTTATTTCGCCAAAGCCGTTTTCCAGTTGGGTGCTGAATGAGGAATCTTGCCAATGGGAGGCTCCTATACCGATGCCGACTGACGATAAGCAATATCGTTGGGATGAAATCACAATTTCTTGGATGGAGTTGGCATGAGTGAGCAATACCCCGGTGGTTACATAACCAAAACGCCTCCGACGCCGACATCGTCTGCGGCTCCGGGGTTGTGGACTCTTTCGCAGCAAGCCGCGTTGCAAAAACAAGGTGATTGGCCGCAAGTTATTGTTGGCGATCCTTACTTTGAGTACGTCACAATGCTCCTGCATGGCGACGGGACGAATGGCGCAAGCAATGGCGGCGCGTCAAACCCTGACATTGTGCCGTTTAACTCGGACGCCTCCGCGAATAATTTCAATGTGGCGATCAATGGCGACGTAAAGCCGAACAGGTTCAATCCGTATCAGGCGGGGTATTACGGGAACTATTTTGATGGTGTAAGTGACTACCTATCAATAGGAGCAAGTTCCGCATTTTCGTTTGGGTCGGGAGACTTTACGGTTGAGTGTTGGATTAATTCAACAGAATTAACGAGCGATACGTTCTATCGCCGCGTTTACATGACAGACGGCCCAACCGGAAATGCGTCAGGCAACTTTCAAATCGCAATTGCGCCTACTACAGGTTATGTGAATGCTTGGGATGGCGGTAGCTTAGATTTATTAGGAACATCAAACGTATGTAACGGTGCATGGAATCACATTGCAGTTACTCGCTCGGGCACAACACTAAGGATTTTCGTAAACGGTGTGCAGCAGGCTTCAACAACGTATTCTGTAAGTGTTTCTCCTAATAGCGGTACACCTAGACCATACATTGGAAGTTACAATGGGTCTCAAGGGGATTTTAACGGTTACATCTCCAACCTCCGCGTGGTCAAAGGCACTGCTGTTTACACATCCAACTTCACCCCAAGCACCACGCCTCTTACCGCAATCGCCAACACCAGCCTGCTCACCTGCCAGAGCAACCGTTTCATCGACAACAGCACGAACGCCTTCACCATCACCCGCAACGGGGATGTCGCGGTTAGTTACCTCCAGCCATTTACGCTGCCGAGTTCTGTCGAGGACTATGGCGCGGGGTTTTTTGATGGGAACGGTGATTATCTGAGTGTCGCAGATAACGCCGCGTTAATTTTA
>CAZXGO010000179.1:0-4332 GCA_964640035.1 uncultured Chitinophagales bacterium
GATGAAGGACAATGTCGAGGAGGCAGTCGCCGGGGTACGCGGCAAAGTCGTGCTCAAGATATTCGGCAGCGATCTCACCCTCATGCGAGACACGCTGCAAAAGGCCAAAGACAGCCTGAAGCCGGTGCCCGGCATTGTGGACCTCGATCTCTACCGCGATGCCCTGAAGCCGCAACTCCAGGTCGCCTTTGACCGCGGCGCGCTTGCCCGTGCAGGTATCCCCATGGAGGATGCGCAACGTACACTGGAATCCGCGCTCGCCGGCCGCGTAGTCACCATCATGTGGGAAGGCGAGCGCCCGGTGCCCATCCGCGCGCTGTATCCGCCGGATACCCGGGACGACATCGACAAGATCGGCAACGTTACCGTACACAGTCCGACCGGCGCACGCATCCCCTTGCGCGATCTTGCCGCAATCAGCATTTCGAACGGATTGACCACCATCACGCGAGAGCAGAGCGGGCGTTACCTTGCGCTCAAATTCAACGTCGAAGGCCGCGACATGGGATCGGTGGTCAAGGATGCCATTGCGGTTGTCAATAAATCAGTGAAGCCGCCCGAGGGGCATTATTTTGAATGGACCGGCGAGTTCGAGAACCAGCAGCGCGCCATTCACAGATTGAAACTGGTGGTCCCGATTGCTGTTCTGATTGTGCTGGGACTGCTGTACGCCGCCATGAACTCGGGACGCAGCGCGCTTGCAATCCTCATGACGGTGCCTTTCGCACTCACTGGCGGGGCGTTTGCACTGCTCATCGCGGATGTCGCACTATCTGTCAGCGCCGCTGTGGGATTTATCGCACTGCTCGGACAGGTATCGCTGATGGGGCTGCTCGTTCTCAGTGCGACCGATCTGCGCCGACGCAGCGGTGAAGCCATGCTGCCGGCGCTGATCGGTGGCGCCTCGGAACGATTGCGCGCCGTCCTGATGGCGGCGTTGCTTGCGCTGGTCGGATTGCTGCCCATGGCATTGTCCACCGGCGTCGGCAGCGAAACCCAGCGTCCGTTTGCGCTGGTCGTGGTTGGCGGCATGGTCACGGCGCTCGCCGTGGCGCTATGGTTGCTGCCGGTGATCTACAGTTTTGTGTCGCCGAAGAAATACACGACGCCCGAGGAGGAAGACGAGCACATCGGAGAGGCGTCATGAGAACACTGCACTCACGGTGGACAGCCGCACTGCTCGCAATGAGCTGGTCTGCCACTGTCTTCGCACAAGCCACGAATCCTGCTGCAGCCCCGCCGTCGGTGGTCGATTTGGCGGCGATCATCCGGCTCGCCCGCGACAGCAGTCCGCGGATTGCCGTCGAGAAGCAGGCCATCGCCGGCGCCCAGGCCAATCGCATCACTGCCGGCGCCTACCCCAACCCGAGTCTGACCTACGGGCGATCCCGTCCGCACGGCGGTCAGGCGACGATGTTCACCGGGACAATGCAGCAGCAGGTAACGCTCGACATCCCGCTGCTCATCGCCGGGCAACGGGGAGCACGCATTGCCCGTGCCGATGCCGATATAGAAGCCGCCCGTGCACGGGTTGCTGCCGGGAGCAGCACACTGGCCGCCGAAGCCGGCAGCCTGTTCACCGGCTTGCAGGCAGCCGAAGACAGTGCCCGCATCATTGAATCCACGCGCGACGAACTGCTCCGTTTAACGCATATTGTGAAAGCACGCGGGGAAAGCGGCATGGCCAGCACTTTCGATCTCGCGCGCATGGAAGTCGAACTCGCCACCGTCGAGACGCGACTGGCGGATGCGCGTGCGGACATCGTTGAACGCGCGGGACAACTCGCCACGCTGCTCGGCATCCGCGGCTGGCAACCGCGCGCTGCCAAGTCCTTGAATACACTCGCACTCCCGGTCAGCACCATTGCAAAGCCGCGTGACGGCGTCATGACAAGCCCGGCTGTCATTGCCGCGCAAAACGAGGAAAGCGCAGCCAAACTCGGTGTCAATGTCGCCAAAAGCGAGCGCTGGCCCGTACCCTCACTGAGCCTTGGGCGTGCCTGGACCAGCGAGCCCTTCGGTTCCGCGAACTATGTCGGCCTGAGTGTTGAACTGCCGCTGCTCGATACACGTCGCGGGCTGCAGGCACGCGCCGAGTCCGATGCCACCGCGGCAACGCTGCGCCGCGAACTGGCCGAATCGGAGACCGCCGCCCAGTTGGAACAGTACGCCGGGATCATCCGCATCCGTGAAGCTGCATTGGCTGAACACGACCGCAAAGCCGCCGCACGGCTGCCCGGTCTCAGACAGATGGCTGAAGACGCCTATCGCCTCGGCCGCGGCACTGTATTTGACCTGCTCGATGCCACGCGCTCGCGTGCCGAGTTGCAGCAGACAAAGGTGGAGCTGCTCGCCGCGCTGGTGGATGCCCAGATTCGTTACCTCGCTGCCAGCGGGAACTGGGCGATGCTGGAGAAGTACGCCAAGCAGTAGGCGAAGCGAAGTGACGGTCATGGCGACGTTCGCCATGCGGCGCCGGCCATCTGTGGTACTGTAACGCCATCCCGGCGCCCGGCCGCCCTGACAGGAATGACAGCGCGGCGCCCTCTGACTTCTCATGCTCGACGTCCGACAACTTGACATCACCCGCGGTGACCGCGTACTGATCCGCGGGTTCGACCTGCAGGTCACGCCGGGCACGCTGGTGCTGCTGACCGGCAGCAATGGCAGCGGCAAGACCAGCCTCCTGCGGGCGATCTGCGGCCTGCTCGCCCCCGCTGGCGGGACGGTGTCATGGAACGCAGAAGACGTGCGTCATTTACGTGAAGAGTATGCGCGTCAACTGGTCTACGTCGGACATCTCAACGGACTGAAAGACGACCTCAGTCCTGCGGAAAATCTGGCCGTGCTGTGTCGTCTTGCAGGCCTTGCCTCCACCGAAGCAGAACGGGCAGCTGCGCTCCAGCAGTTCGGTCTTGCCGGGCGTGAGCACCTGCCCGTGCGGGTGCTGTCGCAGGGACAGCGACGCCGGACTGCATTGTCCCGGCTGGCACTCTCGCAATCGCTGCCGCTGTGGGTGCTGGACGAACCCTTCGCTGCGCTCGACAGCGCCGCGACTGCGCAGTTGCAATCGGTCATCGCGCAGCACCTCAGCAGCGGCGGCATGTCGGTGATCTCGACGCACCAGGACAGCGCCATCGTCGCGCCGCACACCCTGAATATCGACCTCGGCAGCAGCTCGGGACAGGGACTGCAATGACCGGATTACTGATCGCCCTGATCCGCCGTGACCTGCTCCTCGCCTGGCGCCGCCGCGCTGACGTTGCCACAGCCGTGCTGTTTTTCGTGATTGTCGTCAGCCTGTTTCCGCTGGGCGTAGGCCCGGAGCCTAACCTGCTGAGAGAGATTGCCCCCGGCATCATCTGGGTCGCAGCCCTGCTGGCGAACCTGCTCGCCCTGCAGGGACTTTTTTCGGGCGACCATGCCGATGGCTCGCTTGATCAACTGTTGTTGGCGGCCGCACCGCTGGGTCTGGCCGTATGCGCCCGGATACTGGCCGCCTGGCTGGTATCAGGACTGCCCCTGGTGCTGCTGTCGCCCCTGCTGGCGATCCAGTTTGGTCTGTCCGGCGAACTTTTCCCGGTTCTGATGCTCTCTTTGCTGTTGGGGACGCCGGTACTGACCTTGATCGGTGCGATCGGTGCCGCGCTGACACTGGGACTGCGAGGCGGTGGCATGTTGCTCGCGCTGCTGGTGTTGCCGCTCTACGTGCCGGTCCTGATTCTGGGCGCCGGCGCAGTGGATGCCGCCTCGGCAGGAACGGGAAGCGAAGCGCATCTTCTGCTGTTGTCGGCCCAGGGCCTGCTTACCGTTGTATTTGCGCCCTGGGCTATCGCTGCCGCACTGCGCATCTCTGCGGAGTAACACGGTAGAATCGGGGGCGGCTGTAAAGCAGCCCCGTGAATTTAATGTAAGCAATTGATTTTATTGATGTATTTTCACACTCTCTCCGGATTGTTGCAGCCATGAATCAGCCTGTTCTGATGACCGGCGGCATCAATCTCTTCAAATACGCCTCGCCGCAGACCTTCTACCCCCTCGCCGGACGGATGCTGCCGTGGTTCGGCTGGACGGCGGCCCTGTTCTGCCTCGCGGGCCTGTACGTCGGTTTCTTCATTGCGCCCACCGACCATCAACAGGGTGAGTCTTACCGGATCATCTTCATTCACGTACCGGCGGCCTGGATGTCGATGCTCATTTATGTCGTGATGGCTTTCTGGGCGATCATCGGCCTCACCTTCAATACACGGCTCTCGCACATGATGACATCGGCGCTGGCGCCGACCGGTGCCCTCTTCACCTTTATCGCTTTGTGGACAGGCGCGCTGTGGG
>CAZXGO010000180.1:0-2445 GCA_964640035.1 uncultured Chitinophagales bacterium
TTTGCCAATGCCGAAACGCTGGGCATGGACCCAACCAATATAGGGCTGATGGGAGCCTCTGCGGGTGGCGGTCTCGCTCTGGCGGTGGCGCTAATGCTCCGCGACCGGAACGGCCCAGCTCTGAAATACCTGCTACCCATTTACCCCATGATCGATGATCGTCACCAAACAGCTTCTTCCCACGAAGTCGTCGATATCGGCATTTGGGACCGCGCAGGCTCGATAGAGGCGTGGGGCTGGTATCTCGGTGGCGAGGCGGCCGACGCTTACGCTGCTCCAGCTCGCGCTGAAGATCTCACTCGCCTTCCTCCCACCTATATCGATGTCGGTGATCTGGATTTATTCCGCGATGAAAACATCGAAATCACAAAGCGGCTCTCCGCGGCCGGAGTCTCTGTGGAATTCCACCTATGGCCAGGCGCGTACCATGCGTCTGAATTGTTTGCACCTGATGCCGCACTGAGTCGCCGCATTTGGGCTACCCGCTACGCCGCGATTCGGCGGATGGCCGGTTTAAGTGAGTGAACTCGAAAACGCTCGGATAAGTGATGGCATCGCCGGGCGCCGTCAACGCGTCAAACCGCATGAACGGACATCGGCCGCTTATTTCCATCAGCCCGCGCTGTTAGGATAGGTGACCAGTGAGGGTTGTACCCACCACACCATGAGTCGAAGAGGAGGATCCATGCAAAAAGGGCATTGTCTGTGCGGTAACGTTCAATACGAATTTGATGAGTCGCAGGTGGGCTTTGGACTCCATTGTCATTGCAAAGATTGTCAACGCGTCACGGGGTCAGGCAAAGCAACCGTGATCATGTTCCCCGAGAGCGCTGTCACTATTGAGGGCGAATATAAAACCTTTGGCTCACTAGGCAGCGAGGGCTCCCACGTGAATCGCGGTTTTTGTCCGAATTGCGGCAGCCAAATGTTCACTTTCGTGGATGAAATCCCAGGACAACTGTTCATCAAGGCCGGTGGTATGGAAGACACCAGCTGGCTCAGCGTGGAAACCACTTGCTGGACCAGCACCGCCAGAGATTGGCTCCCCGCCGACACCAACACCGCAGGTTTCGAAAAAAACCCGGAACTGGCGGGTTAGTGACTCGCAATGACCGCAGCAGGGTGCCGAGGAAGCTTTAGTGCTTAGCGACACAACCCACCTCGTCCGCTCGACCCGAGGAGACCTAAGATGATGCGATCCGTGGTGTTGGCGCGGCGCCCCGTCGGAAACCCCAAAGCGTCCGACTTTGCGCTAGTCGAACAGCCTCTCCCGGAAGTCCAAGCGGGGTATTTCCTGACCCGCAATGACTTTATCTCCCTAGACGCCGGGTTCCGCAACTGGATGAATGAGGACTCGGGTGACGAAGTGTTGCCGGCCATGGCACTGAATGAGCCCGTCATGGGCCTGGTACTCGCCGAGGTGGTGACATCCCTGCACCCCGAGTACAAACCCGGCGACCGACTTATGGCTCGTTTTGCCTGGCAAACCCACAGTTTGAGTGACGGCACAGATTTTATCGCCCGACTGCCCGATGAACTGGAGTTCAATCCCAGTGCGTACATGGGGGTCTTGGGTGACACCGGTATGTCTGGCTATTTTGGTATGACTGATATCTGTAAGCCCACTCCCGCCGATTGTGTGCTCATCAGCGGCGCCGGAGGTGCGGTGGGGAGTATCGCGGGGCAGATTGCCAAGTTATCGGGGGCCACTGTGGTCGGGATTGTCGGCTCGGCTACTAAGGCGGATTGGATTTGCTCGACGCTCGGCTATGACGCGGCCGTGATCCGCGCGACTGATATGCCTCTCGCGGAGGCGATTCGCGATGTCTGTCCCAACGGCGTCGATGTTTTCTTCGATAACGTCGGCGGAGAAACCCTTGAAGCGGCAATCAGTAACATGAACCACCGCGGCAGAATGGCGCTATGCGGTGCGATTTCGGGTTACGGCGTGACACCCCATGGACCGAATAATCTGTTTGATCTGATTACGAAAGAAATCTCGGTGCAGGGCTTTATGACGCACTTTCGACATGACCGTTATGAAGAGGCACGGGAGCAACTCTCGCAATGGCTTCGCGACGGCTTGATTCAATCCCCGGAATATCGCCTCGAGGGTATCGAAAGCGTCGGCAAGGCCTTCGCGGACTTATTTGCCGGAGAAAACTTTGGCAAAACCATTGTCGCAGTTTAAAAGCGGCGACAGTTCAAGGCGTCAGCCGTTGCACTAACGACTTAAAGGCAACACGCTGGTGCCACTTAATTGTTTGCCGCGCCGGCCTGAATCCATGTCTCAAAATCACCGAGGACCGCGGCGGATAGGGGCGGTTGATGCAGCGGCATTCGGGACCCATTGCCGCCGACCTCACGGTGGCTACCCCAGAGCTTGTGCATGAGATAACTCGACTGCGGCTCACCGGGGTTCACACGCTTCATCGATGGCAGACC
>CAZXGO010000180.1:2536-4326 GCA_964640035.1 uncultured Chitinophagales bacterium
ATCCCCCCGGGCTCACCCCCTGTCATATGACAAACCGCACAACGTGCCTTGAGCGTCGGCATCAAATCTGCAGCGAAATACACCTTGTCATCGGCGGCGACAGGCGTTGCCAACACAGCCCAACAAAGGCCTACAGTTGCGGGCCACAAAACCGTGGGCATCAGGCCGCTTCCGATAGGCCAAGCGCATGCCTCGCCGCGATATACCCGTAAGTCAACGCAGGACCGATGGTCCCACCCGCCCCCGCATAGGCATTACGCGTGGGCGCGCAAATACAGTTACCCGCGCCATACAAACCCGGAATCGGCCGCAGCTGCTCATCGACAATGCGCGCGCTGGCATCAGTCATGGGACCGCCGTTGGTGTCCAGCACGCCTGGCGCCAAAATGATGGCGTAATACGGGCCTTTATCGCTCAGCGGATGCAGGGTCGGATTGGGGAACGGGTTATCCGGATATTGCTCAGTATGCTTGAACAGTCCCCACAACCGATGCCATGCCACGTCGTAGGGCTGATCACCGCGACTGAAATCCTCATCCTTGCCGGCTATCGCAAACTGATTGAACTCCGCCACCGTTTTTGCCAGGCGGTCGGAGAAACCGGGATCCAAGGCGTAGCCGCCGATGCTGTCGGAGAGTTGCTCTACGCGCTCGCGAATCTTGTCTGCCAGCGCGGCAAGGCTATCAGCCGAAATCACATAGGGCTCGTTGGGCGTGATCGGGGGCTGGCCCGTATCGTCACCCACGATCGTGGCAGTACGATGATCATAGATCATGAACTGAAATTCGTTGGGAAAGTCTCCCCGAGTTGGGTCAAACGTATTGTGACTGCGACTGCGGTCGTTGTAGTTACGATGCTCATTCACAAATCGCCGGCCATAGCGATTGACCAATACCATGGCGTCTCCGGGCGGGACAAACATGCCCGTACCGACGGAACGATTCTCGAGCGCCTGCTCCAACACTACGGCACACCGCCAGGCACCGTGTAAATTGCCGAATTGCGCACCGGCTTTTTGGGCGAGCGGAATGAAATCACCCTGCGCGGAGAGCTGCGCACAGGATCCGTAGGCAAAGACTTCCTGATAGCGCTGCAACATATCCGTGTTATGCGCATACCCACCGGTTCCAAATATCACCGCCTTTTTAGCACGGACCCGAACCGCCCCCTGGGGGGCCGCCGCCACTACCCCAACAACGCGGCCGGCCTCGTCGATCACCAGATCATTGACCGCGTGTTCGGTAAGAATCGGCACGTTGCGAGCGGTAAGAAAAGCCGCCATTTGTTCAATCATGCCCCAACCCCAGCAAAATACGCCGTCCGCATCGACTGCAGCGAGCGGTCGGCCCGTGGGTGTCCGATTTTCGGGGATGTGCTCGAGATAATCGACAGCGGGCTCGTCGAGACCCCACATTCGCCACTCTTTCAAACCAAAAATTTGGTGCTCGCGAATGAAGTCGACGGCCTCGGCGCCGTTATCGTAAAACGCAGCGATACGCGAGTAATCAAAGGCGGAGAGTCCAAAATGCTCCGCGTCGGGTGCGTAGAGCGTCGGGAACGCGTAGCGACATAAAAACCGAATGCAATCTTCGCGCTCGTCAGCGACACCGCGCGCCTTCAGACCATAGTGATTGGGAATCCAGAAGACAGCGCCGGACTTAGCGGTCGTTCCCCCTAGCACCGGTGCCTTCTCGAGAACAATCACCGAGGCGTTTTCAACTGCCGCGGTCGTAGCCGCTGACATCGCCGCTGCACCCGACCCGATACAGACAATATCGGCCTCGTAGTCC
>CAZXGO010000181.1:0-4312 GCA_964640035.1 uncultured Chitinophagales bacterium
GAAGTAGAATAGCTCTTGCCGGTGGAAACGCTACTGATCCAAATACCATTAAATTCTTAACAGCATCCGCTGAGCGAATGCGAATCACTTCGGGCGGCAACGTCGGTATTGGGACGGGAAGTCCTACAGTTCACAGTGGCGGTAACGCTTTAGTAGTTAAAGGAGCCTCTGGTGTTGGAAGTGGTCGAGCAATTATAGAGCTTCACGACTCTGGCTCTACAAACAAAGCAGTGTTCCAGCAGGTTGGTTCTACAACATATATTGGTAATCTTGGTGGAGCGGGAGGACTTGCTCTATTGACAAATGGAAGTGGTAGTTCTGCAAATGAATCTATGTTTATTACTGCTGGCGGCAACGTCGGTATTGGGACGACGAGTCCTGGAACAGCATACCGACTTGTAGTAGTAACTGGTGTTGGTCAAACAGGAGCCATCCAAACTTCAGGCAGTGTAAACATTGGATCAGGAGCTCTTGGTGTAAACGTAACCCCATCAGCAACTGCTGGACGTATTGACGCATCAAACGACATCGTAGCCTACTCAACATCAGACAAGCGCCTAAAGGAGAACATCAAGCCAATCGAGAACGCTCTCGAAAAAGTTAAGTCTCTCACTGGCGTAGAGTTTGACTGGATTGAGGAGACCAAAGATGTCCACGGATACGAAGGTCACGACGTAGGTGTGATTGCCCAAGAGGTACAAGCTGTTCTTCCAGAGGCTATCCGAACCAACGAAAGTGGTTACCTATCCGTTCGCTACGAGAAGATGATTGCACTTTTGATTGAGGCGAACAAAGAACTAACAGCTCGTGTTGAAGAACTTGAAAAACTGATTAAGTAATGTCTATTCATTTATATATCAAGGAATCTCCAGGTGGGCTTATGTATTTGGGAAAAACAATTAGAGACCCATATACTTACACAGGTAGTGGAACTGTTTGGATTAGACACTTGAAGAAATACAAGTATAAGCCAACAGATGTATCAACTATGGTTATATATAGTGATAACAATAAAGATAGATTCTCTTATTATGCCAAAAAAATTTCTGAAAAGCTTCGTGTAATTGAGTCGGATAAATTTGCAAACCTAACGAATGAAGAGGGGCAGGGCGGAAACACGTATCACTGCATTAGTGAAGATGGAAAAAAGAGATTTCACGAAGCCGCAAAAAGACCTAAAAGTGAATCGCATCGTAAAGCATTATCGGATTCATTGAAGGGAAGTAAAGGCCATAGTCACATAGCTGTTTGCCAATATGATATGGATTGGAATTTAATAGCTATACATAATTCATTGGCTGACGCCTGTAGGTCTTTAGGCAAAAAAGGTAATGCTGGTTCTGAAATAAAAATCTTTATTGACGGAGGAAAATGGAAGGTTAGAAATGAAAGAAAAACAAAGTTGACGTTCATAAAGTATAAACAAGCCTTTGGCTATAAATGGTCTTATATATGTCCCCTCTTCCCTGCACAGGTCCTCTTAGCATAAACGATATACGAACAGAACTTCAGCAGTCGCAGGGTAACAATTCCCTGCGAACGCTGTCGTCACTGGCTGGATTTTCTACTCCAGATGCTATATCTGAGTTTTACTGTTACTCTTACTACAACTATAGATCATTCAGTATTGTAAACATACGATATGGAAGCTATACCGAAGCTTGTGAATCAAGAGAAGAGGATAACCTTACGTTGTACTTCTATGAAGCTGGAGGTGACGGAAGCCCTGCTTGTCCTAACATAAGTGTTACAGTATATACTGACATTAACTTAACAGCACCATTTGACGGTGGTGGGTACTGGTTCAAGTCAAATTCTTGTGGAGCATCATATAATATCCTTGGATCTCCAAACCGTGGATTTATTGAGGGTATAAGCTACTGCTAATAATTCGTACATTTGCCTAATAATTAGAACAAATATGTCTGTAATCTATACCTGGGACTGTCGCACTGTAGACTGCTACCCTACCAAAGACGAGCAAGGCGTAGAGCTGGATGACGTTGTATACAACATCCACTGGCGCTTAACTGGAACAGAAGAATCAGGAGGCAAGACCTACTCTGCAACCGTTATCGGTACGCAGATGGTAGCTGCTGATGACATCGATCCCGCAACTTTCGTTCCTTTCGATCAGCTTACTAACGAGATCGCAACGGGATGGTGCACGTCAGCAATGGGCCCTGAGCAGGTGACTAACTTGGAGACCTCTGTGGCTAACCAAATCGCAGGACAGATCAACCCGACCTCCATCACGCTTGTGATCGGAGAGCCTGTACCTCCTACTCCGACACCAGTCGTTTAGTAGTATATTTGCATAACTAACTTAAATTTCATTACGATGGCCAAAGTAAGCGAAGAGCTGATTTCCAGCATCAAAGAAGTCCAAGCAGAGATGGGTAAGATCCAGTCTGAACTTGGCGCAATCCTCCTGATTGAACTCCGTAAGTCTGTGTTGCTTGATGCCTACAAAGCACAAGAAGCTAAGATGGAAGAAGTACGTGCCAAGATCCTCGAGGTTCACGGCGACGGTACGGTAGACCTCAATACAGGAGAGTTCACGCCAGCTACTGGTGCTGAGGTAGTTGAGTAATCAACGGAGTATTTGTATATAGGTATGGCCCCAGAAATGGGGCCTTTTCTTTTGTTAATATCTTTGCACCAGTTGAAACCCATTGATTTAAACCGTGAAAATCTTTACCTACATAAAGGACAGAATTATGGGCTTCGCCTCCATTTTTAAAGACGACAACAGCTGGAACGAAAAGACTATCATTGGTTTCTTCTCATTTGCTGTTATGGTTCTAGTTATGATCGCAGACGTTGTGTCTGGATTTATGGGTAAGGATTTGGTAATCAACGAGTTCACTTATAACTCATTTGTAATCATCACGCTCGGTTCATTTGGAATCGCTGGAATCGAGAAGTTTGCAAGTAAAAAATAATGCACATAGCAGACGTGATGGAAGACAAAGGTATTAAGAGGATCATCAGCATCTTCAAATACAGCGATAGCGAACCAAACGAAGTATTCACGTCTATACTGCACACGTTTATCCTACCTGCTGCGCTATACACCGAGATGTTCTCTTCTCCTTTGCTGTGTATTGTATCTATGTTGTGTGGAGTATATCAAGGCTATGCTGTCCTTTGGGACGGAGGTCTTGGCATCCGATCTAAGGCTGTAAAGATTGCGTTCCTCGTTGCTGTCGCCACTGTGCTGAACTACTGGATGGAAGGTATGCTTAAGGGCTCTAATATGGGCTGGTTACTGGTTTTGATTTTCTCTGGATGGAATATCGTAAGGGTAGAGAATCAAAAGCATATCGAAGAAATAAAAAAGAAATACGCTAAGTAATGGACTTCGCACAGATTGCTATTACTGTTGTAACTGTTCTTGGTAGTGGAGCTGCATTCCAGTTCTATACAAATAGAATGAAGCTTAAGGCTGACTCTAAAAAGGAAGAGCTAGCCAACAGCGATACGCACCTATACCGTGATGATTTAAAGAACAGAGTACGCAATCTAGAAGAGTTACTTGCACGTTCAGCCGACGAAAAGGACGATCTACGTAAAAAGATTTTAGAGTTAACAGCAGAAGTTCATTCGCTTCGAGTCAAGGTAGACTTTCTTGAGCGCGAGAATCAAGCCTTAAAGATGTATAAGTGATGAAGATGCCAGTATCTTTTGATCAGTTCCAAAAGAACCCAGTGGCGGCAATTGCGTTTATTGCGCTTGTAGCTATTGGATACCTTTATATAGATCAAAAGCTGATGAACAGCAAGGTAGATGATCGTTGCCAGACTCGTGTAAACGAGTTAGAGGTAAAGGTTGATAAGTACGTTGAACACATTCGCCGTCTTGATTCTGCTCTTGCTTACACAAGTGCTAAGAACGAAATGCTTCTACAGACACGATGAAAAATATCATACTCGTACTTTCTATTGGTATACTTGCTGGTGGAGTAATTGCTGAACAGGTTAATAAACCAAGCTCTACACCTGATCCGATTGACATCATTATAGAGAAGTCTAATCAGACGATGAAAAAGGCTGCTGCCGTTTCACATCGTGCTGACCAAGCTGTTGTGCAACAGGTGCAGCAGATGAAGCAAACCATCGAAGTCTTAGAGGAAGAGAAGGAACAGCTAGTTGAACAAGTTAAAGTAATGGAAGATGAGATCGTTGCTGTTAAGTCTGCTCCTATGCAGCCTTTCGATGTACTCGCAATCGGTGGTGTATCCGATACAACGAGTAGAAAATAAAGACACCGTAGTCGTAATGACTAAGGCTCAAGCGGTGGCTATGAACCA
>CAZXGO010000182.1:0-4287 GCA_964640035.1 uncultured Chitinophagales bacterium
CTCCGCGGTCGAAATTCCCGCCGTTACATCGCTCTCCGTCCCCGCAACCGAGCTCACCGCTTCGACGGGTCGCTCGGCGAGTGCGTCGAGCGATACCCGGGGCGATTCCGCGATTCGTCGCGGTGTACGCGCCGCGGGTGCCGCTGATGAGCAGCGCGTTTGTGCTCTTTGCGTACGCGGCGCTCGCGCCAACGTTTGGAAGGGCGTATCACGCGCTGCACACCGAGGGGCGGATGGTGAGCGACGTCGCGAGTGGAAGTTGGGATTTAGGTGGGCGGTTCCGCGTTGCTTGGGATCGGGAGGCGTTGATGATGAGCGCGGCGTACGCTGGGGGACGGGACTCGAGCGGGCCAGGCTCGAGCGTGTGGTGCGCGCTGGGTCTGAGAGGATCGGAGCGGTGTCGCTCGAGGGCGGCGAGTTCGTGGGAGACCATTCCGAGACGACCGTTCATCAGGGTGGGAAGTGGGGAGATTCGCGTGCATCAGTTGATTGCGGGACACTTTAAGATAACGATGAAGTCCGTTCTGAGGACGAGCATACAGACATTGGATGAGATTGTGCACGACGCGCAGGGGAAGAAACTGATCGTGCGAGGGAAACTGATAAAAGAAGATGCGTGGTTCGATCGAATTCTAATGAAGTTGGGTAACGTCGGGGCGCACTTTCGAGAGAGCATGGTGAGACGGCACGTGTACTTGGCGCAATCAAAACTCGTGGCTTCTTATGAGTTCACTCTCACTGCAGTTAGTGAGGATAGACTAGCATTCTCAATCGATTGGGACGACAACGTTCCAGGCGTCGTTCGCGCAGGGCGTCGACGGCGCATCGTATCGCTGAATCAGCTCGACTTTCAGTACGCCATGGATCCGGATGAGCGCGTGTATGGTTTGGGAGAGCAGTTTTCGTCGTACAACCACAGAGGACGGCGCGTGCCTGTCATCACGGGAGAACAAGGCATGGGACGAGGGATGCAACCGTTGTCCTTCATTTTCAACGGCATGTTTCCCGGATCGGCTGGATCGTGGCACACGACATACACGGCCATTCCGCACTACGTCACGCACAAGGCACGGTCTGTGTTCCTTACAAACTACACGTACAGCGAATTCGATTTCACGGACGAAGAGTCAGTGACGATCCGCGCGGCAGCGCCCACGGGGCTCATCACAGGTCAAATCATCGGCGCGAAGACGATTCCTGACGTTTTGCGATCGTACACAGATTATGCGGGGCGAATGACACCCCTGCCGGAGTGGCCACTCAATGGTGTCATTCTTGGTCTTACGGGTGGTACAGAAAAAGTGCGCAAAGTGTATAAAATTCTAAACGAAGGCGGTGTTAAAGTGAGTGGTCTTTGGTTGCAAGACTGGGGCGGCGCACGAAACACCTCCATAGGTATCGAGCGAGTGTGGTGGAATTGGCGTCTGGACAAGGAGCAATATCCGGGATGGATTCAGCTGAGGGAGGACATGAAGGCAAAGGGCACGCACTTGTTGACGTACGTCAATACGTTCCTGATGGACGCGACTTCATCCAAAGGCGATTTCTACCGCCACGCGAAGGCCAACGGGTACATGGTGCGAGATATTAAGGGTGAGGTTTACAGGCTGGGATCCGAGCCTGGCGTGACGTACGGGTTGCTCGATTTGTCAAATCCAGCATGCGTGAAGTGGATCGAAGACATCATCGTGGACATGGTGCAGACAACCGGAGCGATGGGTTGGATGGCAGACTTTGGAGAGTACCTCCCGTTCGATGCCATGTTACACTCCGGAGAGCTGCCGATCGAGGTTCACAATCGATACCCCGAGGAGTGGGCGGAGCTGAATCGTCGAGCAATGAGACGCGCTAATCTTGAAGGCAAAGGATTATTCTGGAGTCGCAGCGCGAGCACGAAATCACCGAAGCACTCCGCACTTTTCTGGTTAGGAGATCAAATGGTGTCTTGGGACGCGTACGACGGTATTAAAACGGCGGTTCTCGGTGCACTGTCCGGTGGGTTGTCAGGGCTCACCTTGACGCACAGCGACGTGGGCGGGTACACGGCGCATCCGCTCAAGCATCGCTCAGTAGAGCTATTGATGCGATGGATGGAATTGAGCGCATTTGCCGATGCAGTTTTCCGTACTCATCAAGGCAACCGTCCCCATCATAACGCGCAGCCTTGGTGGTCGCCGGAGCTAGTGGAGCAGCTGCGCGTGTGCGTGGACATGCATGTCGCTCTCAAGGAGTACAAGATTGAGCTGATGCGTGAGAGCGCCGAAAAGGGGCTTCCTATGACTCGATCTATGATGATTCACTATCCAGATGATCCTGTCGCCGCGACTCTCACCACTCAGTTTCTCCTTGGAGCTGATTTGCTCGTCGCGCCGGTACTCGACAAGGGCGCGACGCATGTGCACATGTACCTCCCACCGGGTGACGTCTGGGTTGACGTCTGGACGACGCAACGTGCTCCAGCGCAACCAGATGCGAAGTCGGTCGAAGATGGTGGGCGCGGAGCCTGGATCACCGTCGACACTCCCATGGGTTGGCCCGCAGTCTTCGTGCGACAGTCTGCTGGAAAGGCAGCGCTGCACTCCGCTGCACTCCTGCGCGATTCTGCGATGGATCGCGGGGGAGTACCAGCGACTCGGCGCGTTCGACAGATGGACTCACTCGACAAAATTGTCCTAGGGTTGATGTAATGTACGACATACATGCGCTTATTGCAAAATCTAATCATTTCTCTGCATCATTTCGAGCGCTGCCAACGCAGGACCGTATTCAGGAGCCAACCGCAAGGCTTCGTTGTAACAGCCTTGCGCTTGCTTTAAACGCTCTTGCTCTTTGCTCACGGGTCCGAGCGATGCACTCAGCCGTAGGGCATCACCCCAAGAGACATAAATTTTCGGGGAGTCCGGCTCGATCGCTGCCGCGGCTCGGAATTTTTCAGCTGCCGCGACCGCGAGTGATTCGGCGTCTGCTGTCGCTCCTTGCGTGCTCAACACTAACTCGCTCCTGAGAGACAGGGCGGAGCCCCATCCAGCCAATGCCTTCGCTTTGGCCTGGATTCCGCTTTTGTTTCCGTCCGAGGCGACTGGCGATTCCGACTCTGCGGAGACAACGGCGCGAAATCTTCGCCCTGCCTGAATCAAATTTTCTTCGGAAAGTTCAAAGTACATTTCACCTGTGCCCTCCAATCCCGCGTTCACGCGCCGGTCGCGCGCCATCTGCGCCTCCTTGAACGCCATCTCAGCGAGGACGGCTTGAACACGTCCACGTGCGAGGAAAGCGTTACCTAAATTTCCATCGGCGCGCGAAAGCTGTTCGTTTGTTGCCGCGAGCGACGCGCGCTCAAAATCCTTGATTGCGTTGGCAAACATCTCGTCTGCGTCTTCGAGCATGTCTACATCCTCGCCGCCTCGTCGGGCAAGATCTCGTCCGGAACGCAGCGCCTCTAAACCTTGTTCGGAGTAGACAGCAAAATCATCAGTCGCGACGTCCTCTGCCACGGCATCGGCGGTTTCTGCAGCCTTGAGTTTGGCTTCATAGCGGGCGACGTTATCTGCGTCTGCAGCACGAAGGAACGGATCCCAAACATCATCTGCATCGTCGGAGGTAGACTCCGTGGCATCTTCCTGGCTTTCTACCGCCGCTTTTTCCTCTGGTTTCATCGATGGTTTGGAGTTTAACAGCGCTTGCATGTTCGCAAAGGCCTCGTCACGCGTTGTGTTGGTGTTGAGCGTCTTTTTGTTCGGTTCGTCGCGCAAAGACGATTTTTCACCGACCCAAATAAGCTTTTCTTCTTTCGGCTCTTCATCCGCGACGATTGCCGCTTGCCATTGAATCTGTTCGAGCACTTCTGCAGACGGCTTCGCCGCCTTGATCTTGTTCTCCGCCCACTGTTTCACCGCCGCCGCCGCCTCGTCGCTGCCCGCGCCGCGTTCCGTCTTCGATGCCTCAAACGCAGACTTCAACTCAGCCACGCTATCGACAATGCCGCGAATATCAGCCGAGATTTCACGAGTGATCTCTACGCGAAGATCCTCTAGGTCTTCCTCCACGACGACGGCTTCACGCGCTTCGCTCACGTTGGCCTCGATGGCGCTCAGACGTCCTATCATCGCTTCCCACTGACTCTCATCTAACGTGGCCGCCAACTGCTGAGCGGCGGCTCGATCGGATACCGAAATCGGCGCAGATTCAAGCACGCGTTCGACCGCTTCGCGCACAGCTTCGCGAACCTTGACCGTCGCCGCCTCGGCGACCTCGGCGCGAAGCTCGCTGAGCTGCTCCTCGGACATG
>CAZXGO010000183.1:0-4277 GCA_964640035.1 uncultured Chitinophagales bacterium
ATTGTAGTCCGCGGGTGTTGTATACGTTTTAATTAATTCATTTACACGTTCTGATTGATCCAGTACGGGATAACGGTTTTTATTTTTAGGCAAACCAGCTTCATACAAGCTTCGATACACACGCAATTCCGCTGCTTCTTGTTTTAGATATTTAATTTCGTTAAGCAATAAGTTACTTTCATTAACAGATTGAGCCTCGCGTTCAAACTGTTCGCGTATAGTGCTTTCTAATAACTGATCACTCTGTTGTATTTGCGATTCTAATTCCGTTATTTTTCTGTTTAGCTCTACTATTTTACCGTCATACTCAGCAACCAACCCCGCATAACGAGCTTCAAACGTAAGGGAATTTTGATAATATTCTTTATATTTTAGAATTAAATTCCAAACAGTATTATATTGAGCTCCGTCTAATCCCACTAATACCAATTCCGAACCAGTAGTAGGACTAACGGGATCTATTTCAAAACTTTCCGCAGCAGTGGATTCCGTAATATATTGTGTGCCCAACTGTATAACAGACTTAAAGTATAGTTCTGCTGCACTATTGCTGGGCTCAGCTGAGCCAGTATCGAGTACTGTCAACTCCAACGGTATTTCAAAGTGTGAAAGATCCACAGCTAGCGGAGCAGGAGCATACTCAATATAACTGTCAATATCGCGAGGGTCATAACCGTCCCGCTCCGCAAACAGTGCTAACTCAACCCAACTGCCCAATCGACGTAATTTTTCTAATCTATAATCATTTGGTTCTAACACGAAACACTCCTTTCCCGCCGAAATTTTTTTTGTAGCACATACATAACGTTCATAAAAGTTCACAGTTTATAAAAACTTTTTAATTCTATTCCGCAACCGATCTCGAGATTTACTAACACCTCTACTGTTCCCCCTCAAAGCATAATACGCTACGCTCCATATTAAACAGATCCAAAACAGATTGTTTAACAGTATGTCCATATAAACAGAACTCACACAAATCCCCCCGATAATCTCAGTGTACCAACTAATAGATCATCACGTAAGTATATACGAAAGTTATAACTTTCATGCCCCATTAAACTCCAACTCCAACAGTTATCCACAAAGTCCATGCCCGCACGATGTAGATTTAAATGAAATAAATTGTTACAGTATAAGTGTGCTTCCACGCTAGCGCCAAACAGTTCAGTCATGTATAGTCTATCTGCTATAAAGCTAGAACTTTCAGTCATCCCTCTATACTCTACTACGTATTTAAACTCTTTGTGATAGTTATAGCGACTGTCTAACCGTATTAAACGTCTACCTTTAAATGGTGTATATAGTGAACGATCAGGTATCTTCATAAGTTATAGTATTTACTACATACTAATCACACAGTAACGATATTTTGAACATAATAGCATATAGTACTAGGACTATTATTAACTGTTAATCCAAGAGTACACGCAATAATCTGCTAAGAAAGAACAGTTACACGCAAGAAAACACGGGAATCGCCATTTAAAATACCTGTAAAATAGGCATTAAATGGCTGTAGAGAAAGCCTTTTTATGGCTTAGAGGCGCACAGTGGAAAAACAGGTCAAAACCGCCTTCCTCATAAACGGCCTCAAGGAAAGACGCTGTAAGAGATCATAACCCCAAGACCGATGCAGAATAGGCCCCAGGCGAAGAGCAGTACACGCCCTAATAGGGGTAGACAGCCTAATAGAATCATGGCGATCAGTATAATAGCGATTGTGGTCATTATGAGGCCATCCATCTAAAGGTCGTAGTGAACATGAAAGATACGATCACAATGCCTAGGGAGCCCCAGAAGAATCCGTGTACCGTAGTTACTTCCATGAAGAAATTGTCAATAACTATTATAGCGAAGACGATAAAGATCACGATGCTGAGTAGTATTAATAGCATATAATCATGATCCTCACTTAGTATAACAGTGCAACAAGCCTGTTGCCGATAAGAATGCCCACAATGCCGCCGGCATTAATGTAGCCGCCTGTTAGCAACAGCAAACCGCCTGTTGCTAACAGTATCGAGAAAAGGTCGCTTAGTTCTACATGTAACAGCTTATACAGTATAGTCATGATCTATTCGCTTCATCCTACGGTAAATTTTATTCAAAGTACTATAACTAAGTAGATTTTTATTGTCCCACCTTACAGCAGTAGCAAAGCAGAGTGGCACATTGAACCTGTGTACTGTATCAACTGTATTGTAGTCTACGGTAAGTGTTGTTATACCTATTGTGGCTCCGCACACTGCACATGCACCCGACATAATGCGTTGTGCTATGTACAGTTTAACTTCGTCAACAGCAGGCTTCACCTTAGCCTCGGCTCATACAGGTATTTTCAGCAAGTTCACGCCATGTAGAGGGGCTCATCTGACGCAGGTCTGCAATCTTCAGCACCATACGCAAGCTGATCTCACGCAGACGTTTACTGTTATCTTTCATAAAGGCAACGATTTCCTGATCGCCGTCATCACCGAAACCGTATTCGTTCAGCATGCCGTCACGTACAATCTGTTCAATGCGCAAGAAGCGATCACGCTCAGTGTCCATCTCGAGATCAATATAGTGGCAGCGGCTCATCAGTGCTGCAAGGTGATCTTTGATCTTTTTGCTACGTACATTCTCGAAGTTTACGTTAGTGATAAACACACAGCCGCCACGGAATTCAAAGCGATCAGGGATACCTTCAGCTCGGAGTGCTCGGCTTTCACTTTTCCAGCTTACATAACGCTTCTTGCCACTATCAAGTACAGCCTTAAGCATGTTAAGACATACTTCGTCGAACAGTACACTGTCACAGTCGTCGAATACAAGTATATCACCGCGCTCGCTGTTGTTATACAGTGTCTTGTACAATCCGATAGGAGTCATGCTGCCTTTAGCAATTTCAGTCTTAGGGCGACTGCCGCTCAGCTTGTTTTGTGCTTCATACATGTCGAGAACAGCTTCTACACCGTAGCTCTTACCAACACCGGGAGGGCCACTTACAATAAGACCGCGCACGATGCCGTCTACTACAGCGTTGCTCATTTCATCGAGGATGGCGAAACGCTTGCGAATGCGTTCGATAGCTTCAGCATCAGTCTCGGTAGCTTTTGCTTTTGCGGGTGTGTCGCCTACAGTAGCGGAGATGGGATTAGTGTCGTCAAGTTCACTCATATATTCTACGTCTTCAACCTGGGGTACAATTACACGGATAGCGTCGCGATCGATGTTAGGTACACCACTAGCATTCACAGTTACAAAGTAACCTTTCTTGCCCTGTTGGAGGGGTTTAACCAAGGGGAATACACCCTGAACACTTTGATTGCGATACAAACCGTTGCGGACT
Source organism: uncultured Chitinophagales bacterium (assembly GCA_964640035.1). Lineage (GTDB taxonomy): Bacteria > Bacteroidota > Rhodothermia > Balneolales > CAYWCV01 > CAYWCV01. Next base: position 3,335 of record CAZXGO010000183.1, read on the forward strand.
TTTGCGTACATATTTACCTACCCTTTGTTGTTTGCTATGTGTATATAATACTGTATCTAGGACGATTGTCAAGCCGGAAAAGTCCAATGATTTCAATAGGTTAGCAACCGTTTGAAATTACAGGAATTTTAGGTAGCCTCCGTGTTTGTCTCGTCCAGTACATCTAGACCTAACTGCGGGTGGATTAATTACTTTATGTGTATATAATAACAGGGAATAGCCCAATGTCAACTGGGCTATTCCGTAATCAAATCAATGACTTACGCAGCAGCAGCCATGTTGTCTGCTTGTGTATCCATAATACTGCATAGTTTGAAAGAACTTTGCTTTCTCGAGACGAGCTTCATCTTCTGAGAGATTGTCCAACATAATAATCATTTTTACGCTGCCTGGGGTAGAGTATTCTATCCCATTACGTTTCCAATGTTTCGAACCGGACTCGGATCGAGCTGTAGCAGTATAAGTTCTAGTATTCAAGTCTACATAATAAGCAAAGATGTAGTCGTTTTTCATTTTAAATCTCCTGGCCGCTAAAGGCTCTACGGGTTTCTTGTTAGTGCATTATTGCTCTAACTGTTATTAGTATAGCAAATTCTATCTGTTTGTCAACACCGGTAATTCTTTATAAATCAACAACTTAGAAGCAGTCTACATCCTCGTCTGTTCCAAAACATTGTACTGAGCGAGGAACCGTTCACAGAGCTCTTTCATATCATGGTAACAGTTCATCTCGTATTTGCTGAGATGCAGGTCTTGAAGATTAATAGCCTCTTCCATGGCTTCTACGCACTGCTCCAGATCGCCGAGTGTGTTCTCGAACATACAGTAGCTCATGTTAGCCATTCGTCTTGTCTCCGTTTCGTTGCTTTATGTGTATATAATAGCAGATTTAGGCGAGAAGTCAACTCAAAAAATTGCTTATAGATCAATAACTTACAGAAAC
>CAZXGO010000184.1:0-1040 GCA_964640035.1 uncultured Chitinophagales bacterium
CGGTGGCATTTCTGACCTGCAATTTCTCGCCCGGTGTCGCCGGCAAACCATCACTTCTAAGCCATGATGAGGTCGTGACTTTGTTTCACGAGTTTGGTCACGGATTGCATCACATGCTGACGAAAGTCGAATGTTCGGGCGTGTCGGGGATCAACGGGGTGGCATGGGACGCCGTTGAACTGCCAAGCCAATTTCTAGAAAACTGGTGTTGGGACCGTGAGGCCATTGCGCTCATCTCAAGGCATGTGGAGACGCACGAGCCGTTGCCTGATGCCCAGCTCGATCGATTGCTGGCGGCGAAGAATTATCAGGCGGGCATGCACATGGTCAGACAGCTCGAATTCGCCCTATTTGATTTCAGATTGCATCACGAAGGGTGCGATGAAGGCGGTATCCAGGCCCTGCTCGACGACGTCAGGCAAGAGGTCGCCGTCGTGCCAGCGCCCGAGTTCAATCGATTTCAGCATGGGTTCAACCATATTTTTAGTGACTTTGTCGGCTATGCAGCGGGTTACTACAGCTACAAGTGGGCGGAGGTCTTATCCGCCGATGCCTACTCCGCATTTAAGGCAACCAGTGCGTTTGATCGCCAAGTAGGGGAACGTTTTTTGGAGTCCATTTTGGAGAAGGGTGGCAGCGACGATGCAATGAACTTGTTTGAGGCATTTATGGGTAGGCCGCCTAAAATTGACGCACTTTTAGAGCAAGAGGGAATCCAGCGAGCATGAATCGCCGTTTTATTTCTGGCGCTGAATGCCCGTCTTGCGGAGAAACCGATGCGCTTTTTATGCGTGTCGGAGAATCCCGAGATCTCGTTCGATGTGCCGTGTGTGATTATGTGGATAAGCGTCCAGATCGCATACAAGAGGACACAGGTCCTCACCATCAGGCACCGCGCCCTGAACCGCCCGGTGTGTTTTGGCGGGGCAAAAATTAAAGCGAGGTGAGCGCTAGCCAAAGGCATTGCGTCAACGACGCGCTTGGTCTACGCGCATCAGGCTTAAAAATCAATTCCCTTCGCGTTTGAGCGTTGGTGCCAT
>CAZXGO010000184.1:1050-4235 GCA_964640035.1 uncultured Chitinophagales bacterium
GGCGATTCGATAAAACCAGCGCAAATCAGCGGATGACAGACGAGTGGCTCGCGTTCCGCTTAATCGTGTGGGTGAGCTAAGCAGCGAGCCCCAACCTCCCGGGCAGCTTTGGGACGCCCTATAGAGTGGACGCCCAACCGTCAGCGCCTGATAGCGGGCTCTACACTTTGAAGTGATGCTGCTGGGGTATCAGCGTTCGCCCCCGGCGCGCTGCCTGAAGCGGATCAGCAACGTTTGGACACACCTTCACACGATGAGCATCCTGCGCTCGGGTGGCGATGATGATCTTGACGTTGGTTGGATTGAGAAGCGTCGTTCCTGGGCCCGTTGATGCGATTTCATCGCGGTTTCTGGGTGCTCAAGTATCTTCGCTGATGGAGGCCGATAAAGCGCGTAGATTCAATGATCTGGACGTGCAATCGGGTAGTAAAACAGCCATAATACGCGCCGCCGCGGACACCGTGCTTTCACACATCCTCGAAAGGGCGAGGTCTCGGTCTGACGTATTAGGCGTCTTTTGTTGAATATGACCATGTGGTTGGTCGGACCATAGTTACTCTGGAGCACTATCCATGACACAAGGAAACAGCCAAGAAGCCCGGTTGAATTGGGCCTTGCGAACATTCCAGTGGGTGTTAGCAAGCGTCTTCTTGCTTAGTAGTTACCATGCGCAGGCAGATTGGTCAGCGCTGAACATGACCAAAGGGGTTACCGAAATCAGCGAAAAGGTGTACGACCTGCATATGCTGATTTTCGCGATCTGCGTTCTCATTGGGATCGTGGTCTTTGGCATCATGATCATCTCGATGTTAGTGCACAGACAATCCCTTGGTGCAGTGCCTGCAAAGTTCTCACACAGCACCAAGCTCGAATATCTTTGGACGGTGATTCCTATCTTGATTTTGCTCGGCATGGCAGTGCCTGCAACCAGCACGTTAAGAGATATGTACGACGCCTCTGAAGCGGATCTCGATATCGAAGTGCGCGGGTACCAGTGGAAGTGGCAGTACACCTATCTAAACGATGATCCTGCAAAAGAAATTAAGTTCATGAGCGCGCTTGCGACCTCGCAGGATGAAATTTATAACCGCGCCAACAAGCGTGAACACTATCTGTCGGACGTGGATAACCCGATGGTCATCCCCATCAACAAGCGGGTCCGTTTTTTGATCACCTCCAATGATGTGATCCATTCTTGGTGGGTCCCGGACTTTGCGGTGAAGAAGGATGCCATTCCGGGCTTTATCCATGAGTCCTGGGCGGTCGTCAAAGAGCCTGGCGTTTATCGAGGCAAATGTACCGAGCTGTGCGGCAAGGATCATGGCTTCATGCCGATTGTGGTCCAGGCAGTAGAGCAGGACGACTACGATGCTTGGGTGGCGATGAAGCAGGATGAAGCGCGTCAAGTCTATGAGACGGTCGGCAAGACTTGGACCATGGCCGAGCTCATGGAAACCGGTGAAAAGGTCTATCAACAGAATTGTTTGACCTGTCACCAAGCCAATGGCCAAGGGATTCCACCCGCATTCCCGTCACTCGTGGGGCAAGGGCTATCCATAGGGCCCATTGGAGAACACATCGATATTGTCATTAACGGTAAGGCAGGCACGGCAATGCAAGCCTTCGCAGCGCAGCTGAACCCAGCTGAGATCGCTGCGGTCGTAACCTACGAGCGAAACGCTTGGGGCAATAACGTGGGCGACATGGCGCAGCCCAGGGAAGTGAATGCGCTGATTGCCGGTCAAGAGTAGGAGTAAGAGATGAGTGCAGTAATCGAGAATCACCACGACGATCATCACCATGGGCCCGATAAAGGCATCATGCGTTGGGTGCTGACGACGAACCATAAGGACATTGGTTCGCTCTACTTGTGGTTTAGTTTTGCGATGTTTTTGGTGGGCGGTTGTATGGCGCTCGTCATTCGTGCGGAGCTATTCCAACCCGGCTTGCAATTGGTCGCACCTGAATTTTTCAACCAGATGACCACGATGCACGGCCTGATTATGGTGTTCGGCGCTGTCATGCCGGCATTTGTCGGGTTAGCCAATTGGCTTGTGCCCATGATGATTGGCGCGCCGGACATGGCTTTGCCTCGCATGAATAACTACAGCTTTTGGATTTTGCCGTTTGCTTTCGGCCTGCTGATCAGCACGCTCTTTATGGAAGGCGGTGCACCTAACTTCGGGTGGACCTTCTATGCGCCACTGTCAACTGAGTATGCGCCCCCATCGGTCACGTTTTTCATTTTTGCGGTTCACTTGATGGGTGTCTCTTCCATCATGGGTTCTATTAACGTCATCGTCACGATTCTGAACATGCGTGCACCCGGGATGCGGTTGATGGACATGCCGCTCTTTGTCTGGACTTGGCTTATCACGGCGTATCTGTTGATCGCGGTCATGCCGGTACTGGCGGGCGTTGTGACCATGATGCTGATGGATATCCATTTTGGCACGGCATTCTTTAGTGCGGCGGGTGGCGGCGACCCAGTCCTCTTTCAGCACGTGTTTTGGTTCTTCGGGCACCCTGAGGTCTACATTATGATCCTGCCCGCGTTTGGTGTGGTGTCTGCGATCATTCCGACGTTTGCGCGTAAGAAGCTCTTTGGTTATGACTCGATGGTTTACGCGACAGCATCGATTGCGTTCCTTTCGTTCATCGTTTGGGCGCATCACATGTTTACAGTGGGTATGCCGATTGCGGGCGAGCTCTATTTTATGTACGCCACGATGTTGATCGCAGTGCCGACCGGCGTGAAGGTGTTCAACTGGGTTGCAACCATGTGGAAAGGGTCGATGACCTTTGAAACGCCGATGCTCTTTGCCATCGCGTTCGTCATCCTGTTCACGATCGGTGGGTTCTCGGGGTTGATGTTGTCAATCGTCCCCGCCGACTTCCAGTATCACGATACCTATTTCGTGGTCGCTCACTTTCATTATGTCCTGGTACCTGGGTCGATCTTTTCGATCATGGCGGCAGCCTATTATTGGCTACCTAAATGGACGGGCAATATGTATGACGAGACCCTTGGGAAAACCCATTTTTGGCTCTCGTTTGTGGGTGTGAACGTGACCTTTTTCCCGCAGCACTTCATTGGTCTCGCGGGCATGCCACGTCGCTATCCGGACTACGCGTTGCAGTTTGCCGACTGGAATATGGTTTCCAGTGTTGGCGCCTACATCTTC
>CAZXGO010000185.1:0-4188 GCA_964640035.1 uncultured Chitinophagales bacterium
CAGATCGGCTGAAACTGGCTTTGCGTCAGCCGGACCCAATCGGTATCCGCCACCGCTTGCACCACCACTGGTGTATCAGCCGCGCAATCGCAGTCTTTCAGGACTTGCGCGACGACCGTCTCAACCGCCGTGTCTGCGTCGAACAGCGCCGACAACCGGTTGCGCTGCCAGGCCGCCGCCGGCGAACTGCCGGGCTCGGCGAAAATGGCACACTCCTCCGCCGTTCCGGCCTGTGCATCCTGAACATCCACAGACAGTGCGCCTGCGGCCATGAGCGCATCGCTCAACACTTCCACCTGGGCCTCTTCAACCAGCAGTTGAACACTCAGCCAGGACATACGCAATCCGCCGGGACAGGCGGCACAGTGGGAGGCATCATTCCGGCCGCGTCAGCTTGGCCAGGCGCTCTTCGAGATAATGGATCGTGGTGCCGCCGCGCAAAAACGCGGCGTCGCCGAGCAGATCGCGGTGCAGAGGCAGATTGGTCTTGATACCATCCACGATCGTTTCCGACAGGGCCACCTGCAGCCTCGCCATCGCCTGCTCGCGGGTGTCGCCATAGGCAATGATCTTGCCGAGCAGCGAATCATAGTGCGGCGGAACAAAATAGCCGTTATAGGCATGGGAGTCGACGCGGATGCCGGGTCCGCCCGGCATGTGCAATGAGGTAATCCGTCCCGGCGACGGGGTGAACTTGTAGGGGTCTTCAGCATTCACGCGGCACTCGATCGCATGGCCGCGCAGGATCACGTCCTTCTGCCGCAGCGTCAGTTTTTCGCCCGCGGCAATCCGGATCTGCAACTGCACGAGGTCCAGCCCGGTCACCATCTCCGTCACCGGGTGTTCGACCTGAAGCCGCGTGTTCATTTCGATGAAGTAGAACTCGCCGTTTTCATACAAGAACTCGAAAGTGCCGGCACCCTCATAGCCGATCTTGCGGCAGGCTTCGGCGCAGCGTTCGCCGATACGGATACGTGCCTTGTCGTTGAGCAGCGGTGCCGGCGCCTCCTCGATGATCTTCTGGTGCCGGCGCTGCATCGAACAGTCGCGGTCGCCGAGAAACAAGGCGTTGCGGTGCTTGTCAGCCATGACCTGTATCTCGATGTGCCGCGGTTTCTCGAGATACTTTTCCATATACACCGCCGGATTGCCGAACGCCGCCTGCGCTTCGGCACGGGTGGTATTGACGGCGTTCATCAGAGCCGCTTCGGTATGCACCACCCGCATGCCTCGCCCGCCGCCGCCGCCGGCGGCCTTGATGATGACCGGATAGCCGATCTGGCGCGCCAGTTTGCTCACTTCCTTGCTGTCTTCGGTCAGCGCCCCATCCATGCCGGGCACCACCGGGACACCCGCCTTTTTCATTGCGTTCTTCGCGCTGACCTTGTCCCCCATCAGCCGGATGGTCTCCGCCCTCGGTCCGATGAATGAGAAACCGCTTTGCTCGACGCGCTCGGCAAAATCCGCATTTTCGGAAAGAAACCCGTATCCGGGGTGTATGGCTTCAGCATCGGTAACTTCCGCGGCGCTGATGATGGCCGGCACATTGAGATAACTCAATGCGGAGGGCGCAGGTCCGATGCACACCGATTCATCCGCCAGCCTCACATACTTGGCATCGGCATCGGCCTCGGAGTGCACAACGACCGTCTTGATTCCCATCTCTCGACAGGCGCGCTGGATCCGCAGGGCAATTTCGCCGCGGTTCGCAATCAGGATTTTTTCAAACATGGCTGTTCAGCCGCCAGAACGCGCGCTGACGCGCAGCGCCCGTCGCGGCCGCCTTATCCGATGATGAACAGCGGCTGGCCATATTCGACCGGCTGCCCGTTCTCGACAAGAATTTCCTTGATGACACCGTCGCTGTCAGCCTCGATCTCGTTGAGTAGCTTCATCGCCTCGATGATGCAAACGGTATCGCCGGTCTTGATCGGTTGACCGACTTCGACGAAGGGCTTCGCGCCCGGCGCAGACGAGCGATAGAAGGTACCGACCATCGGCGACTTGACCACGTGCCCCGCCGGAGGTGCGGGTTCCGCCGCACTGCCGCCGCCGTCCGCAGCTGCCTCCTGCGCAGGGAGGGGCGCCGCCATCACGATCTGCTGGGGCGCCGCCAACGGGGCCGCGGCGGCCCCTTGCCCGAAGCGGCTGATGCGCACTTTTTCTTCGCCCTCGGTGATTTCCAGTTCGGCGATACCGGACTGCTGCACCAAATCAATCAAGGTCTTCAGCTTTCGCAAATCCATTGTCATTTTTCCTTTACTCGCCGGATGGCATAGCCCAGCGCCAGCTCATAACCGGCAGGGCCGAGTCCCGAAATCACGCCCGCTGCAATGTCCGAAAAATACGAATGGCGGCGGAAAGGCTCCCGGGCGTGCACGTTGGACAGGTGAATTTCGATGAACGGGATCGCCACGGCAGCCAGCGCGTCCCGCAAAGCAACGCTGGTGTGGGTGAACGCTGCCGGGTTGATCAGGATAAACGCGACCGACTCGCCGGCCGCCTGTTGCACGCGCGTCACCAGATCGGCCTCGGCATTGCTCTGAAAGGCGACCAGTGCAACACCGGCCGCAGCCGCCTGTTCCGTCAGCCGCGCCTCTATTTCAGCCAGCGTCGTTGCGCCGTAAATGCCCGGCTCACGGGAACCCAGAAGGTTCAGATTGGGCCCGTTCAACAGCAATATTTTCTGGTTTGCCATCCCTATCCCGAGCTTTGCAGAATTTCCAAGCCGACGCGCCAGATACACACAAGATCGTCGCCAGTTGGCTGTATTTTGCGCGCATTTTAAAGCATTTACCCGCAGTCAGGTGCGCCCCGGCGTCATCGGGTAGTGGCCAGCGGGGATTTATACAACCGAGTACCATTCAAAGACTTACGGGATCGCCTCTAATTAGCCAAAATTAAATACATTTGACTAATTTTAAAAGTATTTTTGTAATTTTTAGCGATAAATGAGACTTGATTACCAGAAAATCCGCGCTCGTCCGGATTGCCGCGGAATAATCATAAATGTTTGATTTTTATGACTATTTTTTAAAGCAGCGGGGCAATCATGTCGCGCAACCGGGTCTCGGTGACCTTCCCGGTCAGATGCGTCGCCAGCGATCCGTCGCGTCGCAGAATAAGCGTATACGGCAATACCCCTGCCTTGTTACCCGCTGCACGACTTAGATCCATGGTCTGAATGGCACCCACATACAAGGGATAATTGATATTGAACTCTTTTGCAAATTGCGCGACTTTAGCTACCTGATCGATGGCGATACCAACGAATTGCAGGCCTTTGCCCCCCCATTCGTCTTGCAATTTCACAAACAAAGGGATCTCTTCCCGGCAAGGTGCGCACCAGGTCGCCCAGTAATTGATGACCAGTACTTTTCCCGCAAATCGATTGAGGGTTTCGCTACGGGCGTCCAGGGTTGCCATCGGATAATCCAGAATGGCGCGGATGGCCGGCCCGCCCGGGCCATCCGAAAATTTCCCCAAGCGCCACAAATGCGCAAGCACCCCACCCGACAGCGCAAGTCCGCCGATCGCGGTGACCAGCCAGGCACGACGGACATTCATCGCTCGCCCAGCGCCTGATCCAGCACGGCAGCAAACTTCCCTGCTGCCTGGAAACCGATCACTCTCAGCCCGCGAATCTCCCGGCCCGCCGTATCGAAGAACACGATGCCCGGCGGACCAAACAGCCGGAAGCGGGCCAGCAGCGCCTTGTGCTCCGGTGTATTGGCGGTGACATCGGCCTGCAGCTTGACCATGCGCGCGAGGCGCTGGCGCACGCCCGGATCGGTAAAGGTGTAACGCTCCATTTCCTTGCAACTGACGCACCAGTCGGCATAAAAATCGAGCATGACGGTTTTGCCCTTGGCCGCCGCAACCGCCGCATCGAGTTCGGCCACGCTGCCGACCCGCTGAAAAGCGACGGCCGGTGCGGCAGGGATTCCCCCGGCCGCAACACCGCGCAGTCCGGACAGGGGCTGCAGCACATCGCGACTGCCGGACAGCGCCCCGATGACATAGGCCATCCCCGCCACCAGCGCGATGATGCCGACGCCTTTGCTGATGCGCGCGAAACCACGGGCGCCCTGCGGCAGAGGATCAATGGCGCGAAGGTAAACCCCGGTGAGGATCAGCAGCGCCGCCCAGGCCAGCATCTGCATGGCCATCGGGATCACCGGTGACACC
>CAZXGO010000186.1:0-4153 GCA_964640035.1 uncultured Chitinophagales bacterium
AGTGGTGAGCTTTTTAAGAACAGCACAGCACACTATTCCCACCCGGTTTATCGAAATTAAAAAAACACCCGCCAAAGTATGCATGGATCTCGCTTTCATCTCTTTGTACTTCAGAGATTACTTCTTGCAAGCAGAGGCATGGCGGGTCTACTAAATTATCAAATAACAGTTTCCGATTTTAAAGTCGACCAAGAACACTCAGCCCTATTGGATCATCGGGAACCAACGCTCTCTGCAGAGTTTATTTATTATACTCTATTGGTATTCTTTTGCAAGCTCTTTATATTTTTTTATCAAACAATCGTAGTCATTCTGCAACTCCACTGTCTGCTCTAGCAATTTTATATGATTGTCGTTACCTTTTTCGAACATATCCAAAATACGATCTTGGGATTCAGATAATCTAGTTTTAGCTTCCTCTAAATCTTCTATTTCTTTCCAGATGTTCATTGGTTAATATGTTGAAAGCGGGGCAGGTCCTACAACAGTCTTACGAATCGTCTGCCCTGTACGAGGATCTACAGTAACTTGTTCATAGGTGTACCGCAATGTATTATAGTCTGGCTGCTGATTGTATTGAGATGGTCTAGTAGTCCCTGTATGATAAAGATTGTCAGGTACTGGTACAGATTGTACAGGTCGACGAGTCTCTATGAATTCTTCCCGTATTGTCTCCCGATCATTACTGTAACAGGCAAACCAGACTTCTGTGCTACTTTTTTCTCTATAGCTTTTACTGTCTGCTTCTTCGCTTGAGTTACTTCTTTTTCAGTTGTAACAAATATCTTTTCTAGATCAGCATAGACATCTTCAAAGTACTTCTTGGTGTTCTCTCTAGCAATTAAAAAACTTGCAGACTTTTCTGCAATATAGTCTTGAAATGATTTATTAGAGACTGTATCAGTGATTTTCTTTGAAACCTCTTTTGGATATGCTACAATCTTTGGCTTGTCCTTCCTCTCTGGCCACATACTACTTGAATTTGTACTAGCCAGTAATTGCTGCTTTTCTTTATCTCTTTGCGTTCTATGTATAGAACTTTTAATTTTGTTTATAGCTATAAGAGAGCCAGCTGCTCCTATATGTAGCAGCACAACAACGACTCCAGCTTTCTTCCAAGAAATAGACCTATTCATAGGTTGTATTCTTAATTTACTTGACGAACTTTAATACTTGCCCAACTCGGATCTTTGATGGGTCTTTAATGTCGTTTAACTCTGTAAGCGCTTTAGCACTCAATTTATACCTCTTAACAATACTATAAAACGTATCGCCCTGTTTCACAGTGTAACTTGTTGTCTTCGAAGAAGGATGGGGTACCTCCCCGCCTTTCGGCGGAGAGGTTTGGGGAGGACTCTGGGTTATTTGAGGGGAAGCGGAGGGGGAAACCTTTTCTACTGGTGTCGGGGCTGGTGTTGGTGTAGCAGCTACAGTGGCTGGAGTAGGGGTTGCACTAGGTATAGATTCAGTATCCTTCTTTAGGGATGTACCAAAAAGAGCTGCAGCACCGGCAAAATGTACAAGCACAATCCCGGTCACAATCGGTAAATTAAACATCTTATGCCGGGCTACAGGTGCCTCAGTCTCTATAGCATCGCGAAAGAGCATGCCCTCTTCAGGAGTAACGTCAATATGATATTGATTCTTTTTCATGCTTTACACAGTATAGATGCTTCTAGGCACAATCAACGTTTACTTTCAACTTTTTTTGAACAGAGATACTCCCACTTGTTCTTGTACTTACCGAGCTTACCTTTCATTACCCGGAGCTCTCCAGAGTAGTTGGCGGTAATCGAGGCTACCTCTAATGAAGGTACAATATATATGTCAGGCATATATATTGGGTCGCTGAGCCTCTTGTTGAATATTACAAATATTATAACATGATCAGCTGAAGACTTAACATTGTTGACTATCAATGATGAGTACCCTGAAACTGCCTTAACATCCACCGATAGAGCTATATTGTTTCTCGGGTCGATGACGCGGATGTCCGTCTTTTTCCTGTTACCCATAGTCAGATATACCTCCAAACCTAATCTCGTCAGGCATGACATCACCAAATGCTCAGCTGCCATACCTGTCGTGTACGTATCATGTCTCTCTCCCATACGCACCATTATAGCTCAATAAAGAGGAATTGCAACTCGTCTCCTGGATAGCCACCATCGCCTCGATTTTTATCTCCCCTTTAATCTCCCAAGGGCTAGAGGGTTCTAGATATGTGCTCCTTGAATTGCTGGACTAGGAATTTAGATTCTTTTCCTTTTTTTCTTGTAGGTGCCTGTAGGAGGGATTATACTAAAAGGACAATAAGGAGATCGGAGAGTCTCGGCCGACAGAAAACAAAGACCAGGACGAACTAGCGGTAGCACGCAAAGGGTAGGGGATTGGGACCTGCCTTAAGCTAAAAAAAGAGCTTGCAAGTGCCTGGGGAAGTTCATATAATGAAAGGATTGTTTTTATATACTCAAAAACTTTGAGAGAGAAAAACAGTTGCTAGTTCCTAGTTCTGTCGTGAACATAGGGACTAATATTCTGTAGTTTTGGGTATTTAGTGCTTGCCAGTACAGACCCGGTCACAGTACTTCTATGACCGGGTCTAGAGAGAAAAAAACTGTGGAGAGAGAAAAAAACTAGTGAGAGAAAATAAGCTGGTAAGTGCCAGCATCTCTCGGCAGTATGTTCTCTAGGAAACCAATCGGTGTGTCACAGTCTTTAAGCATATTGTTAACTTCCTGAAGAATGTCCTTCCAAGAAGGATTAGTAAGCTCGAGAGAGAAAACCTCAAGCTTATTAATGTAGGGATCATCAATAATAAACCTCACCTTGCCTTCAATCACCGGATCACTAGACTTAATGTCTGGGTAACGGACAAACCTAGTACCGTCAGCACTGTCAGCCATCTCTTCTGTGAACATAGAAAGAAAAACCCGCTGAGGCGGATCAATTAAATAATGAACGTCATTGGAAAGCTTTGAAGATGGCGCTACACATACGTACTTTATATTAAGCATAATTTTGTTTTTAGTCTTTGTCTCCGTATAATGCGTACTCAATTGTCTCTACAACACTGTGAACCTTATCATATAAATCCGGGTCCCTAGTGTATAAACTAATAGGTGAAACAAGAATTTGTTTTAAAACCTCATACGCCGATTTAACTTCCTCTTCGTATGTACTCTGAGACTTCATAATCACTCTATTAATAAATGTAAGGTTGCTGCAATTGTTGCTTAATCTTAATATGCTCCATGGCCCGGCCAAGAGCAATAGAATTACCAAGACGCCGATTGAAATTGTCTTTGTCTGAACATAAAGCCTTTCCAATACCTGTAATAGAGCCATCTGGAGTCGTAACCTCAATAGTCGTAGAACCACCGAAGTTTGAAATTATTGGATACTCTCCGTCTATTGTCTTAATAAGATCTCGATGCCGGAGATGCATCACCCTTACCTTCCAGCCAGATTGCCGGAGCTGCTTGATTGTTGGTGTACTCATTTTTTTGCTTTTATTAGTTTTGTTATTTGTTCGCTGTCTACTAAGTATTCTAGCACTTGCTGCACTAGATACAAAATTACCCCTTCCTCGTCCTCAGTTATATCTACTATCTTAAATGGTTGGGCCTTTCCTTTTATCTTTACAATGTCTCCAATAGCATATTGCGGTGCGGTGTAATCTATAAACATTTGCATGAACTGGCAAGAAAATTCTCTACCTACTCTTTAATGACATTTGGATAATCTGATTCTCGTTTATCCATTGCTCTAACTCGTCTCTGTATATCTCTGTGAACATCTCGAAATATCCCTGATATAACCCTTCCAATGCCTCCTCGTCAGACTTGCCTAGCTTGTTCCTCTTTACCCGATACTCAATAACAGCCGTCTGCATCTCTCCAGATAATTCTAATCCGTGAATCTTCTTAAGGAAAAATTCAGCAGCCCCATCCACACTTGTAATTTTAGCTTTTATAACTCGGCAATATTAGATTTTTTTTTGAGTTTTTCAACCCCTTTTGAAAATTACTTATAACACTTTTTCTATATACAGGAAGTCAGTTTGAATTCCTCAATTAGTAAGAGGTGGTAGATTATAGCGCTATAGAAAATTTTTTCCAGAATTTTTTTTGCGAAAAAGCAGGGAGACCCT
>CAZXGO010000187.1:0-607 GCA_964640035.1 uncultured Chitinophagales bacterium
GCCTTTGCAAGGAGATCGGTTGCGATGACGCCGCCACCGCCCGGCCGGTTATCGACAACCACGGTCTGCGACCAGTCGTCTGACAGCTTGCGGGCGAGCAGGCGCGCAATGATGTCGGTCCCGCCACCCGCCGCCGATGCGACGATCATGCGCACGGGACGTTCCGGAAATGCGGACAGGGCGATTGCCGGGAACAGGCTCGGTACCATGCAAAGGCCGGCTATCGCGGACAACAGTGATTTTTTTCTCATGGTTTTCTCCTCCTTTATGTTTTTCTGACGGCTGTTTTGTGTGGTGCAGTTCAGACGGGGTGAATCAGTTCCTTCAGGCGGTTGTAGTTGTCCCGGCTCATGTCGATCTCGCCGCGATTGATGCGGTCATCCAATGCGGTAACGGCGGCATTCGCAGGGGTGTCGATGCCGAGTTCACGGCCTTTTGCGGCTACCAGACCGCTGATATAGGCGATTTCACTAGTGCGCCCTTTCAGGTGGTCGTGTATCGGCGCGGTTCGGCCGCCGCCCACATGAGACATCAGCGTCTTCATGGTCGTGATCAGGTTCTCGTCACTGGAGCCGGCGAATTCGTCGGCTCGCAGGCCGAACAGCGG
>CAZXGO010000187.1:617-4146 GCA_964640035.1 uncultured Chitinophagales bacterium
ATTTCGAGGCCTGCGAACTGCCAGCGATTCCCGTCCCAGTTGCACCGAAATATCGAACATCCCCGGCAGTTCGCAGGCCTCGAAATTGCGCAGGCCGAACAGGCTGAAGGGGCCCATGGTCATCGAGTTGGCGATGAGCTTGGTCCACTTGGCCCCGTAGATATTGTTGGTGATGTCGCAGCGCCCGACATCCGAGAGCAGTGTCTGGATTTCCTCGATGCGCGGGCTCAGGCGGCCGTCCAGTTCGCCGACGGTGAACCAGGTGCCTTTGCGCAGCGTATTGCGCTGGATCTGTCCCGGCGTAAACAACTCGGCCTGCAGTTCGACGACGCAGCCGGCGACGCGCTCACGGCCGATGATCGACACAATGGAGTCATCGTTCATGCCGTTCTGGGTGCCGACGAGCAGTCCGTCCTTTTTCAGCCAGGGCTTGATCAGTTCGGCCATCCAGCGGTGGTCGTTGGATTTGCCGGCCAGAAATACGATGTCGAATTCGAGGCGCGCCGACGACAGGTCGCAGAGATGAAGGGCTTTCACAGGCACCTGAAAATTGCTTCCGTCCTTGAACTGTACGTGCAATCCGTTGGCCTTCATCGCGCGCACATGCGCAGGCCACTGATCGATCAGGGTGACGTCATAGCCGGCATGGGTGAGATCGGCACCGATACTGCTGCCGATCGCGCCGACGCCGAGCACCGCGATTTTTCTGCTTCGTGCGGCTTCCTTGAGTGCTTTCGGTGTGCTCATTGCTGCTCCGCTGCCAGTGCCAGCAGTTCCCGCACACTGTGCTGCTCGATGGCGAGTGCGGTGCGTGCGATCGCATCGACCGGAAGGCCGGGATTGATGCCGCGGAACTTCTCGGTGACGCCGGCGGCATCGACCGGGTTGTGTACGGACCCCTTCGGATTGAGGATGTCCTTGCGCACCCACTGCCCCCCGTCTTCGGCCGCGACCCAGCCGGCAAAATGCGCGGGATACAGCTCATCCAGTTTCGGGTCGTGCTCGAATTCCAGTCGCGAGGCGAGGTCAATCAGTTGCGGATCTTTCAGGCGTGCTTCACTGAACTGGGGCGGCAGAACCTGTCCGTCCATCAGGGCTGCGGCGATGATGTAGCGCACACTCATCTGGGCGTTCAGTGCTGAACTGGGCGAGTAATCAAAGCCGCACTGCACATCGACCACCTTCGACAGCCCGACCTTGACGCGCCGCGCCGGATTCCAGGGGGCACCGATGCGCTGACGCACATCAAGGGCTGCATCAATGTAGGCATGCGAACTGCCGCAGCAGGAGTATGGCTTGATGACGTTGTAGTCTGTGTGCCAGATGTCACCGAGACCCGCCGTCAGCTGGCTGATATCGATTGAATCGGAGTGCGCTTTCAGTACGCCGCCGTCTCCAAATTCGAAGATCTGCGTCGGTCCCGAAAAGCCGAGTGCTGCCAGCTCCGCTGCGAGAACACCGGAGTGCGCGGCCTTGCCGGCATGCAGACGTTTGCTCATCGTGCCGTCAGCGTTGAAGGCCCAGGTGCCGGCCCCTTGCGTTCCGGCAAGGCCGAGAGCCCAAGCAGTACGCTCCGGATCCAGTTTTAGCAATGAGGCGCAGGCTGCTGCTGCGGCAAACGGACCGTAAATGCCCGTGATGTGCCAGCCGCGCAGGCGGGTGGCTGACGGATTTGAGGCGAGACTCGCGCGAATCATTGTCTCGTAACCCGCCGCCAGCGCGGTGACCAGCGATTCGCCGGAGGCGTCGAGCTTTTCCGCCATGGCGATCGCGGCCGGCACCGCAACGGCACCCGCGTGCAGCTTGGCGTTGTGGTAGTCGTCGAGCTCGAAGGCGTGTGCCGCCACGCCGTTGACCAGCGCGGCATCCGCGACACGGAGGCTGCGCTTTGCTTCTCCCCAAACGGTGGCATCGCCGGTTTGGCCGCCGGCACGGGCCCAGCGCAGAACAGCCTCTGCCCATGGGGTGCCGTAGCCGTAGATGCCGCAACCGAGGGTGTCGAGAATCGCAATGCGCATCACTTCGCGGGTCCGAAGGGGCACATCGGTGTAGCGCAGTCCGCTGATCCATTCGGCGAGCTGGCGGGTGGGCAGGGGTGTCGCGCTCGTGGCGGCGCGGCGGTCATCGTTCATGGGACTCTCCTCGGTTGGAACGAGTGTAACTCGCATGATGCCTGCCCCGAAGGGTTTTTGTGTGCGGGCGGTCATATCTTGGACCACTTCGCGGCGTGCTTCGATTGACACGATTTCGCGTGCCGCCGCATACTCGGACCGCATTTTCAGAAGGCGCAATTGTCAGTCAACACAATCGCAGAATTTGTCCTGGAGTCCAAAAAATGGATTATGACGTTATCGTAGTAGGGGGCGGTAATGCCGCCTGTGCGGCCGCAGTGTCGGCGCGCGAAAACGGAGCCCGCAAAGTGTTGCTCCTCGAGAAGGCGCCGAAATCACAGCGAGGCGGGAATACCCATTTCAGCGGCGCAATTTTCCGCTTCGTCTTCAACCACGCCGATGAACTGGACCGCTTCGTGCCGACCGTGGAGCAGGAGTATCCGGGCTTTCATGCCGGCGTACCGGTTTACCCGCATGAGGCTTTCCGCGACGACCTGATGCGCGTGACCGATGGGCGCAGCGATCCTGAATTGTCGGATCTGCTGATTGAGCAGTCCTACGATACGACCTGCTGGCTGCAGGACTCCGGCAAACACCACTTTGAACTGGCCAAGTCAGTGATGGGTATCAAGGTCGGCAATACCTTCAAATGGCCGAAAGGCGCGATCGTGCGCACGGTGCATGAGGGGGTCGGTCTGTCGGCACAGTGGTTCAAGACCTGTGAAGCACTGGGGGTCGAGATCCGCTACGAGGCGCATGTGCTCGACCTGGCCATGAACGGGCAGGGTGCGGTCAAGGGCGTCGTCGTACGCGGTGAAAAAGGCTTGCAAACCCTCCGCGCCGGCGCGGTGATTCTGGCTTGTGGCGGGTTTGAGACCAATCCTGAATGGCGCACGCGCTACCTCGGCCAGGAATGGGGGCACGCCAAAGTGCGCGGCTCCAACTTCAATTACGGCGACGGCCTGCGCATGGCGATGGAGGCCGGCGCCATGCCCTGGGGGCACTGGGGCGGTTGCCATGCCACGCCGATCGTGGCGAGTGCGCCAGACTACGGCAAGAAGGAACTGACCGACAAGACCAACCGGCTGTCCTATCCCTACGGCGTGATGATCAACGTTGAAGGCAAACGCTGGATTGACGAGGCGGTCGACTTCCAGGCCTTCACCTATGCCAAGTATGGCGGCCTGATTCTCAAGCAGCCGAAGAGCCTGATTTACCAGATCTTTGATGCCAAGGTCATGCATCTGCTGGAGCCGCGCTATTCCACCAGCGAACCGTTCCGCTCTGACACGCTGGAGGGGCTGGTCAAGCAGCTGAACGTCAATCAGGAAGAGGCGATGCGAACCCTCAATGCCTATAACGCGGCCTGCGAACGTGGCGGTCCGTTCAACGCTGCGGTTCTTGACGGGAGGCACACC
>CAZXGO010000188.1:0-4077 GCA_964640035.1 uncultured Chitinophagales bacterium
CTCACATAAATCTCAGGGATTATGTTTCTAGGCGACAAGCCCTTTGCTTTCACCAGGAAAGCCTCCAATGATGCCTTAGCTGAATCTGGAATTATGCAGCTTCCTGGTAAGAAATTGATTCGGTGGCTCATCGCAATTGGTGTAGGAGTATCAATATCTAATTCGACTAATTGTTTTGTCTCGCCACAGATGTTTGTTGCCGTAAGAGATAGAACGAAAACTCCATTTTCAGTTGGGATTCCAGAAATCTCTCCCGTTGTCGGATTCATCGAAAGTCCCGAAGGTAGCTTGCCTAAAAACCCGTAAGTAGTCGTGTTTGTGGCAACAAAAGGCAATGAAATGAATGACCCCTGAGCAAAATAAGGAATTCGAATTGGTTGGAAAACTGGCTTAGGGACGGAGACAAATTCAATATAAGTCGTGGCTACTCCATGAGGTGTTGTGACTTCGATAGTTCTACGTCCCACTGAGCCCTGCGGTAAAGAAACCCAAATTGATGAACTTGATAGACCTTGTACAATCACAGCGGTACCGTCAAAAGTCACACGTCCATCATCAAAATACGAACCTGAAATTGTCAGATCATTTCCAGAGAAGCAAACTAGTGATTTAGATATTGCCTTGATTATTGGGCCTGGAGTGACGACAGGAGTACTTGAAGTGCCTCCAGATCCCCCACCGGAATCGCCTCCAGAACCACCGGATGCTTCTGTCTGAGTTGTAAAGCTTTTAACGCCACCATCGAATTCAGGATTGGCTTCGCTTGGATCTGTAAAATAATCGGTTCTGTCTACGGTTCCATAAATAATGAAATAGTAAGTGGTACTTGGATCTAGTTCAGCAGCAGAATACTCGTACGTAAAGGTCGCTACCACATTACCCCGTCGGGGTAACTCTTGCCGGGCGAGTAAATAACCTGTTCTTCCAGAAAATGAGGCCTTTTTGGTAACAATTGATGAACCTAGCAAAGAATCTCCAACAAGCGTTGCGTTTTCAATTCTTTTATCTGCCAAAGACTTGCAGGTAGCTAAGTCGCTAAATGCAGTCGGACTAAAACAGAATTTAGGACTTGTCAATAGTTCACTAGTTCGGGCATTTAATTTGGCAGATCTAGCAGCTAAAGAAGTTCTGTCTCTGGTTTCAACAAGTGGATCAGTCTTAAACTTCTTTACTTCCCCAGTTACGGTATCCTCTCCAGCTCTCCCAAAGAAAACAAAGTGATATTCGGTGCTCTCTTGTAAGTCATTCTCATCCAATTCATATTCGTTTTCAGAGGTTCGACTTACCGACTTTATCGAATCACCCGCGCAAACTGAAGCGAAATCAGAGATAACGAAAGAAACATTCTTGACGCAAAACTTTGGTTCAGTTAAAGATAGAGTTGAATCTCCCTTAAGCGTAGCGTTATTTTTACCCTTATCCAGGCGATTTACGTTTTTCGTTGAAGCACTTGGCCTAGAAATCGTGAGGTTAGCAGTTGCCGTTGTAATGAAGGAGTAATTGGTAGCAGAACCACCAGAGCACGTTATCGTCCTAGGAGAAGAAGATGCAGAAGTGGAATTTGTATAGTCCGAGTCACAAGTGGGCGACACATAATTAGCGGCTGTGCCCGCATTTTCATCCAAGACAAAGCCGGTAACAGAAAAAGTATAAGTACCCTCAGGGTCACTAAAGACTCGACTTTGTGCGTCCGGAATAACTGTGAGGCTTGCTTTCGAGATAGTCAAGGTATCGCTTGCTGATCCATCCTCATATGTTGTACCGCCTGAAACTAAAACTGTGACTATACAATTTCCAGCAGACAAAACAGTAACCACTCCAGTTGAAATATCTACTGAGCATACGGATGAAGATGATTCGGAGCGAGAGTAGCCAATTGAATTTCCATCGCTACTCCCTTTACTAAAGGAAGGATTAGCGGTTGTAGTAGATCCATATATAAAGTCTGTATAAGTCAAAGTTATAGTTGCAACAAGTTTATTTGTAATCGTAAACGTTACATCCGTTGAACCCTCATCAAAGTTCGTAGTTGAGGCGGCCGTTGCGGTTACAACACAATTACCCGTTGCATCGGTGGTCCAAACTAAATTTCCTCCTGTGATTGAGCAATTCAATAAGCCAGGGGTAGTTACCGCATAACTAATTGATCCACTTCCGCTTGAACTTGCACTTGACGACCAAGTCACAGGCTGCGCCGAAGTCCCATAGGTTGAGGTTGGAAGCCAAGTAACCACTTGACTCGCCTTGTTTATGGTGACCGTTCCTGGTGTGTAAGTGGAGAACGTGTAATTAGTAGATGAACCACCACTACATGAGGTCGTTGGTGTTGTATTAGCGTTGCTTGTATTTGTGTACGTTGTAGTGCATGTAGGAGGAGTTAGGCCGGTAGTGAAGCTAGAAGAGCTACTTGTTTCAGAATTTACAAATCCTGAGTATAAAGGTGTTATTGAGGGAACGGCATCACCGTAAGTGACTGTGGGAGATGATGCAGTTATCGTTAGTGATGCTTTGTCAATGACCCACGTATATTGCTTGGTTCCCACTCCCGAAGCAGAATCGGTTGCTCTTATTGTAAAAGTGAAGGTGCCTGCAGCCGTCGGTGTTCCCGTCACCGCCCCCGTGGAAGAATTCAAAGTGAGGCCATTAGGTAATGTTCCAACGGAAACGCCGTACAAATAAGGGGCAGTTCCACCCGATGCCGTAATTGTGTCTCCAGATATAACGGATCCATAAGTACCGTTATTCAATGAGTCAGGAGAAATTGATAGGTTAATAGTTGGGTTAACCGTAACTGAGGAGGTTCCCTGAGCTATGCCCCCTGCAAATTCTGCACCTACGGTGTTGCTTGTGCTGTCCGTTAAAACCAATCCGTAGATCAAAGTTCTAGACGAATTTGCAGGAACTGTTATTGGTCCAGCAAAGTACAAGACTCCACCAGAAGTCTTTACTAAGGTGTCGCTAAATGGACTTCCATCGAGCGTGGTCGAGCCAGCTTTATATGACCAAGCTGAATCCGGAGTCGGATTGTCTTGAACTCGATCTATTGTTATTGCAGAGGCCGCCGAATTAGTTAACACAACTTTATAGGTGACCAGCCACGAAGTTCCAGGTGCTTCATCTGTCTTGGAATTTACGGATTTGGCTGCGGTGATCGGAATCGTTGGGCTGGCGATTTCGGAAGCACCGCCAACTACAGCGCCTGTGTACTTTGTTGTTGAGCCCGAGGCCACAGCACTCAACGGCGAGATTCCCGTTGAACCTACAGTTGAACCCCGGACTATAAAATCAAATTGAACAGTGTAAGGGGTGTCAGAACTACCAAAATAATGCCTCAATTCATCATAAGCCACGGTACTGGTTGCTGTTCGTGTAAAGGTAACTCCAATAAGATTAAAGGAATTCGCAGGCCAAGAGTTTTCCATGGCAGGCGATAAAGAGACCACACCCCATCCATTAAATTCATCATCATTATTAGTTTGAGAAATAAGTCCAGTATCTCCGGTGACAGTTATTGAAAATGTACCGCCCAAAACTGGGGACAATGTACTTATAGACCTGTTCGTTACCTTGTTTGAATTTGCAGAAATGATGTCGACGACTTTGCTAAAACCATCCGAAAACTCACAAACGACAGTATTACCTGAGAAAGGATAGCCATTGTAAATTCCAACAGTGAATGATTGCGCGGAACTGGAATCGCCAGAAGCCGTCAAATAAGCATAGGCCGAGGGCAGCGGAGAGGCATCTCCACTGGTAGCGCCACGAACTGGAAAAATCGAATCTTGTGAGCTAGCCACGCCGAGAACTCCAGAGAAATTTGATAATTTGATCCAGACATCATCACTCAAGACATCTGAATTTGCTTCAGATAAAGACCATCCAACGTATCCAGACCTTTTAGTTGTTCCATCATCGATATAAAAAGGTCTGAGGGTTGAATCGGGACGATGTAGCGGATTAACGGTTACCGTCGACGGTCCACACGAGGCAGCTTGCGCAGGATCAGAATTGAAAAGAATTCCAAACGTACTCAAAACAAAACTTAGAAAGAAGGTCTTGATTAACCACGGCTTTAAC
>CAZXGO010000189.1:0-1776 GCA_964640035.1 uncultured Chitinophagales bacterium
GTAACATACGGAGGTGGGTTATGAACTACCCAATTGTAAAAATAAGGACTCAGAATAGCAATATACCGCCTGTAATGAGGATTGATGGCAAGACAGTGAAGGTGAAAGCATAATGGCATTTCCAAGTACATTTAATTTTAACTACTATCGTGGAGATAGTTATGAAATGGTTGTTAGACCAAAATCATCAAACAACAGTGCATTTCCACTAACAGGATATACAGCAAGTTTTACTATTGCTAATAGGAGAGGTTCTACTGGAACTCAATATGCTGCTTCTGCTACTGTAAGTACAGGTAATAATACGATTACTTGTTCTATTACCCCCGCAGTTGGAAGAACACTTAATCCAGGAACATATGTATACGATGTTCAGATGACAAATGGAACGCTTGTTTATACTGTTCTTACTGGCACGATCACTGTAACAGATGATGTGACAGGAGCGGTATCGTAATGGTTGATGTTCTTTTAAATACTAGCGATGTCGTAGTTTTTGGTCCACCAGAAGTTGTAGACTTACTTGTTGATATTGGTCCTCAAGGTACTCGTGGAAGTAAAGTATTTGCTAATATTGGAAATCCAAACACAACACCAGGAGTTATAACAGAAACAGTTCAACTTAATGATTTATATATTGATATAACTGCAGGTGGCGGATACTATATGTATCAATATGTCACTGAAATTTCTGGCAACACTTGGGTAGAAATTATTAAAATTGCTCCAACCCTTTTTGCATCAAATTATTCTGTAACTTTTACATCTGGAGAAGGTAGTCAAAGTATTCCAATCACTAGCATTTCTACTGATATAAATCTTTCTACTGTTACCGCCGATGATTTCAATGTTCAGTTTAATATTGAAGGAACTCTGCCAATTGCCTCATCAGTATCTAAAAGTATTGAAACTGTGAGTGACATTAAATATTTAAAACTAGATTTTTCAGGAGTTTCATTTAGTGGTGGAACTGCTTCAGACTTAACAGGAGATCAGACCATACAAGTGTTTGTGTCTGTTGTAGGAGGATAGTATGGCTGACAATATTGGTGTATTAATTCCCACAATAATTCCAGCACTTGATCAAGAGGCTAACATTCAGACTGCATTAAGGTTTTATCATTATGGAGATGAAGAGTATAACCCATCAAATCCTACAGCATCAAATCTTCCATCAGTTGGTATTGCAAGATATATTTATGATTTGCAAACTGCAGTAAATAACCTTGAAACTACAACTGGTATTCAAGAAAGCGAAATAACAGCAAAAGGTGATTTGTTGGTAGGAACAGCCTTTGAAACTGTTGGTGTTTTGTCTTTGCCAACAAGCCCAAGTCCTGAAGGATATGTGTTAACTGTAAAATCTGCAGAGACAACAGGTCTTAGTTGGGAGCCTGTACAAGTAAGTTTAGCAGGAGAAGAAACATTATCAAACAAAATATTAACTTTACCAAGAATTGTTAGTGGTGGTGGAATTACAGATAGTTCAAATGATTTTCGTAGGTATATAACTTTTAATACTGTTCCAGATGGCGTAAATCATATTAGTATTACAAACGCAGTTGCAGCAAGTGGTCCGACAATATCTACAGTTACATCAAATATTGCTGTTACAAATTCTGATCTTAATCTTGCTGCACTA
Organism: uncultured Chitinophagales bacterium; assembly: GCA_964640035.1. Classification (GTDB taxonomy): domain Bacteria; phylum Bacteroidota; class Rhodothermia; order Balneolales; family CAYWCV01; genus CAYWCV01. The sequence goes on from CAZXGO010000189.1 coordinate 1,643, forward strand.
GGTACAGGCAAAGTAAAAATTAGTGGTTCAGAAGTTGTTACTTTAGCAGCATCTCAAACATTAACAAATAAAACTTTAACATCTCCAATAATTTCTACTATATCAAATACTGGAACACTTACATTGCCAACTAG
>CAZXGO010000189.1:1786-3996 GCA_964640035.1 uncultured Chitinophagales bacterium
GGTCGTGCTACGACAGACACCTTAACAAATAAAACATTAACTGCAGAATCAGTTGATTTTGTTTCTAGCACTGGGACCAGTAGAAAATTTAAGTTTGCTATTTCTGGAATTTCTGATGGAACTACAGTAACATTAACAGTTCCTACCGCAAACTCAACTCTTGCAACTACAAGCACATCTCAAAGTTTTACTAATAAAAACTTAAGTGATAATACAAATACAATTTCTATAGGAACAGATGCAACAAACAGCAACTCAGTTTCTACTGGCATTATTTCAGCATTTAACAATAAGGCTAACCTTGCTGCTGCAACATTTACTGGAACTGTAACTGTACCTAACAATGTAAGTACAAGAACAACAGGGCTAATTGTTGGTACTGCAAGAATTTATGTAGGTTCAACAACTCCTACAGGAGCGAGTTCAGGAGACATCTGGATTAGGAGTGCATAATGACTGCATATTTTTATGTTAACTCTAGTTCTACAGACAATCCACTGCTTAGTGAATTTCCTGTTCCAAAATATGTAGCCCCATCTCTTTTATCTACAGCATATACTATAAATACATCAACAACTACAACTTACTTACATCCATTTTATATTCCTAAAGGCTTGGGTTCTTATGAAATATTTTCTATATACCTTCCAAGTGTAAGACAAGTATCTGGAACAAGAAATTTAAAGGCTGTTATTTATCAAATGAGCACACTTGATAACTATACACTATCACTTGTAAGAGCAGGAAATAGTACAACAACTCTTAGTTCTACTAGTTTTGGAGCACTAACACTATCTTTACAAAACATAAATGGAGACCCAGTAATTCTTGATGACTCTCAACAAACAAATGGCTCACAATATTGGATAGGATTTCAAACTACTTCTGCTAGTGGAAATATGGAAATTAAACTTATTGATGATGGCTCTATTAGTTCAACTGAAGATCAATGGATTGATACATTTTCAGTTGCAAGCGTTGCATCTTCTATAGGAACCCAAGAACCAGATGTTAACCCTGGAGGTATTCCATTTCTTCCAATATCAAGTGGTAGTTCAGATTTTGCAATGGCATTAATTGGAAATGGTCCACCACCACCAGTTACATATACAACTATTACAAAAGGTGATAAAAGTATAACTTGGAACTTTTCTGTTCCATCTGGATATACAGAACCATATAGTCTTAGATATTTAGTTAACACATCGTCTTCCTCAACTAAACCTTTTGCAAACCTTACTGGATCATCACCAACATCTTTTTCTGGAACCAATCTTACTCCTGGAACAAATTATCGTGGACATGCATATTTAGAAAGAACATATGGAGAGACTGTAAGCCTATCTGGAACAAGTAGAATTGTTACAAGCACTGCTCAACTTGCACAAGGTATTCCAACAATTAACAGTGTTTCTGTAACTCAAGGATCAACAAATACAACTAAAAATGAGTTTACAGTTGTAGTTTCTTTTACTAACAATTCATCTAATGTGACTCTTGTTAGAGTAACTCCAAGTGGTGAAACTGCAGTTAGTGCTACTGGAAGTAATTTGACAAGCCCACAAACCTTTAATATAACTACAGAATGGAATAAAACTGTAACTTTTACAGTCGAAGTAACAAACTCAATTGGAACTGCCACAACTTCTACAGGCTCATATACTGTTCCTGTACAACCACAAGTGCCAAACGCTGTAACTACAATTAGTGCAGTAGCAACAGCATTTACACCAACTCAAACAATTATTAACTGGAGCAATCCTGGTGTTCCTTCTGGCACAGACGCAATAACATCTTATAAGGTTCAAAGAGCATTAGCAACAAAAACTTGGAACGGTAGTCAATGGACATTTGCAGCAAGTGGAAGTTATTCAACAATAGCAACAGTAGGAAATACAACATTAACATATACAGACAACTCTTGCTCAGCATACACAGCATATATGTATAGAGTTATCGCTGTAAACTCTGTTGGAGACAGCACAGGTAATACCGCAGTTGGTGTTTTAACCGATGGTGGCAGAATTTACATAGCAACAACAGGTGGATCTTGGTCAGTAACACCAAGATATATTGAAGATCCAGTATCTGGTCTTAAGTTAAGAACTTACAGATACACAGGAAGTGGTGAAGGTGGTTGGGAGCCAACTCCTTATTAATTAGGAAAATCCTTCATATAAAGTTGTGCTCTAGTAGTAACACCTTTCCAA
>CAZXGO010000190.1:0-1096 GCA_964640035.1 uncultured Chitinophagales bacterium
TGTTTTTTGAGTGACTAACCTGTATCATCACTGCACTGAATACGAACCACAATAGTGGTAATATGGTGTCGAATTTCACCCATATACCCAAAAGAGCTCCAAGGATACCAACTACAGCACCTCCATAGTGGATTTTATTGGTGTTAGCTAATATTGATTTGAATTGGGTTGCTGCCCCAACGAACGCAAACCCCGCACCTGATAAGAAAAATAACCAGTTTCCGTAGAATAACATGGGGATACCAATTCCCCAAGTGAAAAGAGTAAACAAACCCTTTTGTGCAATTGATAAATGATACCAAGAATCTGAGATTGATGGTATGATACCGTATCGTTTTACAATTAAACCCACATAGGATAAGAAAACGACTAACTGTATGAGAGTTAAGTATAGTTCCATAGGGATAAATACCCATAAAAAGAAAAACCCCCTTAATAGGGGGTTCTCCGTAATATATGTCTAAAAGATTAGATAGGTGATCCTTGACCTTCTCCAATTACTCTGATACACTCTTGGAGACACGAATCGGTCACATCCGCAACTTCCTCCATAAACTCCATTTGGGCATCATCATAACCTTCATCATCCCAATCCATATCATTGGTTGGGTTTTCCATGTCATAATCTTCATCCATGTGGTATTGGGGAACACCATCAGGAGATTTCATCACCGCACAACCACCTACGGGTTCATACGATTCGTCCTCAAATTTCACATGGATTTGAACATCGGGGTCAATCTCGGCAGCTTTCTTATAAAGGTGTACCCAAAACTCCTTAGGTGTATATGATGCGGTTGCAATGTTCCAAGAACCCGTATCAATATCGTTCTCAACATAAATCCATTTTGTTCCCACATTTTCATATAACCAATCGTGGGATACTCCACCCTCGAATTCGGTACCATAGAAGGTGTTTACAAACTGAGTGGTATTGGCATAACCACCAGCATTTTCAAAAAGATTATCCATTGAGGTAATCACCTCATCGGTACCTTTAATTTCCAAATAATTTGATACTGTATTTGCCATGTTTAATCATTTTTTAGTTCAAGTTCCCAGTCTTCATCACCGGCCTTATCATGGACCCATTCGA